>JABIQA010000069.1 GCA_018699155.1 Chromatiales bacterium
CCTGGCAAGCAAGTAAGCTTTCGCGCCGGAATCCGCGCAATTTTTCGATGCTGAGGGGCAAAATCCACCAAAAATCTCGGTTTCACGGAAGCGGCGCTGAAGGTACGCAGCTCTGCTCAGCGAGAAGCCACGAAATCGAGTCGCTGCCCCGCCGCTGGCGCACACAGCTCACCGTTTCGCCATACAAACTGCCCGTTAACCATGGTTGCAGCAATACTAGAACGGAACCGGACGCCTTCAAACGGCGACCAGCCACACTTGTACAGAATCTGTTCGCGACTGACCTCGGTAACCCGGGTCATGTCGACCAACACTAAATCGGCAATGTAACCTTCTCGAATATAACCCCGATCTTTCAAACCAAACACGTTGGCCACCGCATGACTCGTTTTATGCGCAACCAACTCGATACCAAAACGCCCATCGTGCACATGCTCAAGCGCCAACTGCAATGCGTGCTGCACCAATGGCAGGCCGGCCGGTGCTTTGAAGTAAGTCGAATTTTTCTCTTCAAGCGTGTGCGGCGCATGATCTGTAGCAATTACATCAATTTTGCCTGAAACCAAGGCCTTCAAAATCGCTTCACGATCAGAAGGCGACTTAATTGCGGGATTGCATTTTATTTGTGTGCCTAAGGTCGAGTAGCTCTCATCATCAAGATACAAATGATGGACACAGGCCTCTGCAGTAATGAGCTTGGCGGTCTCCGGACCAGTGGCAAACAAGCCGAGCTCTTTGGCTGTCGTAATATGCAGCACATGCAATCGTGAGCCATGCCGCTGCGCCAGATCAACCGCATAAGACGAAGACTTGTAGCAAGCCTCAACCGACCGGATGCGGGGGTGCTCAAGCATCGGCACATCTTCGCCAAATTCGCCGCGCGCCTTGGCTTCATTGGCTTTAATTGTCGGCGTGTCTTCGCAATGCGTGGCAATTAGTATCGGGCAATCGGCAAATAGCAATTCCAGCGCGCCAGCATCATCAACCAGCATGTCGCCGGTAGATGCGCCCATGAACGCCTTTACACCACAGGCCTGGCCGGGTTTCAGCGCGCGGACTTCATCGATATTGGTATTGGTCGCGCCCAGATAAAATGCGAAATTAGCATGGGCTCGATTGGCCGCACGCTGATATTTCTTTTCGAGCTCATCGAGGGTCACAGTTAATGGGTCGACGTTCGGCATTTCCATAAAACTGGTAATACCGCCAGCCACCGCAGCAGCCGACTCGGTTGCAATATCTCCCTTGTGAGTTAAGCCCGGCTCACGAAAATGCACCTGATCATCAATCATGCCCGGCAGTAAATGCAGGCCCTCTGCATCGATAACCTTGTCATTTAAGCCGGCAGATATTGCCTCGCCGATTAACTCGATACGACCGTCCTTAATAAGCACATCGAGAGCCTGTGTTTTACCCTCGTTTACGACCTGCGCATTTTTTATCAGAATTCCGCTCATCAAATTTTTCCTGAAAAACCTTGGGTCGCTGTAACCAACTCGTGAATAATGCCCGGCTCAAATGACGAATGGCCGGCATCGGGCACCACAAAAAAACCAGCCTCCGGCCAAACTTTATGCAGATCCCAGGCTGAGACCATTGGGCATACTAAATCGTAACGGCCCTGCACGATAACCGTCGGAATATGCCTGATAATATCAACATCCCGCAATAATTGATCGGGGTCATCGAAAAAGCCATTATTTACAAAATAATGAACCTCGATGCGTGCCAATGCCAGCGCAAAGTCATCTGCAGCAAACTGGGTGACGCCGGCATCAGCCATTTCAAGGTTGCTGGTAACACCCTCCCACAATGACCAAGCCCGCGCTGCGTGCAGCCGTTCTTCACGATTCGGGCTGCTTAGCAGCCGGGCATAGCTGGCAACCATATCCTCACGCTGATCATCAGGCACCGGCGCAAGGAAATTCTCCCAATGATCCGGAAACACAGAACTCGCGCCCTGCTGATAAAACCACTGTATTTCCTGATGTCTGAGTAAAAAAATACCCCGCAAGACCAGTTCGGTTACACGCTCAGGGTGTTTCTGTGCGTACGCCAATGCCAGCGTGCTGCCCCAGGAACCACCAAATACCTGCCAACGCTCTACACCCATAAAGGTTCTCAGCGTCTCGATATCTTCAACCAGCTTCCAGGTCGTATTCTCTTCTGTCGAGGCGTGTGGGCGACTTTTACCCGCGCCCCGCTGATCGAACAAAATGACCCGATAAACCTGTGGGTCAAAAAAGCGTCGGGCCGCCGCATTAATTCCGGCACCCGGGCCGCCATGCAGAAACACCACCGGTTTACCCTGCGGATTACCGCACTCTTCGTAGTACAGCTCATGCAAGGGCGATACACGGAGATAACCGCTGCTATAAGGTGTGATTGGCGGGTAAAGACCCTTACGCTGACTCATATTACTGAACTACCACTAAAAATTAGACTCTATAGATTGCTGTGGCCGATGAAGTTACAAACAACATCGGCCAAAATCTGTTTACTATGTAAAGCTAGATCAACGCTAAACTCTGACTATAGTCTCAGCTATCAGTCGCACAAACAAATTGGAAGACATCTATGTTTTTAGCTACGCGTTCAGTCGCTTTGATTTTCTTCAGCCTCATTGTCATGTTGCCGGCCTGCTCACCGGCTCCCCCCGAAGCAGAAGACCTGGTGCCGTACAAACTGTACACACTGGATAATGGCCTGACCTTGATCGTGCATGAAGACAAAAAAGCGCCACTTGTTGCGGTAAATGTCTGGTATCACGTTGGTTCAAAAAACGAGCCCGTTGGCAAAACCGGTTTCGCGCATCTGTTTGAACACCTTATGTTCCAAGGCTCAGAGAACTATCAGGGCGAATATCTGCAAACATTAGAACAACTTGGCGCCAGCGATTTAAACGGCACAACCTGGTTTGATCGCACCAACTACTATGAAACCGTGCCCAAGGGCGCACTGGATAAAATCCTCTTCTTAGAATCGGATCGCATGGGTCATCTGCTTGGCGTTATTGATCAAGCAGTACTCGACGAGCAGCGCGGCGTGGTTCAAAACGAAAAGCGCCAAAGCGACAATCAACCCTACAACAAGGTTTGGAAGTTTATGCTGGAGCAGGTTTTTACCGAAGCACATCCCTATTCATGGGCAACCATCGGTTCAATGGAAGACTTAAATGCGGCGAGTCTTGATGACGTTCGCGAATGGTTCAAAACTTACTACGGCCCGAACAATGCGGTAATTGCTATTGCCGGTGACGTTAATGCGGAAGAAGTGCTGGCCAAAGTAACCACCTACTTCGGTGATATTCCTCCCGGCCCGCCGCTGAGCTCATTCAGTGAATGGGTGCCGCGCCATAGTGTCGACCGCAGGCAGATTATTGAAGATCGTGTATCTCAGCCTCGTCTTTACATGGCATGGCCGGCGCCCGGCTGGGGCAGCACCGAAGCCGCCTATCTTTCGATGGCTGCCGCTGTGCTTGGGCAGGGCAAAAACTCCCGGCTTTACAAACGGCTGGTGTATGACGATCAACTGGCGACCGATGTTGCGCTTGACACGACCTTCTGGGAAATTGCCGGACTAGTGTATCTTGAAGTTTCACCAAAGCCGGGGGTATCACTCGAGACACTCGAAACCATTGCTCGTGAAGAACTTAAGCGGTTTATCAAATCAGGCCCCACCAGCAAAGAACTCGAACGGATAAAAGCCGAATATCGCTCGGGGTTTATACGCAGTCTTGAGAATATCGGCGGGCAGCCCAGCAAATCAGCAATGCTCGCGAAGAACATGGTGTATACCGGCAATCCGGGTCACTACGCCGTAACCAACGAAACAATTGCGGGCGCTAGTACCAAAGACTTGCAGACTGCGGCTATGGAGTATTTAGGCCAGGGCGCCTACATTGCAGAAGTCCTTCCTTACCCTGAACTCAAGGCCACATCGGAAGGCTATGACCGCAGCGAAGCCCCGGCAGTGGCCGAATTTACCGGCATCGACTTCCCTGACTATGAACGTGCTGTGCTGGATAACGGCCTCACACTCATCGTGGCAAATCGCCCCGCGGTGCCCATTGTGCAAATGAGCCTGCAGATTAATTCCGGTTACGCGGCCGATCAGTTCGGCAAGCCTGGCACGGCAGCGCTCACAATGTCGATGCTTGATGACGGCACGCGCAAACGCTCGGCACTTGAGATCAGCGAGCAACTCGGTCAATTGGGTACTGGACTTACCACCGGTGCAGATCTCGATAACGTATCGGTGAATCTGTCAACACTTACTGAAAATATTGATGCATCACTCGATATCTATGTCGACATTATTTTGAATCCTGCATTTCCCGACGAGGAAATAGAGCGAATCCGTGCCCAGTACCTCACCAAAATCCAGCAGGAAAAAACCCAGCCAAACAGCATGGCGCTGCGGGTTTTACCGAGCCTGATTTATGGCGATGAGCATGCCTATGGCCAACCGCTAACTGGTTCGGGTACCGAATCGTCAATGAGTGCTATTACACGCACAGACCTAGTCGATTTTCATACCTCTTGGTTCCGCCCCAACAACGCGACACTGGTTGTGGTTGGCGACACGACCATGGCCGAGATAGCGCCCAAAGTTGAAGCTCTGTTCCGCGATTGGGCGCAGGGCGACATACCGGTAAAAAACATAGCATCGGTTAGCGCAACTAAAACTAATGCCATCTATCTAATCGATAAGCCGCAGGCAGAGCAATCCATGATTTTTGCAGCTCGTCTGCTCCCCTCCAAAGCTGATTCGAACGATGTCGCTCTGGAAACCATTAACGATATTCTCGGCGGACTCTCATCATCGCGCATCAATATGAATCTCCGCGAGGATAAGCATTGGTCGTATGGCGCACGCAGCCTTATCTGGCCTACCCAAGCCCAACGACCTCTCATCATCTATGCGCCGGTACAAACGGACAAAACCATGGAGTCTGTTCAGGAAATACAACTGGAGCTGTCTGGCATCATCGGCGAAAACCCAGCGAGTGAAGATGAATTGGCGCACACCAAAAAAACCAATACGCTGTCTCTGCCTGGCAAATGGGAAACCGGCGCGGCAGTCCTCGGCAGCCTAGTCGAGATTGTGCGCTTTGGCTTGCCTGATGACTACTGGGATAACTATTCAACCGCCATCAACCAACTGACTCTGGCCGAGGTCAACTCTGCGGGTGATGCTCTGGTTAAGCCTGACGAGTTTGTTTGGGTCATTGTCGGCGATCGCGCAAAGATTGAAGAACAACTCAAAACACTGGGCATGGGTGAAATAATACTACTGGATGCTGACGGCGAACCGTTATAGATTAACGAGTGATGAACCCCTCACCCGACAACCAATATCGCTGGACAATCGCCGTTGTAGCGGTATTGATTTACTTCTTTACTAATGGCATGGCTATTTTTGTGCCGCAAAACCTCTTCCCGCGGTTGATGGAAGACTTCTCGGTAACCTCGGCTGTCATTAGCCGTAGCGCCGGAATCACCCTACTCGCTGCGGCATTTTTGGCGCCGTTTGCGGGTGCATTAATAGATCGCTTTGGCGTCATCCGCATCATTCGCGCCGGACTGGTGGTGATGCTGATCTGCTTTATCAGCTACCCCTTTGCCGGCAGCATAGAACAGCTGTATGTCATCCATGCGGGCCTCGCACTTGGGCTGGTCTGCTCTGGGCTCATGCCAAATGTTGTGCTTATTACTGCCTGGTTTCAGAAGGGCCGCGGCTCAATGATAGGCATACTTGCAGCAGGTTCGAGTCTTGCCGGTGCCGTATTACCACTGGCTATTTCGCCGTTAGTACTCAATCCTAACTATGGCTGGCGCTGGGGAATGGGTGCACTTGCCATCGCGTTCTTCTGCTTTGCCTTTGTGCCGGGCTTCCTATTGTTAAAGTCTGCCCCCACTCCGGATAACGATGCCGACACCACCGCGCCCGCTGATGGGGTAGAACTGCGCATAGCAATGCGCAGCATTACGCTCTGGGCGCTGGCGCTGGGTTCCGCGTGCCTATGGTTTAGTATCCAATCGATGAACAGTCAGGTAACCATTTTCTTTGAACAGGAAGCCGCACTAACTCCGCAACGCGCAACGCTCCTGTTCTCGCTAATTTTCTGGTGCAGTTTTTTCGGCAAGTTTTTATTCGGTGCAGTCAGCGACTTCATCGCCAAACGCCATGTCATGCAAATCGCCAGCTGTATTTTATTCCTAGGCTGCCTGCTGCTATTTAACTACTCTGGTGGCGAGCTTTCGTTAACCACCGATAGCCTGCGTTTAACCTTCTTCGCTGCAGTCTTCGGGTTTGGGTTTGGCGGCTGCTTCACAATGATCCAGCTGGTTGCCGTTGAAAGTTTCGGGCAGCGTTCTCTTGGTAAAATACTTGGCTTTATCGTCTTTATCGATTCCATTGGTGCTGCGCTTGGAACGGTATTGATCGGGCAACTCAGAACATCTACGGGCAATTACCTCGTGCCATTTTTAGTAGTTACCGCGGTAGCCGCAACTGCGATACTGGCAGTGAGCCTGATCAAACCGGTAACATCATCTGCGGACTTATCAGCCACCCGTTAAAGTTAGACCATCGCCTTCATGATTGAAGTCAGCAAACTGAGCAAAAGCTACGGAGATTTTCTGGCCGTTGACGCCCTCAGCTTTCAGGTTGATCAGGGCGAGGTGCTTGGTTTTCTGGGTCCTAACGGTGCCGGCAAAACCACGAGCATGCGCATGCTCGCAGGGTTTGTTACGCCAACTGCCGGCGACGCATATATTTATGGTCACTCTATTTGCGACGATTCTCTGGCGGCACGAAGAATTATGGGTTATCTGCCCGAGGGCGCACCTTTGTATGGTGATATGACACCGCTGAAATTTCTGCGCTTCATTGCCGACACCCGAAGTATTTTAAACCATGAGCAAGCCGCTGCC
This sequence comes from Chromatiales bacterium, assembly GCA_018699155.1. GTDB lineage: Bacteria > Pseudomonadota > Gammaproteobacteria > Steroidobacterales > JABIQA01. The sequence goes on from JABIQA010000069.1 coordinate 6,939, forward strand.
ATCGACAGCGTTGTCGATACACTGCAGCTTGGCAGTGTATTACAGCAGCCCATAGACACACTGTCCAAAGGCTATCGCAGGCGCTTGGGGCTGGCACAGGCTATTATTCATGATCCGAAAGTTCTCATTCTTGACGAACCTACTGATGGACTCGACCCCAATCAGAAACACGAACTACGAAAACTGATCAGTGCGATTTCTGCCGACCGGATCATTCTTGTCTCAAGTCATATTCTCGAAGAAGTTGAGGCGGTTTGCTCCCGGGCTATGATCATTGCGCAAGGTCGAATACTCATAGATAGCACTCCGCAGGCACTCATAAAAATGTCGCGCTGGCACAATGCCGTTACGTTGACGTTCCGGCAAAACTCGGTTAGCGATCAAGAACTAAAGGCTAGGGCCGCAATCATTGCTGGCATCGCGAACGTTGAGCGCGCAGAGATAAATATCGACAAACAAGGCATAACTGTATCTCCAAAAGACGGTGCAGCTATTATTTATGACATCAATCAACTCACGGCAGCGCTAAAATGGCAACCTGAACAGTGCCATGTTGAAACCGGTAACCTCGATGACGTATTCCGGACGATCACCACTCAATGAGTCCTTTTTTGGCAATCGCGAAACGTGAACTAGGCAGCTACTTTGCAACCCCAATTGCGTACATTTTTATTGTTGTATATTTATTTCTCAGCGGCCTGTTCACATTCTATTTAGGTGGTTTCTTCGAAAGAGAGCAGGCTGATCTTTCTGCCTTCTTTGGCTTCCACCCCTGGCTCTATTTACTGCTGGTTCCCGCCGTCTCTATGCGTCTCTGGGCCGAAGAGCGTAAAAGTGGCAGTATTGAACTGCTAATGACGCTGCCGGTTACTCTCTGGCAGGCCGTGCTTGGCAAGTTCCTCGCTGCATGGTTATTTGTTGGTCTCGCACTGTCACTCACATTTCCAATGTGGATCACAGTGAACTACCTCGGCTCTCCGGATAACGGCGCAATAATTACGGCCTATCTTGCCAGCTTTTTGATGGCGGGCGCCTTTCTAGCAATAGGCAGTTTTGTGTCTGCGGCGAACCGGAACCAGGTAGTCGCATTTATCATCACAATCGCACTGTGCTTCATGCTGATGCTGGCAGGGTTTCCGCTGGTTCTTGACCTGTTCAGCATCTGGCTGCCAGCGTCGGTGACAAATTCAATTGCAAACTTAAGCTTCCTCACTCACTTTCAGAATCTGAGTAAGGGTGTACTCGAACTTGCCGATATTGCATTCTTCTTATTGGTTATCGGCACCTGGCTATACGCAACCACAGTCATTCTCGACCTTAAGAAGGCCGAGTAACGTGAGTATTAATGATAATCACAGTCGCAGCCGCAAGCTCACTGACCGCGTCGGACTCATCACCATCGGATTACTGTTTGTACTTGCCGTATCAATCAGCAGTCAGCTGCTTCGAGGCATCCGCCTCGACCTCACAGAAAACAAGCTGTACACGCTGTCTGAAGGCACCATTCGAATACTGGAATCAATTGACGAACCGATAACACTGCGACTCTACTATTCCGCAACGGCTTCAGGCGATAAACAATTGCTCCATGGCTATGCGGAACGTGCCGAAACCCTACTCAACGAATTTGCGGCAGCTGCAAATGGGAGTATTCGTATACAACTTATCGACCCGCTGCCGTTTACCGAGGAGGAGGAGGAGGCACAAATGCTAGGGCTGACAGCTGTGTATCTCGGTGTGGACCCGATCTATCTCGGCATCATGGGGAGCAACTCGACCGATGGCATTGAGAGCATTCCGTTTCTCGATATATCGCGGGAGATGTTTCTCGAATACGATCTCGCGAGAATGGTGTATTCACTGGCCAAGCAGAGCAAGCCTGTAATCGGGCTGATGAGCACCCTACCTATAAATGGCGGTTATAACCCGGCAACCGGTCAGTTCGAAGCACCCTGGTCTATCGTTACCAAGATTGAAACGTTGTTTGAACTGCGGACTCTGGACGTTAACTCCGGCAACCTAGGCGCGCCGATCGACCCTGATATTAGCCTGCTGCTTATTGTGCAACCAAAGCAGTTATCAGATGCAACGCTATACGCGATTGAGCAGTTTCTGTTTGGCGGAGGACGGGCCTTGCTGTTTCTCGACCCTTTTGCCGAAACTAGCCCGGGGACCGACAATGCATCTGACTTTGCATTGCTGAAACACTGGGGTATCGATTACCAATCGGACATGTTTGTCGGCGATGTCCGGTTTGCCCTACCTGTAATAGGCGAAGGGCAAACAACATTGCGCCACGCAGGACTGCTCAGCATCGAAGCGACCGGTCTTAGCGATGACAGCGTTATCAGCATGGGTATAGCGTCGATCAATCTGGGTTTCTCCGGGTCTCTGTCAATAACCGAAGAAGCATCTTCTGTTCAGCTAAGCCCGCTTGTGCAGTCGAGTCGTTCGGCCACTCTGTTGCCAACCACGCTTATTCCGCAGCTGGTTAACCCGGCTGACCTGAGCACACTGATTCAGGAAGATTCAAATCCGAAAATCCTTGCAGGCATAATTTCTGGCTCTCCTACTAGCGCATTTCCAGCAACTAGTGACGCTCATTTGCAACGAGCTCTAACGCCAATCAGCGTATTTGTTGCTGCCGACACCGACCTGCTCACCGACCGCTATTGGGCACAGGTGCAAAATCAATTCGGGCAAAAGGTGATTGTTCCCTTCGCCGGCAACGCAGACTTTGTAATCAATGCGCTGGACAACTTATCAGGCAGCGATGACCTTATTGGTATGCGCAGCAGAGCCGTCTACACCAGACCTTTTACCAAAGTTGCCGAACTGCGTGAGTATGCCGATGCCAAGTTCCGGCTAAGGCGTGACGAGCTGGAGGGCGAACTGACTATTACTGAACAGCGATTGGCTGCTCTGCAGACTGCGCGTGCTGACGAACCTCAGTTGATCAATCAAAACCAGCAGGCAGAGATCAGCCGCTTTGTCGCACAACGCTTACGCATCCGCAAAGACCTGAGACAAATTCAACGTAACCTCAACCAAGATATTGAGGCACTGGGAACCCGTCTAAAACTGGTAAATATTTTGCTTATGCCAATGCTCGTTGCCATCGCTGGCATCGCCGTCGCTCTATATCGTCGGCAACGCAAAAAGGTCTGGCGACAACAGGGCAACAAAGGCCTCAGCGTATGAAGCGCAGCACTCTTTATTTGCTACTCGCAACCCTATTGATTTTTAGTCTCATCGCCCTTGGGCTGAGGCAACAGGAACGGGAACCCCAACTGTCTTTAGTGCCGATGGACGAATTGAGCGCGGAACGCATTAACAGGCTAGATGTCACCGCGGGTGGCGATAGAAAAGTTGCCGCGCTTATCTCTACTGATACAGGCTGGCAAGATGAAATCAGCGGCTATCGCGCCGACGCCATACTTGCGGCGAGCACCATAGCAATGCTTACCTCAGCACAGTTCGTCGAAGCGAAAACAACCCAGGCAGAACACTATGAAAAGATTGGCGTTGAAAGCATTTATCGTGAGAGCGCGAGAGGGCTGGAAGTGACCCTTAGCGACTCCAAACAAGGGCTTAGCCAATCCATACTGTTTGGCGATTTCACTAACAATGGCCAATATGTGCGGCTTAACAATGAAGCGCAGGCCTGGCTTATTGGCACGAGCATTGACCTGCCCATAGATAATATCGAGTGGCTGGACCGAGAACTGCTCGACATTTCCGCCGAGGAACTGGTGAGCATTCGCATCATCCATTCCGACATGAGCGAAATCCAACTCAGTAGAAACCCCCTGACAAGCAGCGACTTCACAATGACAGATGTAAATATGGACTCTACGACCAAACATAACGGCAACCGCATCGCTGGTATTTTGTCGGGTCTGAATATGGAGTCAGTAAGCACAGCAACCGCAATCAAGCTGCCCGATACCGCCGCGGTTCGTGGCGAGTTCCATACACGCAGCGGCATCATAATTTACACCCATGCATGGCAAAGCGAAGAAGGAATTCTGTTTACCTTTGATGCTGGCTACGCGCCGACAGAAGATATCATCGATAGCCTAGCGCAAACTCAAGCCGCGCGCATTGCAGCGAAACTGAATGGGTGGGTCTATACACTGCCGTCATTTAAGACTGCGCAATTTCTAAGCCGCCCCGCCGATCTTCTGCAGTAAAAGCCCTGACAACAGTTTCGAACAGTACGATCGCTACTCGGCTGGCTTAACAAACCGCAGCGTAAAGCGATCACTCTCGCCGATGTCTAGGTACTTCTGCTGATCCTGCTCGCCACCACGCAAGCGCGGAGGCAGCGACCACACGCCATCAGGGTAATCTTTGGTATCGGCCAGGTTAGCGTTCACTTCAGAAGCAGATTCAAATTGCAGGCCGGCTTTCTCGGCCATTGCGATCATCGCAGCAACACTCACGTAGCCCGATGATGCACGCGGGTTCTGCTCCTGCCCTTCAATACCACGATGCTCAACTACACCGAAAACGCCGCCCGGCTTTAATGCGTTGTACACCGCTTGCATCACATCATCCTGCATATCGAAGGCCATCCAGTTGTGAACTGAGCGAAATGACACAACCAAATCAACGCTGCCAGCAGGCGCTATTTCAAGCTGTTCTGGCGGCATTAATACGGTCATCTGAACTTCGTCATACAGCTCAGGGTTTGAATCAAGCATCGCCTGATACTTCTGAGCACTCAAGCGGAGCATTTCAACTTTGGAATCTGGATCAACATGCGCCGCATAGTAGGTACCTCCACCGCGAACCATCGGTGCAATAATCTTGGTGTACCAACCGCCGCCAGGCCATAACTCCACCACGCTGAGCTCCGGTGTAAGACCAAAGAATTCAAGTGTTTCCTCTGGGTGACGATACAGGTCGCGCTGCCGCTCTTCTTCAGTGCGATGATCGCTGGCAGTCGCTATTGCCACCGGTGATATCTCAACAACTGCTTCGGTTTCGGGAGCAGGCCCCGAACATGCCGCTAGGATGGCCACTGTAGTACTCAAAAGAAAAACTCGCATAGTCTGCACCTAATGATTGCGATTAAAAAAATGGGCCAAAGCGCTAAGTCAGCAAACTCAGGCAATATTAATTGCGTTGGAAACTGTCTGACTGAACACCCAGCTCAGTGATTTCACAGCTATCGCCAGCGCGGTGAAATTTGAAAGCACTGAATTTGTTTGCTTGCTCAAACGCGATACCCGCCAGCAACGTAACATCGCCGGTCTGACCAACACCATGAGCATTAGTATCGGCATCACACTTAATATAAAAGGCCTGCTCATCAAACTCGCCTGCAAGACGTCCTTCACTGCGTAACTTAGATAAAAAATCACGCACCTGCTCGCTGATTTCTGACCATAGCTCAGGGGTGCTGCTTTCACGAGCGGCCCAGATTGTGCTCTTACGGATACTACCAACAACAAACAAACCCTCACGCCGATGCGTTAGCGCCTTCCATTCACCCGTCAAACCGCCGGTGCGCGCCATAGTGACGTCACCGCAAAATTTCATCTGCAAACGACTGGCCGGCATCAAGCTATTGACACCAAAACGCGCCAACAGCGCCGATTGCTTATTCGTAAGGTCTACCGATGGACGATAACGGCCACGAATGGTAACTGCATTGCGATAGTCACGAGCCACCAAGTTGCGTTTTTCGCGCGAAGCCACCAATGCTCCGGCAACGGCACCCATCGCAGACACAATAATTGTCTCTCCTGAATCTGACCGTGTACGCAACAATGGGAAATAAGTCATGATATTCAGGCTGGTTAAGCGCAACTGTCCCTGGTCTTCAACCGCATCCATCACCGACTTCCACGCAACCGGTGGGTCAACCACCAACATGGCCTGGCGAGTGGTGCAATAGCGGTCTGCGGCAAGTTGCGCCACAGGCCCGATATCGCGGTCTTCCTTGCCTGACAAAATGCACAACACATCCAGATCAGGCAGGCTGTTTAATGCAAACAAGCCGGTTGTCGCCGAAGCGGAGCCCACCAAGTCGTAATCATCCGGTGCAGCCTCTCTTGGCCAATCGACCTGACAGTCAATATAGCTCACCACTTTCACGGCATCACCATGGATTGTAGGTAGTGGAGACATGGTAGGGATTTTTGTGGGCAGCATAACCAGCCGCGACTGCGCGAGCATATGGCCAATATAACGCAAATCACCCTGGTCAATTGAGACTCGGTTATAGGTCTCCTGTTCTTCCACCAATGGCTCGGTTACTGAGCGCACCCGTTGTAACACCAGATTAAAACAACCGGGTTCGAGAGCAGTGATTCCATCGTAGTCGACAGATGCGCGAATATGTTCCAAAGGACCGGGGTTAGCTGCCCGCAACATCAAGGCACCATCCGTACAGGGAATCTCTATAAAGTTACGTCGCGATGAACCCACCACTCGAACAATCCAGACACTATCGCCGCCATTGGCAAAAAACTGCCTGATAAGATGCTCTAGGCGACTGTGGCAACCGGGCGCACCAAAAATACGGCGATACTGATCGTAGCCGGTAACCTGAACAGGACGATTTACGGGGCCGCGGGGTGCGGGACCAAGAAACGCGGTGACGGCGTTCCGATGCACGGGAATTGTTTTGTCCCGTGACAATCCCTCAACTACAAACACACCAGTATTGGTCAGATCAGACAACGCTGCTAGAACCCTTAGTTGTCCCCGTTAAGGGACTGTGTCGGAAAGCAAAAGTATAACAATAACTTTGCGTTACAGCACAGGTTAGTCGCAAGACTGCTGGTTTATTTTTAGCCTGCTATTTTTGGCAACGAGGCTGCTTGCCCGATGCAATGGCCTGATTGTAGTAATTCAATGCCTGGGGCATATAACTTTTCAAATCATCAATCCGGGTATCAGAAGACGGATGGGTTGAAAGAAACTCCGGGGGCGCGTCTTCCGCTGCATTGGCCATGTTCTTCCAAAGCTGGATACTAGCGCGCGGATCAAAGCCCGCTGAGGCCATCAAATCCAAGCCGACAAGGTCAGCTTCACTCTCTTGTTTTCGGCCGAATGGCAGCAACATAACAACCTGGGCAGTGCTCTCAAGCAAAGCCTGGGTATCGGCGGTGCCAAGACCAATTTGATCCCCCACCAGAATCGACGTTACAGAAATTGCTCCACCGGTAACCTGAGCACGGTTAATGCGCTCAACCATATGATCTTGAGTAACGTGGGCAATCTCATGCCCGATGACCGCAGCAAACTGATCATTAGTCTGCGCAACATTGAAAATGCCAACAAAAATACCGATTTTGCCGCCGGCCATAGCAAAGGCATTAGCCGAATCCTTGTCGAAAACCTCAACTTCCCAATTCATCGTCTTATAAGGCTCCGGCAACTCCGCCACGATATCGCTCACCACACAGTTTACGTAGGCGAGCAAAGCGACGTCACGGCTGACCGGAATCTCAGTGCGCATTTTCTGAAACTCGGTAGCCGAGATGCTCTCAACGTCGCCGCGCGAAACACACGCTGACAAAACCAATACTGCTATAAAAACTGCTGCAGGAAACCGAAGTGATGGCATCAACATTATCGTTTCATTTGCCCTATATATTGTCGCTATGACACAGCGCACCCAATAAATTAACGCAATTCTTATCGCACGGCTTACCTATCGAAGCGACTGCGGACATCCCTATCGCTGACCCAATCCGCAAAGGAATCACCCAGCGACATCATCGACTGCTGGATACGTTGAAAGAGGGGCTGCTTGCCCTTGAAGGTAATCGCGTAAATATCAGAATCGGTGATCGCCGACATTAAGTAGTCATCGCTGGATCCAATGGCATCAATAAGGCCCTACTCAATAGCCTGCGTACCATACCAATGCTCGCCGGTGGCGACTCGCTCAATATCCAGCTCCGGACGATAGTGCGCAACCATGCTTTTGAACAAATGATGAACTTCTTCAAGCTCTTCTTTCAACTTGGCGCGATCTTCATCGGTATTCTTACCAAACATCGTTACCGTGCGCTTGTACTTACCCGCCGTAACCTGCTCAAAATCAACACCCTGTTTTTCGAGCACGCGACTAAAGTTGGGCACCTGCGCAATCACGCCCACCGATCCGATAATTGCAAACGGCGCTGCGATGATGCGGTTCGCTACACATGCCATAAGATAACCGCCACTGGCAGCGACCTTATCAACGATTACCACCAGAGGAATATCCTTCGCTCTGATTCGCTGCAATTGAGATGCGGCAAAGCCATGATCATGAACCGTACCACCCGGGTTTTCGAGACAAACGACAACCTCGTCCACCGGACGTACCACAGAAAGCACTGCACTCACTTCCTCACGCAATGAATCGGTAGCCGACGCACGCATATCGGCATCAAAGTTGATAACGTAGGTGCGCTTGCGGGCATTATCGCCCTCAGGAGCAGACTTCCCTTTTACCTTCTCAGCCTTTTTATCGGCCTTAGCAACGGCCTTCCATTCTTGCTTGCTCAATACTGCCTGGCGCAACATATTGCGCATATCTCTATATTTGTCATTGAGGCTACTAATAGAAAGGTCATGCTGTAAACCGTTTTTACCTGATAAACCCATTGCCAAAACCAATACCACAACAATAGCGACAACGAAGGTAAGCACCTTCAGCAAGAACAAGCCGTACTCAAACAAAAACTCAACCATTACCCACTCCGGCAACCCGAATCAGGGTTGCGTCAAATAAAAAATCTTTGGCTTATTTCAAACCAGCGTTATTCCGATCAAACACGCGGTCAGCCCGATAGCTTGACCGCACCAGCGGCCCGGCCACAACTTCCATAAATCCCTTATCCAGGCCTATCTTGCGCAAATCGCGAAACTCCACAGGGTTAACATACCGCTCAACCGCCAAGTGATGACGGGTGGGCTGCAAATACTGCCCCATAGTCAGAATATCGACATTATGGGAACGAAGATCGGCCATGGTGGCGACTATCTCATCCCGAGTCTCGCCCAAACCTAACATCAAGCTGGTTTTACTTAACACTTCAGGATGAGCTTCTTTCGCCAACCGCAGCACATCCAGAGTGCGCTGATAACCTGCGCGCGGATCACGAACGCGCGAAGTGAGTCTTTCAACCGTTTCAATATTCTGTGCAAATACATCGAGACCCGCGCCTGCCACAGTCAGCACATCCTCAGCGTTGCCGGAGAAATCCGGTGTCAGTGCTTCAACCGCAGTTTGCGGAGTAAGCGCCTTAATAGCCTTAATGCATGCGGCATAATGCGCGGCACCACCATCGGCCAGGTCATCGCGATCGACCGACGTGAGCACCACATAGCGCAGATCCATTATTTCGACAGACCGGGCAGTGTTCTGCGGCTCCGCCAGATCAAGCCAACCCTTTGGATTGCCGGTGTCCACAGCGCAAAACTTACAGGCCCTCGTGCATACGCTGCCCATCAGCATGATTGTGGCAGTGCCATTATTCCAACACTCGCCAATGTTCGGGCAAAAAGATTCTTCACAAACAGTGCTTAACGCATGCTCACGGACATTCCTGCGCAGGTTAGCAAAGCCTTTTCCGCTGGGCAGCTCCGCTTTTAGCCAAGCGGGCTTGCGACTCCGGGCGGGGGCTTCCGGGATGCGCGCAGGCTCTTTTACGCCGTTCTTAACAGCGCGAAAGCCTTGCGGGGTGAGGTATTTCTGACCACTACCCACCTTATTCTTATCTGCGTCCAATGCCGGAAACCTAAGTTATAGGGGAGAGAATCCATCAATCTTCTCATGGCGCACCGGAGTGAGGCAAAAAAAAGCCCGACCGAAGTCGGGCAATACAGGGGAATGGTACATAGGCAGCCCTGACAGGCTGTAGAGTGAATGCGCTTAATGCAATCGCGACCAGTTCAGGACTTCAACCTGCTCACTGTCCAGATGGAAGCTCTTTGCCAACATCGCTTCAACCTCTTTGGTATCTAATAACTGTTGTGTTGATGCTTGAATCTCGACCACACCGCTATACTCGTCGGTAGCGCTGTTGCCGCCCTTCTGCATCAAAAAACGTGTGTAATATTTAGTAGCCATGTAAGTACATTAGACATGGATGCACAGCTTTACTGTGAAGCACGGCACAGTTCAGGAACCATTCGAACAGAGCGCTGTATTTGTGACATATGTCACATAGACTGCACAATAGAGGCTCCTGACACCGGCCAATAAACGGAATGAGCGTTATGCAAAACTCGAAGGTCTTTTATCCTGCGCATTTATTCGTGCTGCTCACCTGTTTTTTTAGCGCAAATGCAGCGGCGCAAAGCATTTTAGAGAAGAACCTGCAGAACACTTATGAGATCGCACTAAGCAATCACGCCAATATCCTTGCACCAAGCGCTTGGCCTAATGCCGCCAAAAAATATCAACGTGCGATGAATGCCATAGCTGTCGCCCCGGGCGAAGAACGGAACGACAAATTAATTACGGATGCTCTCGCTCAACTTACCCTCGCGAATAATAAAAGCCTGCGGGCCAAAAGCCTTATTGCCGGGGTGCTTAAAAAGCGCGATGCCGCACTGCGTGCCAATGCCAACACTATGGCGAGCAAGGACTGGCAGCGCGGCGAAAAGCTGCTGAAGTCATTAACCAGTGATCTCGAACGCGGGAGGCTCACCGAGCCCTCAAAACTGCAGAGTCGCAGCAGCATTGTAATTGCGACTTTCGACATAGCCGAGTTAGACGCACTGACAAACCAGCTACTGATCCGCGCACGCGGGGCGGAGGCGCTTGCATCATTTGGCAATGCCGAAAAGCTAGCCCCAAAAACATTTGGCCGTGCCGAAAAATCGCTACAGGCAGCAATTCTTTCGATGCAGCAACATCGCTATGACAATGCCGAAGCAATAGGCTTAGCTGATCAGGCCGAAAGCGAGTTCAAACATGCCACGCAACTTACCCTGATGGTGCAACAGATAAGAAACAAACAGCTAAGCACCGAAGACCTACTGCTGATCTGGGAAGATCGATTGTTAAAAATCAATGCCGCTGCGGGCCTTGATTACGATGCGCTCAACGGCTGGGATACCACAGCAGAAAGCATTGTCGACCATATCAATAACTCAGACACAAGGATAATAGGACTGCAAAGCTTACTTACAGAAAGTCGCGCTTACATCGGCAGCTTAGAAGATGAGCTGCGTCTTGCTGATCAACAACTTGGTGGAACCCTTGCCCAACGCGATGAATTAATTGTGCAGCAAGAACAACAAGCCCGCAGTCTCGAGCGTCTGATCCAGCTTGAAAAACTTTTCGAGCCCACTGAAGCATCCGTGATACGGGAAGGAAGAAGCATTGTACTGCGACTTACCGGCCTGCAGTTTGCGAGCGGCTCGAGCGCTCTGAACGATGCTTCGATACAACTGTTAAAAAAAGTTGATCAGGCGGTAATAGTGTATCCGGATTCTGTGATTATGGTCGAGGGGCATACCGATGCCAGCGGGCCGCGAGACTTGAATGCACGACTCTCCGAAGACCGTGCAAACACAGTTATGCGCTATATGATTAGCGACATGCGAATTGAGCCGCGGCGTTTAAACGCAATAGGATATGGTTCTAATCGCCCCATCACACTCAATAACTCGGCAGCGGGTCGGGCAGAAAATCGTCGTATTGATCTCGTTATAACGCCAACACCCGAAGCATCAAGAAGCCCGGACAGAATTAACTAAGCATTCCACCAATCGATAATAATTTGTGAAGTTTCGGCATTATAAAAATAGCCATAGCATTTATGCACATTGAGCCCGTCAGGGCCACGAAAAAAATTCACTGCTTCATTGTGATTACTTGCTTCGTTTAGCCAGCCCGCCGCTGCCATCGTCTGCTGCATTTCCTTTAATGCCGCATGATGAGCGGTAACCTCGCCGATTGCGGCAATGTTGCGCCAATGACGAATATTAATTGGAAACTGCTTAGCGCCTTTATAGCGGGCGCCTTTTAAATCGCGACGCACATAGCTAAGTCCCATCGGGCTACCCATCGAGACAAACGTATCAAGGGTATCTTCAATGCCTTCAAGGTGGCCCAGCTCCCACAATGCATCATAGGCAATGACCGAACCAAAGCTATGACCGATGAGCATGACCTTCTTGTTCTCCTGCCACGCCTTCAGCAATGCCTCCTTAACCATGTAACGCATCCGGTCTGCGACTCGGTCTGAGTTATCAAAGTAACGGGCAATTTCCGACAATCGAAGGCGCAAGGGTTCCGACGCAAACAATCGGCCGATAAAGGGCATCGAATCGCCAATCGAGTATAGCCATCGCTGAAAACGTCTATGTAATGAGCCTGCTTCAGCCAAATCAGCTTTCGATGGCCCTGCCTTCTTAAGCAGCGCGTCGATGCCTGGCAGGTCAGGAGTAATGTCAGCGTGCACCCGGTAATACTCGAAACTCCAGGGCACCACTTGAAAAGGCCCCTGCGCCTGCGCCATCGACTCCGCTGTTACCGGACTCAGTAGTTCAACGCCAGCTAATAAGCACCGCCATAACGCATCCTGATGATCCTTAGCCGGCGGCTTAGGACGAATGCCTGGCACAAAAATAATAACTTTATTCGACACACTCATGAATTGAGCATAACCGCTAAAGGCGTCAGATCAGAAATCTCATGAACGGGTAATTCGAGATCTGCAGGCCAGACCCTGTCACGCCGATTGACCCAAACTGCAGCCATGCCCATAGCTCGGGGCGCATCAACATCGTTACGGGGGTCATCGCCAACATGCAGAACTTCTCCGGGCTCAACACCGGCATGCTTGCACACCGCTAAAAACACCTTCGGATCGGGCTTCGCCCAGCCCAGATCCCTCGCAGTATAAATCCCATCGAAAAAAACATCCAAGCCGATAGCGGAAAGATCCGCATTACCATTAGTTAGCGCCAACAGCCGGTGACTTTGACTCAGCGAGCGCAGTGCCGGCTCAACATCTGTATATAAGGTCACTTCATTCCGTGCCCGTTGAAAAACCGCAAGTGCTTCTGCATACAAGCTCTCATCATAGCCACACATCTGAGCCAAACGACGATAAGTTTGCTCGCGGAGAAAAATTAAATCATGGTCTTGGGTCGGATGCTCTAGAGCAATATTTTCACGTAATCCACGCAGATCAGCAATACTGAAACGCTCGTTGATCCGCGGGTATTCTTCGGAAAACCATGCGTAGATAACTTGCTCAGCATGACTAATCACAAGGGGTAAATCCCATAGCGTGTCGTCAAGGTCGAGGATAACGGTAGTAATATGGCGCATCGTGTCAGTATCGCTGCTAATCATTGCAGCCCCGTAGACTAGCACTAACACACTGGGTAATAAGCAACAGAAAAAAATTAAGGAAACCCATATGAAATACCTTCACACAATGGTTCGGGTCAGCGATGTCGATGCCTCACTCGACTTTTACTGCAACAAGCTCGGTTTAATTGAACTCAGCAGAACCGAAAATGAGCAGGGACGCTTCACGCTGATTTTTTTAGCTGCGCATGAGGATGATACAGCTCAGGTTGAGCTCACCTACAACTGGGATCCAGAAACAAATACCAACCCCTATCCGGGAGGCAGAAACTTCGGGCACCTGGCCTATCGCGTGGATGACATTTATGCACTATGTGAACAACTCATGCGCAATGGCGTGATCATTAATAGGCCGCCGCGGGATGGCCGCATGGCTTTTATTAAATCGCCTGATAATGTCTCAGTTGAATTGCTGCAAGCAGGAGATGCGCTTCCTCCTCAGGAGCCGTGGGTATCTATGTCAAATACCGGAAGCTGGTAAAACAAAAGATCAACTGGCAAAGATTCGCATCCCTTAGCCATACTTGCGAACGCGGAACTGGCCCGTCTCAACATTGGTATTGCCTGACTCGCCTACAACCACTCTGTTACGGCCGCTATCTTTGGCCTCATAAAGAGCCTGATCGGCCATCTGGATAGAGCCCGCAAGACTCCGGCTTGCGCCCGGATGAATAATCGCCACACCTATACTCACAGTGAGGTAGCCCGTTTCAGGCGCACCCTCGTGGATAATACTTAGTTCCTCCACCTGCTTGCGAAGCCGTTCGGGAAGATCGTGACCATAGCTATTAGCAGGTCCGTATAAAATCAGCGAAAACTCTTCACCACCAAAACG
>JABIQA010000109.1 GCA_018699155.1 Chromatiales bacterium
ATCAAGATGTCCTCAATTACTGGTTTAGCGGCGATAGCCTCGATTCACCGAAGCTCGATGGCCGCATGAACCTTTGGTTTAACGACGACACCGCAACGGATAGGGAAATTAGCCGGCGCTTCGGAGCATTGGTGAAATCGGCTGTTCGGGGTCAACAGAACGACTGGGCCAAAATCCCGGAAGGTCGTCTGGCATTGATTCTGCTGCTGGATCAGTTCACGCGTCGCATATATCGCGGTCGCAAAGAAGCTTACGCTGGTGATGTGCTGGCTCTGCAATTATGCGCCAAGGGTGCCAGCAGCAACATGCACAATGACCTCAGCCCAATACAGCGCATGTTCTTCTTTATGCCGCTTCAACGAGCAGAATCCGAAAAAATACAAGCGCGTTCGGTTGAAGTCTATAAAGCTATGGTCCCTAAAGTTTCCGGCACCATGCACGCAACCTTTGAGACCTTCGCAATGATCGCTGAGCTCCGGCACGACGTTATTACAGAGCATGGTCGATTTCCTCACCGCAATGCCGCACTCGGTAGAGAGACCACCGGCGCAGAAGCCGCGGCTCTGACAATAAACGTTGCCGCTTAAACGACTCAGCGAAGCCTCACGCAACACTCCAGCCTCAGGCATAATCGAAATATCTTAGCCTCGCCGGAGCAATCGATGCATTACCGTGATACCCGTAAAGTCGCCATCGTGGGTGGCAACCGCATTCCGTTTTGCCGTTCTTATACCGGCTATTCAAAGCAATCTAATTTAGACATGATGACTGCAACACTGAACGGGCTAGTCAGTCGCTATAAGCTCGATGGTTTGCGGCTCGGCGATGTCGCACTCGGCGCGGTAATGAAGCATTCCCGCGACTGGAACATGGCCCGCGAGGCGGTGCTTGGCACCAAGCTTGCCCCTGAGACCCCGGCCTATGATCTCCAGCGCGCCTGCGGAACCGGTCTAGAAGCTGCCATTCAGGTCGGCAATAAAATTGCACTAGGACAAATCGACGCAGGCATTGCCGGCGGAACCGATAGCGTCAGTGACACACCTATTGTTTACCCCGATAGCTATCGCAGCATTCTGCTCGAGAGCTTTGTCGGTAAATCCGCTGCAGCCAAATTAAAACCATGGCTGCGTCTGCGGCCCAGCAACTTCAAACCGGAGCTACCGAGCAGCGGCGAACCGCGCACAGGCCTTTCTATGGGAGAAAGCACCGAGCGCACAGCAAAAACATGGGGTATTACCCGCGAAGCCCAGGATGAGCTCGCGTTCACCAGTCATCAGCGCGCGGCTAAAGCATGGAGTGAAGGCTTTTATGCTGACCTTGTCACACCTTTTCATGGCATTGAACGCGACAACAACATGCGTCCCGACACCACATTGGAAAAGCTCGCCAAACTAAAACCCGCTTTTGACCGCAGTTCCGCCGGCACCATGACCGCCGGCAACAGTACGCCACTCACTGACGGAGCAAGCGCCGTATTGCTCGCATCAGATGAATGGGCAGAAGCACACAACCTGCCTGTACAAGCGTATCTTCGCTATGGCAAAATTGCGGCAATTGATTTTCTCGACAAATGCCCCGACGGTTTATTGCTTGCTCCTGCGTATGCAGTTTCAGACATGCTGAACGATGCCGGGCTTAGTCTGCAGGATTTCGATTTCTATGAAATTCACGAAGCATTCGCGGCACAAACTCTGGCAACATTAAAAGCTTGGGAATCGGAAGAGTTCTGTCGCAAAGAACTCGGTCGAAGTGCCGCGCTTGGCAGCATCGACCGCAGCAAACTGAATGTTAAAGGCGGTAGCCTTGCTATGGGGCACCCGTTTGCAGCAACCGGCGGGCGCATAATCGCCAGCCTTGCCAAAATCATTCATGAGAATGGCGGTGGCCGAGGCCTTATCTCAGTCTGCACTGCCGGTGGCATGGGCGTTACGGCAATTGTTGAAGGCTAATCCATAAGGGGTTGCAGACATTTAATTAAGTGCGCCTGCTAAACAAATACACCAAATAAGGGTTAACCACTGATGGAAGCAATGAATCAATTTTTGGCGGCGGCCAACGCCATTCTTTGGAACGACTATGTGCTTTATGTGCTGTTAGGCACCGGCATTGTCTTTACCTTCCGCAGCGGCTTCTCTCAGTACCGCTCGCTGACTCATGGGTTTTCAGTGGTGCGTGGCAAATACGACCACCCGGACGACCCAGGTGCCATCAATCACTTTCAAGCGCTGTCTGCCGCTTTATCCGCAACTGTCGGGCTCGGCAACATCGGTGGTGTCGCATTAGCGATTGCACTCGGCGGCCCCGGGGCAGTGTTCTGGATGTGGGTTATTGGCCTGTTTGGGATGGCCACCAAATTGGTGGAAGTTACCTTATCTATGCTCTACCGCAACATCGATAACCCCGGCAACCCTCATGGCGGCCCGATGTGGGTTGTGGCTGAAGGCCTCAAGCTCAAAGGTCCGGGCTGGGCAAAATTAGGGCGGGTAATCGGGGTTATTTTTTGCCTCACCACTCTGATCATGTGCATGACCGGCGGCAACATGTTTCAGGCCTGGAATGTCGGCGAGATTACACAGGCCTACTTTGGCATTCCAAGCATTGTTTGTGGGGTAGTTCTGGTCATCGTTGTCGGCACCGCCATTCTGGGTGGCATCACCCGAATCGGTGCCATTGCCGGCCGTCTAGTACCGGGCATGCTGGCGCTTTACCTGATTGCAGCGCTTGCTGTCGTTGCTGTTAATTTTGATCAGATTCCGGCGATGTTCGCGACAATTATTCGCGGCGCTTTTGGGCCGTTGGAAGCCAGCGGTGCTTTTATTGGCGGCACCTTCGGCTACGCATTTTTATTCGGCATGAAACGTGCTCTTTTTTCCAGCGAAGCAGGCATGGGCTCATCACCTATTGCGCACTCCGCGGCCAAAACCAAAGAGCCTGTGCGCGAGGGCATCGTTGCAGGTCTTGAGCCTTTCATCGATACCATTGTGGTTTGCACACTCACCTCGCTCGTTATTTTAAGTACCGGCGTCTGGCAACGAAGCGCCGAAGCCACACTCGCGAGTGATACTGGTTTTATGCAGACTGAAGTAGGCCAATGGACGCTGGACAACAATACATTGGGGGCGCGCACCGAAGGTCGCTGGACTGCTAACCAGCAGGTTTTCGTTCTCTTCAACGGCGATGACAACCCCGTCAGTGGCAATCAACTGCACCAGATTAATGGCCTGATCGTAGAAGGCGAGGGCGACGCCTTGGCTGTTCAATGGGGCAGCGTAAGTAGCAGTGCCACACCAACGCTGCATGATGGTGGCATCTACGCCAGCTATGTCGGCGCAACACTCACTGCGCGTGCCTTCGATACGGTTTTACCCGGGCTTGGCAAATGGCTCATCACCATTGCCGTCTGGCTGTTTGCGGTGAGCACCATGATTTCATGGAGCTACTACGGGGAACAGTCCATGGTATTTCTGGCTGGCGATCGCTCAGTCCTGCCGTATAAATTTGTTTATTGCTCATTAATTCTAGTAGCTACCGCAGGACTGCTACGCACTGATGTTGAGCTCGATAATCTAAGCAGCTTTGGCTCCGGCGTAATGCTCATTGCCAACCTGCCTATCATGTGGATCTTTGGTGGACAGGCCATCCGAGCCTACAAAGACTACATTCATCGTTTCGATAGCGGCAAGGTTGGTGACGATCATGAACCGCCCAGTCTTAACGATTTAATTAGCGGGAAAGACGTTCTCTAGAAATGTGTGAGCGTTTAGGGCAATGCCCATAACAGCAGCCATGGCAGGGATATAAAACTTAACACCGTCGATACCAGAATTGCGCCGGCAACATCCTCTGGCGCACGGTCATAGCGCGCGGCGAACAGAAAGTTGAACACCGCAACTGGCATACATGCCTCGATCAGAACCACCCCACGCAGCACACCTTCCAGCTCTAAAAATTCAATGGCCAGCAATCCCGCCATCAGGCCAAGCGAAAAACGCAGCGCTGTGATACCAATGGCTGTATTGATGCGCGATACTTTAAACATCGCCAGCGAATAGCCCATCGCAATCAACATAAGAGGCAAGGTCATGCCGCCGATAAGCTCAACCGTGTTGGCCAGTGCCAATGGTATCTCGGCCTCCGTCTGCAACAACAACAGACCCAGGAGTGCCGCATAAATTATCGGCGTGGTCAGCAATGTGCGCCACGCAGCCTGCCTGCCCTGAATCATCGGGCCAATGACGAACTGAATTACGGATGCTGCAATGTAAAAGCCAATGACAACTCCCAGCCCCTCATCGCCAAACGCAAATGCACACAGCGGCACTCCGAGATTACCCATATTGCCGAACATCACTGCCGGCACATAACTACGAACAGGTTGTTTCGCGGCCCTGAGTATCAACGCACCAGTGACAAAACATGCACCTATCAGCCAGACTGCAATCATTGCACTTCGATAGAACTCGGTCGGACCCGCAGATAAGCTGGTCATCCCGTCGAGCACCAAACAAGGAGCACCGACATTCATCACTACACGCGTTAAAAACTCCCTATTAAATGGAGAGCCTGAGCGCGCCCACACGTAACCCACCATCACACAGGCCAAAACAGGGACTATTATAGGCAGCAATTGCGTGTACATTTAGGATCCGGACTTTAAACAACACAACAGGATGCGGACACTATGACAGACACAGCAAGAAATGCAGCTATCGGTTTTGGGGCTGGCCGGAAGTTTTTTCATTGGAGCATTGTGCTGTTTCTGACCTTTCAGATTCCTTTAGGGCTATACATGACCGAACTGCCGCTGGGGCCAGACAAGCTAGAAACCTACTCGCTGCATAAAGCCACCGGCATGATTATCTTTACGCTGGCTATTTCCCGACTGGTATGGGCACTGTTTTCCTCGCGACCGCCATTGCCTCGCACCACACCGCTATATGAGAAAATATTCGTCAAAGTGCTGCAGGCCATTTTGTATCTTGTGGTTTGCTTAATGCCCCTATCGGGCTGGATGATGACTTCCGCCGCCGGCTATCCTCTCAGCATCTTCGGGCTGTTCACGCTGCCACCACTTATTGACGCCAATAAGGCATTGGTTGATGGCTTTATTAGAATGCATGAAATGCAATCGTGGATTCTTATGGGTGCAATTATTCTTCACTTTGCCGGGGCTATGCGGCACCATGTTTTATTGAAAGATGACACGCTGAAAAATATATTGCCAGGTAAAAAACAGTGACTGCTTTACAATCAATACTCATTACCGGCACATTTATGCTCGGCTGCAATGCCTGCATCGCGAGCAATGATGGCACTTTTCTTATAAGCACCGAAGACAGTTCAGTAAGCTTCGACGGAACCCAGCAAGGCGTGGGGTTTGCCGGTTCATTCAGCGACTTCGACGGGATTGTTGTACTCAACACAAAACAGCTGGAAGCCAGCTCAATTAATGCCGCAGTCCGGATCGCATCGGTCAGCACCGACAATGAGGACCGTGACACACTGCTGCTCGGAACGGACTGGTTGAATGCACAAGCATGGTCTACTGCGACTTTCAGTAGCGCATCGATTAGTGCAACAGGGCAAGGCACTTATTCGGCCACCGGCGCGCTCACGCTCAGAAACATCTCTCGCGATGTGGAGTTCAGCTTTATTCTAGATGAGTCGACTGGTGCGCAAAAAGGCCCACGAATGATTGGTAGCATCAGAGTCAATCGACTTGATTTCGAAGTAGGCACTGGCGACTGGGTCGATACCGACTGGGTAAGCGATGCCGTGCTCATTCGTATCGATCTGCTACTTATACCATTGCTATCGAGCGGATCATTGGAGACGCACTAGCGTCGCCTTCTGCAATGAAAACTGAAGGTTTTTCTGCGGTCAGCAATGCCCACGCAAAGGTACTTATTCTTGGTTCGATGCCGGGCCAGCGCTCGCTTGCCGAGATGCAGTACTACGCCCACCCGCGGAATGCATTCTGGCCCATTATGGGCAGCTTGTTTAATGCCGGACCTGAAATAAGTTATGCGCATCGCCTGGATAGGCTGCGCGAGCAGCATATTGCGCTATGGGATGTGTTGCAGTTCTGTGAGCGCCTCGGCAGCCTAGATAGCGCCATTAAGGCCGGTAGCGCCATCACAAATAACTTTGACCGATTCTTTGCCTGCCATCCAGAAATCCGAACTGTTTTTTTTAATGGTAAAAAGGCTGCCGAACTCTATCGGCGACATGTGCCAGCCGCAACTCAAAGGCTCATTACACTGCCTTCCACAAGCCCTGCAAATGCAGCGATGAGTTTTGCCGAAAAATTACGCTGTTGGTCGCAGGTGGCGAACCCTATATAGTGACGACTACGACTTACCAACAAGGATCAAAATGCATCCGCTTCAGAAACTACTGGACAACAATAAAACTTGGGCTGATAAGGTAAAAAAAGAAAATCCGAGTTTCTTCTCACACCTTGCACAACAACAAAGTCCGAAATTTTTATGGATAGGCTGTTCCGATAGTCGAGTGCCGGCTAACCAAATTACAGGCCTAGAACCCGGGCAGGTATTTGTGCATCGTAACGTCGCTAATCTGGTTGTTAAGAACGACCTAAACTGTCTTTCAGTTATGCAGTATGCCGTAGACGTATTAAAGGTCGAGCACATTATTGTTTGCGGTCATTATGGTTGCGGCGGGGTGCTCGCGGCACTGCGCCACGAATCATTGGGCCTAATCGACGGCTGGCTCAAGCACCTTGGTGATATTCGCGATGACCATGAGCAATCGCTCGCAGCAATCAGCAACGAAGCGCTTAAACACGATCGGTTGTGTGAAATCAATGTGATCGAACAAGCGTTAAATGTTTGCAAAACAGATATCGTGCAAAACGCCTGGGCCCGAGGTCAAACTCTCTCGGTACATGGTTGGGTCTATCACCTTACCGACGGCCTGCTGCACGATATGAAAGGCTATACCAGCAGTACTGCAGAAATGCACCAGCTGGAAGAGTCGGTACAGAAGATGAGGGCTTAACCCACCTGGACGATCAGATAGGTTCGTCGGCAACCTCATTTTTAAGTACGCCAATACCATTGATCTCAACTGAGACCCGGTCTCCCTCACGCAACCACACCTGCGGAGATCGCCCAGCACCGACGCCCCCAGGCGTGCCAGTAGTAATAATGTCACCCGGCTGCAACGTGGTAAAGGTTGAGCAGTAAGCAATAATATCGGGAACGCTAAAACGCATATCGCTAATCGGTGACTGCTGCACAACTGCACCGTTCAGACGCGTTGTTAACTCGAGCACTGACGGATCCGGAATTTCATCCGCCGTCACCATCCATGGCCCGCAAGCACCGCTGCAAGGAAAGTTTTTACCCGGAGTAAACTGCGACCCATGGCGCTGAAAATCACGTATCGAACCATCATTCAGACAGGTGTAGCCAGCCACATAGCTTAGCGCTTCAGCAGCATCAACATACCGCGCGGGCTTACCAATAATTACTGCAAGCTCACCTTCGTAATCGTATTGCTCAGAAACCCGGGGGCGAACCAGCAGCTGGCCATGCCCAACGAGACTGTCGGGATAACGTATAAAAACGGCCGGGTAATCGGGCGGCTCACGTCCCATCTCTTTAATGTGCACCATGTAGTTCATGCCGACTGCGAGAATTTTCTCAGGATGGGTCACCGGTGGATCGAAACTTAATTTATCCAGAGCTACGCGTTCACCAACAGCAGCCAGCAACTCCTGCGTAGCCCCTGCAGCGAGAACAGATTTCAGGTCCGGATGATGCTTAAGGAACTCATCGCTCGGGATCTGTAAATCGTTGTTAACAACCACACCGTATGTTGTTCTTCCCTGCATCGTGCAACTGGCCAGCTTCATTGATCTCTCCCTTGGGGCGCACCTCAAACTTCGCTGCTATTTTGAACAAAACCACAGATAAACGCCACATTAAGAAAACCGCGAAGGTAAACTCCACCGCACACTTCTCCGGCTATTCGTATGAAACCCAATAAATCCAGAGTCAATCTGACCGAAGGTCCGGTCAGCAAATCAATTGTGTCGCTCATGCTGCCGATTATGATTGGCATGGTTGCGCTGATGTCTTATGGACTCGCCGACACCTACTTTGTAGCGCAAATTGGCACTCTGGAGCTGGCGGCAATGTCGTTCACATTCCCAGTGAACTTTATCGTCGGCGCCATCGCTATGGGTATCGGCACAGGTGTCTCTTCTATTGTATCGAGGCTCTTCGGCAAAGAAGACATCGGCCAGGTACAGCGGATCGCAACTCACGCCATGATGTTGGCCGCAATCCTGGGTATAGGCGTCACCATCCTTGGGCTTAGCACTATTTATCCGCTGTTCAGCTTGCTGGGCGCCGATGAAACAACATTGCCGCTAATTGAGCAGTACATGTCCATCTATTACTTTGGCGGCATGTTTCTGGTTATTCCGATGATCGGCAACTCTGTGATGCGCGCAAGCGGCGATGCGAAGACTCCCGCCAAGATCATGTCGATGGCGGCAATACTGAATATTATTCTCGATCCAATTCTTATTTTTGGCTGGGACTTTTTTGGCATCCCGGCGATGGGCCTTGAAGGCGCGGCTATCGCGACTGTCATGGCCAACGTCGGAACCGCGATGGCCTCGGTCGGCATAGTTGTATTCCGTGATCATCTCATTCGTCTGCATCTTGAAGACCTGAAACATCTATGGGCATCTTGGACGGAGATTATGTATATCGGCATACCGTCGATGACAAGCAGCCTAATTGCACCAATGACAACCGCATTTATCACCTGGCAGGTCAGCTCCTTTGGTCAGGAGGCTGTCGCCGGCTTTGGCATAGCCTCACGGATTGAAGGCCTAGCCATGCTCTGCATCATGGCGCTGAGTGCCTCGATTGCCCCATTTACCGGCCAAAACTATGGGCGCGGTAACTACGATCGGGTCAAAGAGGGCATCCGTTTTGCCTATCGCTTTGCGCTGGGCTATGGCCTGATAGTTGCCGTTCTGATGTTCGTTTTATCACCCTATATTGCTGCCGCGTTCACCGACGATCCGACTGCAACCAATGCCACCCTCATGCATATGCGCATGGTGCCATGGAGCTATCTTGGGCTGGGTATTGGCATGATTTCAGTAAGCGCATTCAATGCCATAGGTAAGCCGATACCGGCAATGTGGATTTCGCTAACTCGGACCATATTGGTATACGCTCCGATGGCATTCTTCCTAGCGTGGTGGATTGGTATTTTCGGCATTTTTCTGGCTGCATTCATTGCCAACCTAGCCTCCGGCACTTTGGGCTTTTTCTGGTTTCGCTCCGTGCTTTTCAGCTGGAGGGCCGAACCCCAAGTGGCCTGAGCCAAAAACTCTTTTTAGCCCCAAACAAGAACTAGTCGGCTTGTTAAGCGCTCGGCTTTCCTCAGGCTAGCGGGGAATCCTGCTGTAAGCCTTTGATAAAATTCGTCCTGTTTCACGCAGTAGATCATAGGTAGCGGCAATTGGACCCAGAACTGCGCCCTTCTCCTTGCGCCGACGATAACGGCGATGGGTATATTTATCACGCATGCTGAAATCATCCTGACGGTTGATAGCCAGACGCCAGGGGTACAAACCGGGGGGATCAACATCGCCGGTACCAACCATTGCCAGCATTTCATCATAGTTATAACCAAGCCCCGCCAGAACGTCTTGATCCAACTCCATCAGGTACTGCTGTGCAAAGTGCAGCTGCTGAGGATCATTCGCTATTCCCCTCCACTTATCTATGCTGTCGGCAACGGGCCGTGTCCTTTTCCCGACACCAACACGGTCAGTCATAAATCCCTTAGCTGCTGGCGTAGCTCCATAATCGATCATCGCATCGCAATACTCGATACCCAGCTGGGAACAAAGCCTTTGCATTTCCACATCGGGATTAGCAACAAGACTCTCATAACGCACAATAATAGCGGCATCACCAAGCTGCCTAATACCGTTAAGTATCTGCTCCGGAGCATCCAGAAGGTCTGTGCGAAATTCAGACAGCATGTTGAAGTCGTCTTTAACGAAACTGTTCAATTCAGAGTACAAAACTGCCATTGGGTTACGCAGTAGAAAGATAAAGCGTGCTTTAGGAAACAGTCGCAACAACTCCGGAAGAATCATTGCATAGCGTGGCGTCTTATCGATAAATATCCTGCCTTTACCATGCTCCAAAGCATTTTCATAAAAGACTTTTGCCCAGGAGCGCACGGCTGAGTCATGCACCGATGCACCATCAGTGTAGTTATCCAGAAAATCATTTAATGCGAGTGCAGCCCAGCGGGCACCATAGTCTGTGGTAATACCTTCGCTGCGCAGCGCATACAAAGGATGAAGCATTAGCCATGTCTCGGCGGAAGTTTTAATATCCTTATTCCCAGAGAGCATGCGCTGCAATAACGTCGAGCCGGAACGCGGCTGCGAAATTATAAAAATCAGATTCTCACCAAGATACTCGTCGGACATTTTGCAACCCTTGCGAACAGCATATTTTCAGGTGGATTCAAGCATAACGAATATGCCCCTGCCAAACTAGGAACCACGGCTCGTTCCGAGTGGAGTGACACATTAATAAACCCGGAAACTGTGGCATGATTTACCCACTTATAGCCGCCCTCGACAGTCAATCATGAATCTCTTTGGTCGTTTTCTTGAGCTTAGTATGCCTGTTCGCGACATCCGTGAGTCGCTGGAATGGTACCGATTACTGGGTTTTCAGGAGTGCGCTGTTGGCGATATCTATGACTACCACTACGCCGTCGTAACCGATGGTCGAGTATTTATTGGCTTACATAGCGCCGATATAGAAGAACTCTGCCTGACCTTCGTCAGGCCAGAACTAAGCCTTTATTTTAAAGAGCTTCAGGCATTAGGTCTTGATGTCAACGATGTCTATCAGGGAGACGAATACTTTCATCAGCTGATTTTGCACGACCCGGCGGGGTTGCAGGTCAGGCTAATAGAAGCACGCACATTTTCGCCCTCTGTTGAAGATCGTGCTCCGCTGACCGGTCAGGTTCGTCATCTCGGCATTAGCGCACGCTACCCCGACGAAGCAAGAGAATTCTGGCAGCAGGGCGGTTTAAGCGCTCACGATGACGACGAGTCTATCGAACTGCTCACCCCGGGCATGACACTGCGTTTACACGCCGGAGTGTCAGCACCACAGCTTAATTTTCTATGCCCCGACAAACAGGCTCTGATAAAACTGCTTATGAAAGAGGAACAACGCTATCAGCAACATGGTGAGCTCATATCACTTACCTCGCCCGAAGGGTTGCAACTGAATGTGCTGGGTTAGCCTTTACGCCTAGTCCTCGCCGCGCAGCTGGTCGAGAATGCTCGGATCTTCCAAGGTCGATGTATCCTGAGTAATGGCTTCGCCGGAGGCAATGGTGCGCAACAAGCGCCGCATAATTTTTCCTGAGCGGGTCTTTGGCAAGCTATCCGCAAAACGAATATTATCTGGCTTCGCAATGGGCCCTACCTGCTTGCTAACCCATGCCCGCAACTCTTTTACTAATGCCTTTGCATCATCGCCCGAAGGTCTCGCGCCACATGGCACCACATAGGCAAAAATCGCTTCGCCTTTAATCTCATCAGGACGTCCGACAACCGCGGCTTCAACCACCTTCTCGTGCGAGACTAATGCCGATTCAACTTCCATGGTTCCTAGCCTATGGCCCGAAACGTTTAACACGTCATCGATACGCCCCATAATCCAAAAATTTCCATGCTTATCAGTATGAGCGCTGTCGCCGGCAACATAAAACCTACCGTGAAACTTTTCCCAATAGGTTTCGATATAGCGGTCATTGTCGCCCCATATAGTCTGCAGCATCGACGGCCATGGTTTGCGAATAACCAGGTAACCCCCCAACTCCGGTGACGTAACCGTGTTGCCTTGATCGTCGACGATGTCGGCGGCTATTCCTGGCAACGGCTGGGTGCATGAACCCGGCGGCGTTGCCGTAACACTCGGCACAGGGCTCATCATGATGCCGCCAGTTTCGGTTTGCCACCAGGTATCCACAATCGGGCAAACCTCCCGACCAATAACGCGGTGGTACCAGGTCCAGGCTTCAGGATTAATCGGCTCACCCACACTGCCCAACAACCGAATACTGCTCAGGTCATAAGACTCAGGCACTTCATCGCCGAAGCGCATTAACGCTCGGATGGCCGTAGGCGCGGTGTAGAAAACAGTCACTTTGTGCGTCTCGCAAATTTTCCAGAAGCGCCCCGCATCGGGAACTGTGGGCGAGCCTTCATACATCAAAATTGTGGCTCCAGCGGCCAGCGGCCCATACGCCACATAGGAATGACCTGTAATCCAGCCAACATCGGCCGTACACCAGAAGACATCAGTCTCCTGATAATCAAACACTGTTTCATAAGTGAGCCTGGCATTCAGCAGGTAACCTGCTGAACCGTGTTGCACCCCTTTCGGTTTGCCGGTGGAGCCTGACGTGTACAACAAAAAAAGTGGATGAGATGCTTCGACCGGCAACGGCGCACACTCATCGCACTGATCTGCTATTGCATCAGACCACCAGATATCACGGCCGACTTTCATCGGCACATCCTGCTTGGTCCGCTGCAGCACAATAACCCGTTCAATCGTTGGACAGCCGCCGGACAACGCTTCATCCGCCGCACGCTTAAGTTCGACAGGCGAGCCGCCACGGAAGCCGCCATCGGCGGTAATTAGCATTCGAGCTCCGGCATCATTAATACGATCGCGAAGCGCTACAGCAGAAAACCCGCCAAATACCACCGAATGAATCGCGCCTATTCGTGCGCAGGCCTGCATCGCGATAACTGCTTCGGGAACCATCGGCATATAGATAACAACGCGATCACCACAACTTATGCCACTTGCCTTCAGCGCGTTCGCAAATCGACTGACTTCACTGGTCAGCTCTGCATAACTAATACGACGCACGCCCCCCTGTTCACCTTCAAAAATAATGGCTGTCTTATCGGCGCGGGTTTCAAGATGTACATCAAGGCAGTTTGCCGATACGTTCAGCTCACCGCCGCTAAACCATTTGTAGTTAGGCGCTTTACTGTCATCAAGAACCTGCGACCAGGGCTTGTCCCAGACAATTAAATCCGTCGCCATTTTTTCCCAATAGGCATTGCTATCTTGGGCGGCCAACGCATAACGCTGCTCAAGCTCGGTAGCACTTAGCGCGGCTTGCTTCACAAAATCTGTCGGCGGTTGAAACAGTCGCTCCTCATTCAGGATCGACTTAATATTCCCTTCACTCATTGCTACAACCTCAAAAACAGTTCAAATAAATTCACAAAGTTTTTATAACCGTGACACATCAAACTTATCGGCTATACGCTCGGCCTGATGTCGCAAGGCCGTGCCGAAGCCAGCCTGATCATAAAGATGGTGCAACGTGCCTAGGTCCGGCGCCCGGCGTTTTAACACCGCCACGCTGGTATTCACCGGCACATCACAATGAATTGTGCTGAGCTCCCGCGATAGATATGCCTTTTCACGATGCTCTTCAAGCTTGCCAGCCATTGTCTTCGCCCCACGAAAGCTCAATTGCGCAACCGAACCGAGATCCGCATACAAAGAATCCAGCGAGTCAAAATGAGCCAGCAAGGCACTCGCGGTTTTCGGGCCCACACCGCGCACCCCCGGGATGTTATCTACCGCATCGCCAGCCAGAGCCAAATAATCAATCATCTGCTCCGGCCGGACACCGTACTGGGCAGGAACATCGTGATAACCCACACGACGATTGCCAGCGTAATCCCACATGACGTCACCATCACGTAACAACTGCACCATATCTTTGTCACAACTCACGATTGTGCCTGCGACACCATTGGCACGCATGCGCGTAATAACGGTGCCTATCAGGTCGTCAGCCTCAAACCGGGCCTCACTGAAATCAGCCAACCCCAAAGCACTTACAACCTGCTGGCAACGTAGAAATTGCCGCTTCAACTCGATCGGAGCCGGATCACGATTGGCTTTATATTCGGGGTAGATATCGTTGCGAAAGCAACTGCCCAGACTCTGATCAAAAGCAACGGCGACCAGATCGGGGTTTGCCGACTCCAGAAAGTCACCAATGAATCGCGTAAAACCATACATCGCATTCACCGGATCATTGTTGTCATCGACCATGGTGTCGGGCATAGAGAACCACGCCCGAAAAATATACACACTGGCATCAATTGCATAGACCATAGAAGCCTATGCTAACTCAGCAAGACTGTTTGAGGCGACCTGTTCCGAGGTGTCCGCTCAAGCGTTTGTGCAGCGGACTCGTGCGTGGAAAGTGCGCCAGCAAAAATTCCATTTGGTCGGTCAGTACACGCCGGCCCTTGAGATAGATGTATTCGGCGTAGGTGGGTATAAATGGCACCGCGATAAGTTCCATGCGGGCCTGTTCGGGCGTGCGCCCGCCTTTGTGGTTATTGCAACGCCGGCAGGCTGCGACAACATTGGCCCAAACGTCTCTGCCACCCTGACTCACTGGCGTAATATGATCACGGGTTAAATCGCGTTCGTAAAATCGCTTAGCGCAGTACATACAGAGGTTGGCATCACGGCGAAACAGAGTTTTGTTGTTTACTGGAGGCACATAGTTATTGCGGCGCTCAGCATGATTGGTCGAATGACCAATGGTTGCAATAATTGAATTCACTTCGATAATCGAACGTTCGCCCGTGGCGGCAGAAAAGCCACCATGAATTTCATACAAGGGCTGCCCGCAGGCATAAGCGACCTGATTGGTGTAATAGAGTCTGGCCGCATCACGATAATCAATCCACTCAAGTGGCATGCCGGATGCATCGGTGCGTAGCACCTGTTGACTCAGATTTTTGATGTACTCATCTGTGTCCATCAATGAGCCTGCTTAAGCCTCGAACGGCTCCTATCTTGAAGCGTCTGTAAAAAAAAGCAACACACTATCATTCTCTCCTCCTGAGACATATTACTGAGCCGAGAACGCAAAGTGTCGCGCTCCTCACGCGTCACTCTGCTCAAACGTTCACAAGCCTTTTCCTTTCACTCAGGTGACATGTTCTGAAACCGCTGATAGCCACGCCTCTCTATACCCGCAAGAAAGCTGTCCTTTGCCTGCCACTTATCCAAAACACCCGCCTAAAGTGCGCCGTCACCCTGCAGAAAGCCGCTATTCGCCATGTCTGAACTTGTAATCGCCACGCTCACGGTTAACCTCTAGAATAACCAAAGTTTACGCACTCAAGAATCAGGGAAATGCATTAGCTGGGGTACCCTCTGATAAAGACGCAAGGGTAAATGGCTTACCCGTATCGGCAAAAGAACGTTCACTCGCTGCGGCCTTGCACGCCATGATCGGGCGGATTTTTGCCCCAAAATGGGGCAAAATACGCTGGACAACTGTCGTTGTTTACTTGGACATAGTCCAGTTATGCACATTCCCTGCGATGCACCAATTAATTAGGGCTGATTGGACTAAGAGCCACTCACGATTACGCTTTAAACTATTGATTTAAATATAAAAGTTGTTATTGTTCATTTTTTAACCAAACTGACACAAATGTCCTGATTGCGCGGGTAACTCCCTCCGTTTTCGGTTTCATCCACATACTTATCCACAGATTTTGTGGACAACTTATGTCATGTCGGCTTTTTTTACAAAACGTTAGCAAAACTTATGAACCCGACCATACTCCGTGTTGCACTCAAAGCGCCTTTGCATGAACTCTACGACTATCTCGCCCCGGCCGGTGGGCCCGAGCCCGTGGTCGGACAGCGGGTTAGTGTGCCGTTCGGACGCAGCGAACGGATTGGCATTATTGCGGCGCTTGCCACCACCACCCCTATTGCACCGGAACGCTTAAAGGCGGCCAAGCAGATTATTGACGCTGTACCGCTACTCGACAGACCGTTGGTCGAGCTGCTCAACTGGGCTGCCGCCTATTATCAGCACCCGCCGGGCGAAGTTTTTGCAGCAGCCTTGCCGGTAGCGCTGCGGAAAGGTCAGGAGGCCTTGGGCGCTAGCGAAGCGCGTTGGCGGATCACCGACAAGGGCAACGCCGCACTCGATGCCTCAGCAATTAAAGCCCCGGTGCAAAAGCAGGTACTCCAGGCTCTTCAAAGCGGGGAGCACAACAGCACTGCCCTCGCTGCAGTTCATGACGGCTGGCAACGCGCCGTCCGCGAGCTGCAAAAGAAAACGTTCGTGGCAAAGTTCACCGCAGAACTGCCGAAGGTGCTGCCGCCAGATGTCCCATTAAAAACCGGACCGCAGCTCAACGCCGACCAACAGCAAGCGGTGGATCAAATTACGCCAGCAAACAGCAAAACCTGGCTGCTTGATGGCGTGACCGGCAGCGGTAAAACCGAGGTTTACCTGCGCCTGATCGAACAACAGCTAGACGCTGGCAAACAGACACTGGTGGTAGTTCCTGAAATCGGATTGACCCCACAACTGGTCTCTCGCTTTCGGGAGCGACTTGCAGCCACTGTGGTCGTCATGCATTCAAATCTCAATGACACGGAACGCACACAAGCTTGGCTGGATGCCAGCGACGGCACAGCGGGCGTTATTATCGGCACTCGCTCAGCAATTTTTACCGCGCTCAACCAACCGGGACTGATTGTTATAGATGAAGAACACGATGCCTCTCTAAAGCAGCAAGAAGGCTTTCGCTACTCGGCCCGAGATCTGGCGGTGGTGCGAGGCAAGAAGTTAAAAATTCCGGTTATCCTCGGCTCGGCGACGCCGTCTTTTGAAACGCTGGCAAATGCCACTGTCGGACGCTATGAAAGACTGCGCTTACCCATCAGAGCCGGCGGTGCAAGCCAGCCAGAAGTTAACCTGATTGACCTGCAGCGTTATCCGGCAACTGACGGATTAACGCAGCCGATGATTGATGCCATCGGCCGACACCTCGGCAACAACGGACAGGTGCTCATCTATCTAAATCGTCGCGGTTTCGCGCCAACACTCTTTTGCAGTAACTGCTGCAGTTGCGTGGAATGCCGGCGTTGCGATGCACGTCTGGTGGTTCATCAACAGCGCAACCTGGCGGTCTGCCATCACTGTGGATTCGAATCCCGTTTGCCTGATGTTTGCCCAGAGTGCAGCGGTGAGCTACTGCCCTTGGGGCAGGGTACAGAACGAATCGAAACAGCTATAAAGAATTTATTTCCGGAAGAAACTATTGTCCGCCTTGATCGCGACTCAACGCGCCGCAAAGGCAGCATCGAACAACATCTTGAAATAATACGCGGCGGTCATGCGCGTATTTTACTTGGCACGCAGATGCTCACGAAAGGCCATGACTTCCCGAATGTGACCTTGGTCTGCGTGCTCGATGCGGATCAGGGGCTATTCGGCACCGACTTCCGCAGCGGTGAGCGACTGGCACAAAATTTTATTCAGGTCTCCGGGCGAGCAGGGCGGGCCGACCGCAGTGGAGAAGTCTGGATCCAAACCCTCTACCCCGAGCATCCCCAGCTGCAGACCCTGCTCAACAAGGGTTACGCGGGCTACGCGGAAGAAGGGCTCGCCGAGCGGCAAGCAACTGCCTGGCCGCCTTACAGTCATCTTGCCTTGCTGCGTGCAGAGAGCAGCAGCAAAGACACTCTCTATCAATTTCTAACCGCCGCACGTGGTCTTGCTGATCAAATTAACCCGGGCAGTGTGAGAATTCTCGGGCCGGCCAGCGCGCCAATGGAGCGGCGGTCGGGACGCTGGCGCGCACAAATATTGCTGCAGGCAGAGCATCGGCCGGCACTGCAGGCGCTGCTTACCTCATGGCGTCAGCATCTGGTGGAATCGTCGCTTTCGAGAAAGGCCCGCTGGTCGATCGACGTCGATCCAATCGAGCTTTTTTAGCGCCAGCGGCTTGCAGCGTATAGAATCGCCATTCCGGAAATGCGGTCAGCGCAAATGCAGCTGCCGCGATTACAGTAGTGATTACTTATGAAGCTCGTCGTCGAAACACTTTTACGTGAGGCGCTCCAAGGCCTAGGGTCTGCCGAAACAACTCTGGAAGGAGTCACCATTGCTGTAGAGCGCACCCGCGACCTGGCACATGGCCACTTTGCCAGCAATGTGGCCATGCAACTGGCAAAACCTTTGCGCAAGTCGCCCCGCGATATCGCACAGCTGATCATCGACCAGCTGCCAGCCTCCGAACTGCTCGAGAAAACGGCCATTGCAGGGCCCGGGTTTATTAACTTTTACCTGACTGATGCAGCGTTTCATCAGGAGCTGCTGAGCATCGGGTCAGCCGGTGATACCTACGGACACAATGACAACGGCAAAGACCAATGTGTGCTGCTGGAGTTTGTTTCTGCCAACCCCACCGGTCCGTTGCATGTTGGGCACGGCCGCCATGCTGCCTATGGTGCCTGCGTAGCCAATCTGCTCAGTGCCAATGGCTTCGAGGTGCGAAAAGAGTATTACGTCAATGATGCCGGCAGACAGATGGATATCCTTGGCCTAAGCACCTGGCTGCGCCTGCTCGAGCAAGCCGGCAACAACTTAAGCTTTCCGAGCGGTGGCTATCGGGGCAGTTACATCCTCGATATTGCTACTGCCCTGCACCAGCAGCAGCCCGAACTCTCGGAGTTGCCCGCGGCCCTGTTCAAAGACCTTCCTGCAGATGGCCCGGATGGCAATGCGGATCAGCATCTCGACGTGCTCATCGCGAATGCCAACAACTTTCTTGGTAATGAACGATTCCGCAGTGTGGTTGAGTTTGCTCTCAATAGTATTCTCGATGACATTAAAGATGATCTGTCTGAATTCGGCGTCACTTACGACGAGTGGTTTTCCGAGAAAAGTCTGAGTGACAATGGCGCCGTGCAAAAAGCACTGGATCTTCTGGCAAGCAACAACGTCACCTATGAAAAAGAAGGTGCTGTCTGGTTCCGTGCAACTGACTATGATGATGAAAAAGATCGTGTTGTTGTTCGTGACAATGGTCGCACCACTTACTTTGCTTCCGATATTGCTTACCACCTGAACAAGGTTGACCGCGGGTTTAGCAAGCTCATTGATATATGGGGCTCTGATCACCATGGCTACGTTCCGCGGGTGCGCGCCGGCATGGATGCCATGGGCCAACCATCGGAAATTTTGGAAGTTGATCTGGTGCAGTTTGTAGTGCTTTTTCGCGGCAGCGAAAAGGTACAGATGTCCACTCGCTCAGGCGAGTTCATCACCCTGCGCGAACTCCGTCAGGAAGTCGGTGATGACGCCGCCCGCCTGTTCTTTGTAATGCGCTCTAACGAACAGCATCTTGACTTCGATCTGGACCTTGCTAAATCGAAGAGCAACGAAAACCCGGTGTATTACCTGCAGTATGCGCACGCCCGTATCGCCAGCGTTTTTCGCGAGCTCAACAGCAAGTCTTTAAGCTATGATGAAGAGCAGGGCATTGAGCAGTTAATCCGTTTAAATGCCGAGCAGGAAACAACCCTGCTGGTTCGCCTGAGTCAGTTCCCTGAGATGGTCGAACTCGCTGCACGTCAGAAAGCACCTCAGCATATCGTGCACTACTTGAAAGAGGTTGCTCAGGATTTTCACGCTTGGTACAACGCCTGCCTGTTTCTCGAAGACGACGCTGGGCTCAGGAACGCTCGTCTATTTTTGGCACAACAAACGGCGCAAGTCATGCGCAATGGTCTCGCTCTCTTAGGCGTTAGCGCGCCAGATAGCATGTAAGCAGAGCGGGCAACGGAACACATCGATGGCGACAAAACGCAAAGCAGGGCGCAAGAAAAAGCAGCAGCAAACAGCAGGGTGGGTTTGGCTGATGGCGGGTCTGAGCATTGGCCTGACCATTGCCGCTGGCATTTACATACAAGATAGGACTAATGCAGCGGCACTTGTTGAAAAAAACCAAGAGGCCCCAAGACAGAGCGTTACGGAGATATTAGAGCTTCCGGCTGACAGTACGCGCGACGAGTATGATTTCTATAAGTGGCTGCCGGAACAAAATAGCCGGGTGCCGGACGAGGACTTCCGCAGCAAGCCAAAACCGCCACCACAAAGCATTGAGGATCCTGGCTCGTACGTTTTTCAGGTTATGTCATTCTCGACAAATGCGGATGCAGATCGGCTAAAAGCCGAACTGGCATTAAGCGGAATCGTTGCCCACATAAAAGAGGTCGAAGTCGATGGCAAAGCCCGTCACCGTGTTCTTATTGGCCCGCTGTCTGACTTGGGCAATGTTAACCGCACCCTAAGTCAGCTAATTAGCCTGGAATTCACTCCCATAACTATGCAGGTCAGTGATTAATCGCCGCAACCAAGGCGGTATTCTCTGCGGCTTGCTGCTGACCGCCATCTTGCTCAATGGCTGCTCTGGCAGCGCTAAACTACCTGCAGCAGCAACCACCATAGAAGCCAAAGCTACAACCCCGGCCAATGCAAAACCCGCTATAGCACCCATCGATAAAACGACCTTACGGGTCACTATTGCTGCCACCGGCGATATCATGCTTGGCTCAGACTACCCGGAAGATCGTTTGCCTGACGACGATGGCGCGGCCTTTCTAGCTAGTGTCACAGCTGAGCTGCAAAGCGCGGATATAGTCTTCGGTAATTTGGAAGGCGTATTAATGGATGGCGGTGAACCGGAAAAAACCTGCCAAAACCCCAAAGCCTGCTACCTTTTTCGCACACCCAGTCGTTATGCCGCCCACCTTGCCAGTGCTGGTTTTGATGTAATGAGCCTCGCCAATAATCACGCTGTTGATTTTGGCGAAGCCGGCCGCGATGCATCAATGCGCGCATTGCAGGCTGTCGGCATTTTGCATTCGGGCCGGGAAGGTGATGTCGCGCTCTGGAGTCGCGGCGACTTAAGCTATGCGTTAATTGCGTTTTCGCCCACCCGAGGTTCACACGACTTACTAGACTACGAAAAATATCTGCCACAGATTCGGGAACTCGCTGCTATCAATGACATTGTCATCGTATCTTTTCACGGCGGTGCCGAAGGCGCCGATGGTGGCGAACGTCTTGGCTTCGGCATGGAGTATGCCTATGGTGAAAAACGCGGGGATGTCGTCGCATTTGCCCATGCCATGATTGATGCTGGCGCAGACCTCGTTATCGGGCATGGCCCGCATATTCCGCGCGCCATCGAGATCTATAAGGACAGAGCCATAGCCTACAGTCTGGGCAACTTCGCTACCTATTATGGCATTAGCGTTAGTGACACCAAAGGCTATGCGCCGGTATTACGGGTTGAACTGGATGGCACCGGCAAACTGATTGGCGGCTCGGTGGCGTCGTATATTCAAGTGCGCCCGGGCGGTCCCCAGCCCGACACACAGCAGCGTGCGTGGAAAATGATTAGCGAGCTGAGCCTGCTGGATTTTCCAGACGCCAATACCCGCCTTTCCCCGGACGGTCGCTTTGATGCTGGCAATGGAGAGAGCCTGTGAGGCCAATCTTCCGAGCCTACCCGGGACTTGCCGATACCTTACCCATGGTTTCTCTCGCCGAACTGCCAACGCCGCTTAATCGATTGCCCCGGTTCAGCGAACAACTAAATACAAACATCTGGCTCAAACACGATGAACTCACCGGCGAACTCTATGGTGGTAACAAGGTTCGTAAGCTGGAGTTTTTGCTTGCCGACGCTCTGGAGCAGGGATGCACCGATGTAATTACCTATGGCGCAGCAGGTTCAAATCATGCCCTCGCCACCTCAATCTATGCGCAACAACATGGTCTGGGTTGCCACGTTGTGATCACCGACCAACCTGACTCACCCAAGGTCGGCAAGACTTTGCGTTACCACCTGCAACTCGGCACCCATCTTGTTCATGCGGGAAATTATCCGGAGGTACTTGCAACCGCCGCAGAGATTAAGCAGCATCTGGAGACAGATGGGCGCAGGGTTTACGATATCCCCTTCGGAGGCTCATCGGCATTGGGCACCATTGGTTTCGTTAATGCCGCACTTGAGCTGGCAGAGCAAATTGTGGCCGGCGACATGCCCGAACCCGACCGGATCTATCTGGCCTGTGGAACCTCAGGCAGCGTGACCGGGCTCAGCCTTGGGTTACGACTGGCAGGTATCGGCAGCCAAATTATTGCCACTCAGGTTACACCGCCTGCAATCAGCGGCCCAGCGGCTCACTGCCGATTATTCAACGACACAAACCTATTGCTGCACACACTGGATAACGCAATACCATTGCTCAAAGATCCGCGCAGTAATGTCATGCATCGGGATGATGAGTTCGGTGCAGGCTACGCGCACGAAACCGCAAGCGCCGCAGATGCCGTACAATTAATAGCCCGCTTAGAAGATGTGCGTCTTGAAACAACCTACACCGGTAAAGCGCTGGCCGCTTTAATCAAAGATTCTGAAACCGGAACCGCGCTGTTCTGGAACACCTACAACGCACAGCCATACAAAGAAGCCGGTAGTCAGGCTAGCGCAGCTTTGCCACCAGAGCTGCAGAAATATATTCACAACAACTGAAATGGATAATTATCGCCGGCGCAGTCGCCGGCAGCACTCATTCTGCAGCTTTCTCTATTAGTGCGTAGTAGAAGCCATCACTGTCGAGCGGATTGCCCGGCAGCAACTGATGCCCAGGGCCAATGTGCTTCGCAGCAACATGTTCTAGACGGTCTATAGGCAGCACACGGGCCTCCGGATGACCTTGAAGAAAGGCCGCAACCACACTTTGATTTTCAACCGGCAACACCGAGCAGGTGGTGTATAACAATTGACCGCCCGGCTTCAACACTGCCCATAAAGCCGCCAACATGCGTTCCTGCAAATCAGTTAATGCTGAAATATCGCTATCGCGCCGAAGCAACGGAATGTCCGGATGACGCCGAATGACCCCGGTTGCCGAACAAGGGGCGTCCAGCAGGACACGATCAAAAAGCTCACCATCCCACCAGCTTTCAGGCGCTGCCGCATCGCCCACAACCAGCGTAGCGTTTGCACTAATTCGCTCAAGGTTCTCAGTAACACGCTGCATTCGCTCAGCGGAGTGATCCAGAGCCGTAATGTTGGCACCATAAGCACTCAGCTCGGCGAGATGCCCGGTCTTGCCGCCTGGTGCGGCACACGCATCGAGTATTTTTTCTCCTGGTTTTGGCGCGAGAATCGTTGCCGCCAACTGCGCGGCGATATCCTGAACGCTGCTATGGCCAGACTCAAAACCTGGCAGCACATCCACACGCACGGCCGACTCAAGCTTTAGTGAGCCTGGACAAACAGCTGAAGACTCAGCCGACAAATTAATGTCTGTTTTCAGCTGCTGCTGATAATCCGACACCGAAGTGCGTTGCTGATTCACCCGGATCCACATGGGTGCCTGCAGATTGCTCGCAGCAGCAATAGCTTCCCAGGTATCGGGCCAACTGCTGCGCAGGCGATCTAACAACCAAACAGGCAATCGATAACGGGCGACTGGCTCCTGCATTGCCTCTTTAAGCAACACTTCGCGCTGTCGTAAAAAATTACGCAGTACCGCATTCACCAACCCGCGGGCATGCGGGCGGCCCAGCACCGCAGTAGCATCGACAGACGCTGACACCACGGCAAAATCCGGCTGGTCGGACTCAAGCAACTGAAACAGGCTGACCGACAAAAGCGATTCCAGAACAATATCTTTTTTCTTCAGTGGCTTGCTTAACAGCTTCGAAATTAAATATTGATGCAGGCAATGGCCGCGCAATGCGCCATAGACCAGAGCCTTAACTAACGTGACATCACGCGGGCTGAGGGCCTCTGTCAGACATTCGGGAATAACCTGCTCAAGAGAGCGCCCGTTATGAATAACTGCATCGACTGCAGCAGCGGCAGCGGCCCGGCTAGCAGCGCCAATTTTTCCGGCCTTAGTGCTCATACGCCCAACACCGTGCCAGGCAGGTCCCGGACTCCGGGCAGATCCTGAATAGCCACCCGCGGCTTACCCGGCAGCTGCACTTCCTGAAGAATCAATACGCCACTGCCTGCCTGCACGACCAGACCAGTGGTACTCAATTCAATAACTTCGCCGGGATTGCCCTGATCGATGAAGCAGTCATCGGTAATTGCGCGCCAGACCCGGAACTGCTGACCATTGAGCAAAGTCTGCGCCACCGGCCAAGGATTAAAAGCCCTAACCCGCTGAGCAATTTCGGTTGCACTTGATACCCAGTCGATGGTCGCCTCAGCTTTGGCTATTTTGCTGGCGTAGCTTGCGCCATGTTCGGGCTGAACCTGGGGCGTCAGTTCACCAGCGGCCAACGCCGGAAGGCCGCGCATCAGCAGGCCTTGACCAATATCCGCCAGACGTGCCGTGAGCTCGCCCATGGTTTCGTAAGAACCTATATCCGTTTTTTCTGTCAACAACACCGGGCCTG
Organism: Chromatiales bacterium; assembly: GCA_018699155.1. Classification (GTDB taxonomy): domain Bacteria; phylum Pseudomonadota; class Gammaproteobacteria; order Steroidobacterales; genus JABIQA01. The sequence continues at coordinate 24,394 of JABIQA010000109.1, forward strand.
TGTCCAAACCTGCTTCCATCTGCATCAGGCAAACACCGGTCATAGCATCACCCTGGAGAATTGCAGCCTGCACAGGTGCCGCACCGCGATGGAGCGGCAATAAGGAGGCGTGCAGGTTCAAGCAACCGTATACGGGTATATCGAGTACTGCCTGCGGAAGGATGAGGCCATAAGCAACCACGACCATGCAATCGGGACGCAGGTCGCGCAGCTGCTGCTGCACGGCTTCATCCCGCAAGGATTGGGGCTGCAGCACGGGCAGATGGCTCTCTGCGGCAAGCACTTTAACCGGAGGCGCGGTAAGTTTCCGTCCACGCCCGGCCGGTCGGTCGGGTTGAGTAAGAACCGCAACCACATCGTGACCGGAGTCGATTAGTGCCTGCAGCGCAGGCACTGCGAATTCGGGTGAGCCAGCATAAATAATACGCATCAGTTTTTCCTGGTGCCGTCAGCTGCTGCCGGGGCCAGTGTTAGTTTTAATGATCAGCGTTCAGTTTGCATCGAATTTTATGCAGTGACTGATGTTTGTTTTTGCGCCTTAACAATTTTCTTTTTAAGGCGCTGCCGTTTTAGCTCAGAAAGGTAGTCAACAAATAACTTCCCATCGAGGTGGTCTAGTTCATGCTGAATACAAACAGCCAACAGACCCTCTGCATCCATTTCAAATGAATTGCCGTCGCGACCGAGGGCACGAACCCGGATATGCTGCGCACGCTCGATGCCTTCGTATACTCCAGGCACTGATAAGCAGCCTTCCTCACTTATCTCAGCACCATCGCGCGCAATAATTTCCGGATTAATGAAACACATCGACTGGCTCTGATCATCAGACACATCCAGAACCACCAGCCGCTGATGAACATCAACCTGAGTTGCCGCCAAACCAATGCCCGGCGCCGCATACATGGTTTCAAACAGGTCATCCACCAACTGCCGGATGGTGTCGTTCACAGCAGCAACCGGTACGGCCTTAATCCGCAGACGCGGATGGGGGTACTCGAGTATTTTCAGTAAAGCCATGAATTTCCTAAAATATTTACTGATGAACGCTATGGTTTGACGCTAATATTATGATATATCAGCACATAGTTACGATAGAACCGAATTATGTGGTGTTATAGACTGAGTCACAGTTTAACTGCGCCCGGATGTGCAGAATTATAGCAGCGCCGACGTGCTGCGCATGATGGAATTGAGCTAAGGGATGATGTGCACATGAAAATGTTTTCGAGACGGTCGCTCGGCTGCTTTGGCCTGCTGGCTGCAACGCTGCTTATAGGCAACAACGTTGTTGCTGCCAGCCCCTTTAAAGTTTCGGCTGCAGCGCAATCCGGCACCGTAATTGAGGTCGTGCTTAACGCTGACCACCCTGAACGCTACACCGTGGTCAAAGGCGACACGCTGTGGGATATCTCGGCAATGTTTCTCCGTGATCCTTGGCTTTGGCCCGAAATCTGGTACGTGAATCCGCAGATCGAAAACCCACACCTTATTTACCCTGGCGATGTGCTCGTGCTTGTATGGCTCGACGGCAAGCCGCAAATCATTATTCAGCGTGAAGGCAACAGTGAGAAAATTCTTCCCGGAGTCCGTGTGAACAATTCCGATGCCGCTATCACGACTATACCGTTTGATCGGATTTCGGCATTTTTGAGCCGTGCCGGTGTTGCCAGCAAAGAGGATATGCAAAAGCTGCCGTACATTGCAGCGTTGCGGGATGGCATGATTGCGGGTGCTGGCGATGAAGTTTATGTCCGTGGTCTGGAAGACCCACAGGTTGGCGATGTGTATCGTGTGATTCGACAGGGCGATAAAGTTATCGATCCGGAAACCAATGATCTGCTGGGCTATGAAATCATTTATATCGGCTCTGGCACTATTGCCAGCAATGGCGAAACAGCCAAGATGATGTTGAACGATACAACCCGCGAAGCCAAAGAAGGCGACCGGGTCATGAAGATCGATACTTTGCCGCCGCTGAACTATTACCCGCGGTCTCCCGAAACGGAGACAGAAGGTCAGATTATTTCTGTGAAAGATGGTGTATCGCGTATCGGCCAATATCAGATGGTCCTCATCAACCGTGGACTTGAGCATGGCATGGAGCCGGGGTATGTACTGTCGATCTGGCAGCCTGGCGCAGAAGTCACTGACCGCACAGTTTCTCGTAGTATGAATAACAAATTCATGTTGCCGGATGAGCGCATCGGCATTCTAATGGTGCTTAAGCCCATGGAGAAATCGAGCTACGCACTAGTGATGGAAGCTTACAGCGAAATCCGGGTAGATGACCTGCTGCGCAATCCGTAAATAGCTTTCTATTAAAGCATTACGCAAACGCCCGGCCTCTGGTTCGGGCGTTTTCTTTGCGAAAGTGGTGCTAACAAAGCGACTGTTGCAAGCTAAGTTTTAGTCGCGAAATGGCAGAGACGTATCTATGAGCACAAGCAAGCATGCACCGGAGTGGTTACACCTTGCTCTCGCGCCCGGATTAGGTCCGGCAAGTCTCGCCAGACTGCTGGCTAGCTTCGGCAGCGTTACTGAAATCTGCAATCAATCCGTCTCGGCACTGATCAAGGGTGGCTTAAACGCTGCCACGGCAAACGCTATCATTGACCCGGATGCCAGTCAGTTAGCAACCGCAGAGCGCTGGTTAGACCAAGATGCGCATCATCTTATCTGCTGGAATCACGCCGACTATCCGCCACTGCTCAAAGATTCCGCCCAGAGCCCGTTCGTGCTGTTTGTGGCGGGTGACCCGATATTGCTCAGCCTCCCGCAAATTGCCATTGTTGGCAGCCGCAGCGCTACGGCCAATGGCGTCGAAACTGCCTCGCTATTTGCCCGGCATCTCAGCAATAGCGGTTTTATAGTGACCAGTGGACTGGCACTAGGCATTGATAGCGCTGCGCATCGTGCCTGCGTAGAACAGAGCAAGCCGACTGTCGCTGTTTGCGGCACCGGCCTCGACAGGGTCTATCCGGCAAAAAATGCGGCGCTTGCAGCTGACATAGCGCAGTGTGGCGCATTAGTCAGCGAGTTCCCGCCGGGCGTCGAACCGCGCAAAGATCACTTTCCGCGCCGCAATCGGGTCATTAGTGGCTTGTCGCTGGGCACGCTGGTGGTCGAGGCTGGCATCCACAGCGGCGCACTCATCACAGCACGCTATGCTGCAGAGCAAGGAAGAGATGTGTTCGCCATTCCCGGCTCCATCCACAGCCCCCAGAGCAAAGGCTGCCATCGGCTGATCAAACAAGGTGCCAAGCTGGTCGAAGCCGCTGCCGACATTATTGAAGAGCTCGCGCCGCAGGCCATTGCTTGCTTGCGGGAAACACAGTCAGCTGGGGCAAAACCAGAGCATGGGCCGAATAAGCCCGCAGATAGCGCAATAACCACAGGTTATGAAAAACTGCTGGCGGCAATGGGCTGGGATCCGGTCAACGTTGACGTACTGGTTGGCCGCTGTGGATTGACGACAGGTGAGGTTTCATCCATGCTCTTGATACTGGAGCTGGAAGCTCAAGTCGAATCGCTTTCGGGCGGTCGCTACCAGCGTAAAGGCACATCGCAGCAATAAAGGGTTAGTTTTAATGGGTGAAACAGTACTTGATGTCCTCATGTATATGTTCGAGAACTTCTCTGCAGAAGAGCAGGAACCCGACCACGCTATATTGCGTGAAGAACTGCTAACGGCTGGTTTTGCTGAAATGCAGGTCGATCGGGCACTCGATTGGCTGGAGCAGCTTACCGAAGGTAATGGTCGCCCGTTCGCCAATCAGCCTCTTAACCGCTCTTCACGTTTATTCAGCCGCTTTGAAATGACCCGACTGGACACAGAATGTCGCGGGTACATTATTTATCTGGAACAGGTTGGGATCCTGTCAGCCATGCAACGCGAACTCATCATTGATCGCGTCATGGCCCTCGATTCAGCCGAAATTGATGTGGAACATGTCAAGTGGGTGGTGCTTATGGTGCTGTTCAGTCAGCCAGGTGAAGAAGCCGCATTCGCAAGAATGGAAGACCTGGTATTTGACGAACACGAAGGTACCGTGCACTAATATAGAAAAGCAGAATCACTTTTTGGTATAACCTCAACCGCGGCTTTGTCGCGGTTTCGCATTTATAGCGTCAGTAAATCTTAGCCATCAAACAGGACAGGGCATAAGCATAATGAGCAAGAATCTCGTCATTGTAGAATCACCGGCAAAATGCAAAACCATCGAGAAATACCTCGGTAAGGATTACAAAGTTCTCGCCTCTTATGGTCATGTGCGCGACCTGATCCGTAAAGATGGCGCAGTTGATACTGAGAATGGCTATGGATTGAAGTTTGAGTTGATCGAGCGCAACGAGAAGCACGTTGCCAAAATTATCAAAGCACTAAAGAAAGCCGACACCCTATACCTCGCGACTGATCAAGATCGCGAAGGCGAAGCTATCTCGTGGCATTTAGATGAGATATTAAAAGAGCGCGGCCTACTTGAAGACAAGGCAGTTCATCGCATTGTCTTTAATGAAATCACTAAATCCGCCATTCAGAAGGCTCTCAGCAATCCGCGCAACGTCATGCAACCCTTAGTAGACGGGTATCTCGCCAGACGAATATTAGACTATCTGGTTGGTTTTAATCTCTCACCACTGTTGTGGAAAAAGATCACGCCGGGACTGTCTGCGGGCCGTGTCCAAAGCCCCGCACTGAGAATGATTGTTGAACGCGAGAAAGAAATTGAAGCGTTCAATCCGCGTGAATACTGGAGCATTGAAGCTACACTCGAGGCCAGCAGCATCGGTTTCGGCTCACGATTAGTTGAATACAAAGGCAACAAAGTAGAACAGTTCAGTTTTGAAAACGAAGCCGCAGCATTCAGCGTTCGCGAGACTGTCGTTATCGCTGCTGATGGCAAGCTAAGAGTTAAAGCTGTTAATAAGAAACAGCGTCGCCGTAACCCAGCACCACCGTTTTCTACTTCGACCCTGCAACAGGATGCTTCCAGAAAATTGGGTTTCAATGCGCGGCGCACCATGATGACGGCACAGAAATTGTATGAAGGCATGGATACGGGCGAAGGGCCTGTTGGCCTCATTACCTATATGCGTACCGACTCGGTCTCGCTGTCTGGAGAAGCTGTTGTCGAGATTCGTGAACTTATTGCAGAACGCTACGGCAACAAGAACCTGCCGGTAGAGCCCAATGTGTATAAGTCTAAATCGAAGAACGCTCAGGAAGCTCATGAAGGCGTCCGCCCGACAAGCATCATGCGCACGCCGGAGCAGGTTAAGGGCTTCCTTAATGATGACCAATTTAAGCTCTACAGCCTGATCTGGAAGCGCACCGTGGCTTGCCAGATGGTGGCTGCCGTATTCGACACGGTGGCTATCAATATGGCGCCAGCAAACGATGAGAGCACAGCGGTAATACGCGCCAATGGCTCGGTACTTGTTGAGCCGGGCTTTATCGCCGTTTACCAGGAAGGCACAGATGATGTGAAAGACGATGAAGCTGACAAGTCGTTACCTTCTGTGGAGGTCGATGAACTCGTAACACTTAACGAGATTCAAGCAAATCAGCATTTTACCGAGCCACCACCGCGGTATTCTGAAGCCAGCCTGGTAAAGACCCTCGAAGAATACGGCATTGGTCGTCCGTCAACTTACGCCAACATTATTTCAACGCTGGTCACCCGTGAATACGTCGAGATGGACGGTAAGCGTTTCATGGCTACAGATCGTGGCATGATTGTTGGCGACTTTTTAATTAAGCATTTCAACCAGTACGTCGATTACGGTTTCACCGCAGAATTTGAAGATTTCCTCGATGAAATCGCCCGCGATGAGAATAATTATCAGGCTGTGCTTGACAACTTCTGGGTACCGTTCAAAAAACTTGTGGATGAAAAAGAAAACCTCACTCGCGAAGAAGTCGCTCAGTCGCGCGACCTGGGCACCGATCCGGAGTCAGGCAAGCCGGTAAGTGTTCGACTCGGACAATATGGCGCCTTTGCTCAGATAGGCACCAAAGACGACGAAGACAAACCAAAGTTTGCCGGTCTACGACCTGGTCAGAAGATCAAGACCATCACCTTCGATGAGGCGATGCACCTCTTTGTTCTGCCGCGCACCTTAGGCGAAACCCCTGAAGGCGAAACGGTTACAGCGAGCGTTGGCCGTTTTGGCCCCTATGTAAAATACGATCAGAAATTTGTTTCGACGAAAGATGAAGACCCTTACACCATCGACTTAGAAACGGCGCTGCGCTTTATTGTTGATAAGAAGGAGTTCGAAGCCAACCGCATTATTCAGGACTTTCCGGACCACGAAATTCAAGTACTCAACGGCAGATTTGGCCCATATATTTCAAGCGTTGATAAAAAGAACGTTAAGGTTCCGAAAGACCGCGAGCCAACCAGCATGACGCAAGCAGAATGTATAGCGCTTGTGGAAAAGGCCGCATTTAAACCAAAGAAAAAGGTTAAGAAAAAAGCCGCGAAGAAAAAAGCTGCTAAGAAAAAAGCTGCTAAGAAAAAGGCTGTTAAGAAAAAGGCTGTTAAGAAAAAAACAGCCCGGAAAGCCACCAAGAAAAAGGCCGCTCGTAAGGCCACAGCATCTGATAGCTAATTCACTGGTTTCACAAGAGGCACAGCGCCGATACCATGCTGACCAGGCCCGACATTTATCGCAGCACCCAACAGCTGCTTAAAGGTGGTGTGATTTGCTATCCCACCGAAGGCGTCTTCGGTCTGGGTTGCCTGCCCTTTGCAAAGTACGCGATTGCGCGCATCCTGCACTTCAAACAGCGGCCGGTGCGGCAGGGCTTAATCCTGCTCGGTGCCAACATCGAGCAACTGCTGCCGTGGATTGACCCTTCCGCCACCGAACTTAGCCGCCTGAAGTCGACCTCCACGCTGCCAACCACCTGGATTGTGACCCGCAGTGAAATAGCGCCGGATTGGATTACCGGCGGGCGCAATACCGTTGCTGTGCGTATTTGCCGCCACCCGGTCGTTCAGCTTCTGTGCCTGAACAGTAATTCTGCATTGGTTTCCACTAGCGCTAACCGCTCCGGCAGGCCCGCGGTAAAAACCACGCTACGTGCGCGTTATTTACTCAACAACAAAGTTGATAACGTGGTTTCAGGACGAACCGATGCCAATCACGGCGCATCTGAAATCCGTCTGGCAGATAGCGGCAGGGTGATCCGCAGCGCCTGATTAGGCGGCGGTAACTGTGCCGGCAGATTAAAAACCCAAAAAAAGATGTTTTTATTGGTGCACATCACCCGCCCTCACCGATAACCTTTTGTTGGCCAAGCGCCTTACAGGGCTTATGGCGGAAACACCCCTCAACATGGTCGTTCACCAAGCCGGTAGCCTGCATATGGGCGTACATGATCAAACTGCCCACAAATTTAAATCCGCGGCGCTTCATGTCTTTGCTTAACGCATCCGATACCGGCGTTGTTGCAGGGGTCTGCTGCTGGCTGGGCCATCGATTCTGCACCGGCTTGTATTCGACAAACCCCCAGATGTAATCGGCGAATGAGCCGAACTCTTCCTGGACCTCAATAAACACCTGAGCATTACTTACTGCAGAACGTATTTTTAGTTTGTTACGAACAATCCCCGCATCCTGCTGTAAGCGCAGAATTTTATTCTCCGAAAACCGTGCGACCTTTACAACATCAAACCCGGCAAATGCTTTGCGATAACCCTCACGCCGATGCAGGATTGTTGACCAGCTCAATCCCGCTTGAGCACCTTCCAATATTAGAAACTCAAACTGAGTTGCATCATCATAAGCCGGCACGCCCCATTCCTTATCGTGGTACTCCAGATAGACTTCACTAACCCCTTCGCTCCAGGGGCATCGCTGTTTTACCGTGCTCATAAGTTCATTCGCATTAAGTGGCCATCACGCCGGCAGGCTCTTATAGTTGCAGCAAGTACTCATTGTCAGTATCGCCGACCCATCTCAGTTCTGGTAACAGTATTCTATTCTGGTAACGGTATTCTATTAAACGTCTGTTTGGCTTATTGTGTCTCTGCAATTACAGCCTTTGCCGCGTAACAAAGACACTGGCTACCCGTCGTTTGCAGTGAGACATTCTCAGGAGGCACGATGTCAGGCTCTGATCGCTACACCGTCATCGGACACCCGATAGCCCACAGCCAGTCGCCCAAAATCCATGGGTTGTTTGCTGCGCAAACGGGCCAGAACATCACTTACGACTCCACCGATATACCACCGGAAGACCTGGCATCAAGGTTCATAGGGTTCTTTAGCAATGGTGGCTCGGGCATGAACGTTACGGTGCCACACAAGCAACGTGTGCTGCCATTAATCGATAAACTCACTGCACGCGCCAAGCTGGCAGGAGCAGTTAACACTGTTATCAAGCTTGAGTCAGGTGGGCTACTCGGCGATAACACTGACGGCATCGGGCTGGTCACTGACATGATGCAGAACCTCGGCGCAGAGCTTAAAGATGCGCGCATTCTTATTCTGGGTGCGGGCGGCGCAACACGCGGTATTGTTCCCGTGCTACAAACTATGAAACCACAACTCCTCATGATCAGTAATCGCAATGCCGGGAAGGCTATTGAACTTGCCAAGGGGTTTGATACAGAAGGCAATCTATCCGGCTGCGGTTACGCCGGTCTAGCCAGCAAAGCCTACGACATAATTATTCATGCGACCTCTGCAGGGCTAAAAGGCTCTCTGCCACAGTTCCCGGATGGCGTTATCGGCACCGACAGCTTTTGCTATGACCTTTCATACAGCAACGTCGATACGCCATTCATCACCAAAGCCAAAAGCCTCGGTTGTAAAAACAGCTACGATGGTTTTGGCATGCTGGTAGAGCAGGCCGCAGCCGCATTCGAGTTATGGCGTGGCGTCAAGCCAGACACCCAAAGCGTCATCGCTGCCTTGAGGCAAAACCAAGCCGAGGACTAGCTGCCAAGCTAGCGCATCGTTACCAACTCTTCCGCGCCGGTTGGATGAATAGCAATGGTGTCATCGAATTCTTGCTTAGTGGCGCCCATACGAATTGCCACAGCGAAGCCCTGGAGCATTTCATCTACACCGTCGCCGAACAGGTGACATCCCACGACTTTCTCCTGCTTACCGGTAACAACCAGTTTCATTTCGGCAAAGCCTTTTTGTTCTGATAAGCCATAGAACATCGGTGTAAATCGCGAGCGATAAACCTTTACCGCATCCCCGTACTCTTCCCTTGCTTCAGCCTCAGTGAGTCCGACTGTGCCGGTTGGCGGGTGAGTAAAGACCACTGTCGGAATCGTGTGGTACTCAAGATGACGATCCTTCATGCCATTGAACAACCTATCTGACAACCGCCTGCCAGCCGCAATCGCTACCGGTGTTAACTGAGCTTCGCCAGTCACGTCGCCAACGGCGTATATACTCTTCACATTGGTGCGCTGATACTTATCGACACTAATAAACTGTTTATTATCGATTGCCACACCCGCTTTATTCAGTTGTAGTTCGTCAATGTTCGATACCCGGCCGGTGGCCCAGATAACCGAATCAAAACCATCAAACCCCTGATCAGCATCCACAATATTCACGCACACACCGTTGGCGGTTTTCTCCAGTGACTGCGGGGCAGCATTAAAGTGCAGGTCTACGCCGCTGGCCTGAAGTGACTCAACAACCGCCTTCTGAAGCATTTCATCAAAGGCGCGCAGCACGCTGTCTGTACGCGCGAACAGGTGGGTTTCCGAACCTAGCCCGCGCAACACACCCGCCAGTTCCACCGCAATATAGCCACTGCCAATAATAGCAACTTTCTGGGGGCGCTCTTCCAGCTGAAAGAACCCGTCTGAATCGATGCCAAGCTCTGCACCGGGTATAGCCGGCCTCCATGGCCGACCGCCTGTGGCTATCAACATGCGCTCACCCTCGATCTTCCGGTCACCAACGACAATCTCATTGGGCCCAGTGAACACTGCCCAGCCCTCAATATGCTCAACCTCTTTGTTGTGGAGGTTGCGCGCGTAAATACCATTGAGGCGCTTAATGTAGGCATCACGACGAGCTTTAAAACCGGCCCAGTCATGGCCCTTAAATTCAATGTTAAACCCGTAATCGGCAGCGTAGTTAAGCTGATGGGCGATTGAAGCGGCGGCCCACATGACCTTTTTTGGCACGCAGCCCACATTAACGCAAGTGCCACCCAAACGTCCGCCCTCAACAACGGCTACCCGGGCACCATACTCGGCCGCGCGTTGCGCTGCTGCAAGTCCTCCGCTGCCGCCACCAATCACGAGAAAATCAAACTTGTCTGCCATAACTCAGGGTCCAAAACAAAAAACGTGGCCCAGAATAGCACGCGACCTATATCTGTATAACGCTCTCCGAAAAAGCGCAGAGCATTACTGTGACCTTGTGATAGCATCCGCTGCTCAGGAAACTAACGCGTAATAATCATGAATAACTCTTTGCTAAACAATACGGAACTGCCAAAGTTCAGCGGTATTCAAGCAGCAGATATTGAGTCTGCTATAAACGAAACCATCCGACAGAACGAGGAAGAGCTCAGTGCACTTCTCGATGCAGAGGGCAAAAGCGAGATAGCGCCCGATTTTGCGTCATACATACCTGCAATTGAGGAGATGGGCGACCGCCTGCACAAAGTCTGGAGCCCGGTCAGTCATTTACACGGCGTGCTTAACTCACCTGAGCTGCGCGAGGCCTATAACGCCTGTCTGCCACTGCTGTCGCGGTATCACTCTAAACTCTCACAGAATCAACGCCTGTTTACTCTTTATAAGCGTGTTGCGGAAGGCATGGGCAGCACTTCGTCGCCGGAAAGCACTTTGGTCGAACAGGCTCTACTGGACTTTCATCTAGGTGGCATCGACCTACCCGAAGCCCAGCAAACAAGACTGCGTGAAATTCGCGAGTCCATGAGTCAACTGCAGGCCAGCTTCGAGCAAAACCTGCTGGATGCAATGTTGGCCTGGCAGCATCACACTACCGACATTAATACGCTCAGTGGCCTACCTGAGTCTGCCTTGAGTGCGGCGAAACAGGCGGCTGAAGCAGAGTCTAAGGAGGGCTGGCTGCTGTCGCTCGACCAGCCAAGCTACATGGCAGTATTAACCTACGCCAAAGACCCAGAACTGCGGCAAAAATTCTATAAAGCTTGGTGCACCCGAGCATCCGATCAGGCGCCCTCGCCAGAACAATTCGATAACACCGCAAACATGGCGCAGATACTGACCTTGCGTCATGAAGTAGCACAACTGGTGGGCTACAACAGCTATGCCGACTATGCTCTGGCTACGCGTATGGCTGGTTCGGTGGACGAAGTCACAGGCTTTTTAAAAGAGCTTGCCGGGGTATCGATGCCCGCCGCCAAACGCGAACTGAAGGAGCTGGAAGTCTTCGCCGGCAATGAACTGGCCCCGTGGGACATCGCCTATTACTCGGAAAAGCTGCGGCTTCAGCGCTTTTCAATTTCCGATGAAGAACTGCGGCCTTACTTTCCATTGAACCGGGTACTTGATGGACTCTTTGGCTTAGTCGGCAAGCTCTATGGCATCGAACTGGAACAGCAACCTGATGCCGATGTCTGGCATCCGGACGTCCGTTATTACTCTGTAAAAAACCAGGGCGGAGAAATATTCGGTGGCGTCTATGTCGATCTTTTTGCCCGAAAGAACAAACGTGCCGGTGCCTGGATGGACGAGTGCCGGGTTCGTAAGCAGTTCAATGGCAACAATCAAAACCCGGTTGCACATCTGGTGTGCAACTTTTCGCCACCGTTAAATAATGAGCCCGCACTGCTCACCCATGATGATGTGGTCACCCTATTTCATGAGTTTGGCCATAGTTTGCATCACCTCCTTACCGTTATTAACTACCCGAGCATCTCCGGCATCAATGGTGTCCCATGGGATGCGGTAGAGCTACCGAGTCAGTTCATGGAAAACTTCGCCTGGAGCCCGCAGGTTGCAAAACAGCTTTCCGGGCACTACCAAACCGGCGAAGCTTTGCCCGATGACCTGCTGAATAAACTCGAAGCGTCGCGAGTATTTCAAGCCGGAATGCAGATGGTCCGACAACTCGAGTTCAGCCTGTTCGACTGGTATCTGCATTCAGAGCCCGACACCGACAACGCAGCTGATAAAGCCATGCAAAAAGCCCGGGATGAAGTTGCTGTAATCAAGGCGCCTGATTACAACCGCATGACCCATAGCTTTGCGCATGTTTACTCCGGCGGTTATGCGGCGGGCTATTACAGCTACAAATGGGCGGAGGTACTGGCAGCCGACGCGTACTCTGCGTTTGAGGAGGGCGGTTTATTCGACCCTGACCTAGCCCAGCGGTTCCGCCAGGAAATCCTACAGATTGGCGGCAGCAAAGATATCGCCAAAGCATTTGAAACATTTCGCGGCCGTCCACCGTCAATAAATGCGCTACTCAAACAATCCGGTATCAAACCAAAGTAGCTTAAAGCTGACCCAATATCTGGCCAGTTTCTGGTCAGTCTTTATTGCTGAGTAGGAGCATCACTGTTGAAAATCGCAAGCTGGAACGTCAACTCAATTCGAGTACGCCTCGAACATGTGCTCGAGTGGTTGGATTACGCCAAGCCCGATGTGCTGGGGCTACAAGAACTCAAAATGCCAACAGAAGACTTCCCGCTGGAAGCCTTTGCCGAGGTCGGCTACTCAACACTGGTTAACGGACAAAAAACCTATAATGGTGTCGCATTGCTAAGTCGCACCGAAGGCCTTAACCCACTTATAGATATTCCCGGTTTCGATGATCCACAACGACGCGTATTAGCAGCCACCTATGGCGATACACGAATCGTTAACCTTTATGTCCCTAACGGTCAGGCACTTGATTCGGACAAGTATCAGTACAAGTTAGGCTGGCTTAAAGCACTGAATGCATGGATCAGAGAAGAAGCTGCCCAGCATGAAAAGCTGTGTGTATTTGGTGACTTTAATATTGCACCAGAAGATGCTGACGTTCATGACCCCGAAGCATGGGCGGGCAAAATTCTTTGCAGTGATGCCGAACGGGCCGAGCTTGCCGAATTAACCTCACTGGGCCTTAAAGATAGCTTCCGCCTATTTGACCAACCCCCCGAAAGCTTCAGCTGGTGGGATTACCGCATGGCTGGCTTTCGCAGAAATCGGGGGCTTCGAATTGACTTAATACTGGTTTCAGAGGCTGTTGCCAACATGGCTACTGCAGGGGGTATAGACAAGGAACCACGGGCGCTAGAGCGCCCTTCTGACCATGCTCCGGTGTGGCTTGCGTTTGACTAGCTGTGGGCGGGGAGTAAAATAAACAGTAAGACAACATGCGGGGTACGCCCGCAGTAGGGATTGCACACATTACCCATGCCCCTTGATAATCACATCTTCTCGCCCGAGCAGAGGTTTGAGCCTCAGGATCGTCGTGCCGATTACGACGTAACCAATCTCGTAAGTTTAGGCTCGGCCGACTCAGTGCGGAGGGAAGTTCGTAAGCTGTTTGAGCAAACCTGGCCAACAGCGAGCTTCGATCAAGTATGGCTCGCCTTTTACGATTTTGAACGTCTGTTTAACGGCACGATGCCAGGCTTCGAAGGCTGCGACACGGTCTACCATGACATTCAGCACAGTCTCGATATGAGTCTTTGTATGGCGCGCCTTCTGGCAGCCCATGATCAACAAGCCGATAAAGAATCAGCACTTGGACCGGAAAAAGCTACGGTTGGAATGATAGTGTCACTGTTTCATGACAGTGGCTACCTGCGCTCTAACAAAGATAGTAGTGTCAAAAATGGTGCCGAGTACACGCTGTGGCACATCGCCCGAAGCGCAGAATTCCTGCGCGGCTATCTGCCAACTATTGGTATGGCCAGATCACTGAATGTTGCAACCGAACTGGTGCACTTTACCGGCTATGAGAAAGATCTTGATGAGATTGAATTAGATGATCCAAAAGATTATTTGCTGGGTCATATGATAGGCACAGCCGACCTCTTGGTACAGATGGCAGATCGTTGTTATCTGGAGAAGTGTCGTGACCGCCTTTATCCGGAGTTCGTGCTGGCTGGCATCGCGATCGCCGATGACCCAAACGGCGCCAAGCGGGTTTACTATCAGTCCGGAGAAGACCTGCTGCGACAAACGCCCGACTTCTACCGCAACATTGTCTTAAACCGGCTTAATGATGCGTTCGGCAGAGTCTATGAACAACTCGGAACCCTGTATAACGGGTCCAATCCATACATGGAATGCATCGAACGAAACATTGTTCATCTTGAAAAAATTATTGCGTCAGGGGAATGGCTAAAACTACGACGTACTGCACCATGCTTTACCTCCCTCGAGGAGCCGTTGGCCACCAGCAACTCTTTGGTTAACAGGTATCTGCAGGATCTAAGACGCTCCGGCAAGGAATTACTGCTAAACCCGGTCGGCAGCGCGAGTCAGCCGGCAATTGGCCTCGGCTGAAACTCGCCAATTCGGCCCCTAAACATCCTCATAGAACCGCCGTTTCAGGTCTGTTTCGCTCTGTCTTAGGTTCGTGCGTTCAGTTCTATGGGTGTTAAATGTTGCCCGGGGCCTATCTTGAACCGGCACGATGAATCCATCGCGGGGTTTTAAACCCGTAAGCTCATGCTCTATCCAAGCATCAATAGAATTATCTGGCGTCACTTCGCCGCTTCAGCACTTTTTCTCTGTTGCTGAGGATTGGAATATCATCTCGAAAAGTGAACTCGCTGGAATAAATAAGCGGCAAAAATCGGCATAAAAAACCCCGCTCTTGGCGGGGTTTGACTAAATTTACAGTGAATCAAGAATCCTTGATTTCTGCTCTTGGTATTCCTGTTTATCAATCAGCTTTTTTTCATATAGAGAGTCCAGCCGGATAAGCCTTTGCTCTACTGTGTTCTCAGAATCTGAGTTGTTACTGGCAGTTGATACGGTATTTTGTGGCGCCTCTTTTAAAAATGCGCTATTTATAGCTATAGCCCGGGCTTCTTGTTCGAGCTTTTCAACACCCGCCTTAATCTGCTTATCCTGAAATGATGCCAACATGGCTTGTGATTTAGCCAGCACAAGCATGTTGTCTTTGACAACATCCATCTCAGAGCTACAGCCAGAGATAACCCCCTCGGCCAAAATGGTGGGAGTGTCTGCTGACGGAGCATACTTCGTGGCGTACGCTTGTGCGCAACTCAGATACTTCTCTGAACTGGCATCAATTTTAGCTTGAAGTGCAGGCGCCTTCTTCTCCGCATTAATCTGTGAGCAGGCACCGATAAAGAGCGCAACTGCAATCATGGCAACTATTTTAAATCTATTCATCAAATCTATTCCTCTATATTGATTACTGCAGTGGCAATGCTGGGGCATTCTATGCCTTAAACAGGCACAGCAACCTAAGCCGTTTTTCTAAACACTTCAGGCCTGCTGTTTTTGCAGCAGTTCACTGGTACCGGCCACAAAACCGACCGTGTCTTTCTCGGCAATATCGCAGCTAGACAGCTCATCCCAGCCACCGCTCGATATAGCCACATGATGCAAAAGCTTGCCCGCCTTGCCATCCCATATCAGTTGATAGTTTTTACCAGCATTAGACATGCGCACCAGCCAGCTTCCATAGTTGCCATGGGCTGCCAGAAACCCATCAACAGCATAACCGGCAGCCTCACACACAGCACCCAGTTCAGCAGCTAAGGCTTCATCTTTCTCAGGATTCGGCGCCGGCGTTTTTTGGCCCGGCTGCTTCCCAATCCACATAATCGGCTTTTCTGACATGCTATATCCTCAAAAATGGTTGCTCATTGTAAAGACTGCAGCGAAGAATTGCGCGTGGACAAAAAATTAAAACCGTTTTGACTTTGATGCGCAGCGGTTAATATTGGAAGTAACATGCAAAAGCCCGCAAAAAAAGCCCTGCTGCTCATTGTCGCATTACTGGTAAGCGCGCCTCTTATCATGGAGGCGTATACCCGCTGGTCGCCCGCATTTTCCGCGGACATGCCCGCTCCGAAGTCGTCAACGAAACACCTCATATTGCTGTTTCATGGTTCCGGTGGCAAAGACAACCCCGCCATTCTGCAACTGGAGCAGGCGCTCAGCGAAAAACTCACTGCGAACGACTCAGAGGTCATCCGCTATGTTTGGTCCCCCTGGTCAGACGGGCGTTTAAGAGCTTCAACGAATGGTTTGTATCTTGGAGAGAAAATCGGTGCTCATCTGGCCAACCAGGATATTCGTGAACTGCATCTGATCGGGCACAGTGCCGGCGCATGGCTGCCCGACGCAGTGTG
Organism: Chromatiales bacterium; assembly: GCA_018699155.1. GTDB lineage: Bacteria > Pseudomonadota > Gammaproteobacteria > Steroidobacterales > JABIQA01. Next base: position 40,706 of record JABIQA010000109.1, read on the forward strand.
TGCCAGCCTGCGTAAATACAATAGCGAGCCGGTGAAGGTACGCATGACATTTCTTGACCCTATTGGCATCAAGGGCTTTCTCGACTTCGATTGGGGAAGCCAAAATTTTGGCGGCTGTGCCGATTTCGCTGAAGCCATTATAAATACTAACGACAACGTTCCCGGCACTAATGAGCCGCTGCAGCGGGCATTTAATATTGATGTTACAGAGCTGCCACACGACATGAGCGGTCACGAGTGGCCCGTTTGGTACTACACCCAAACACTGAATGGGATGAGCTTATCAATGGATGCCAACCATTTCACCATGCCCCGGGGAGCTGTCGCAAAAGACGTTACTACCAGCGCAGACTAAAACCAGCTGCTGACCAATGGTCTTAACGGGCGGGCACAACCATTACCGGAATATGGGTCTTGCGCAGCACACCTTCACTCACGCTCCCCAGCAACACCCGTGACACCAGCCCCTTACTGTGAGCGCCGATAACAATGAGATCTGCATCCAGTCTTTTGCTTTCTGACACAATCTTTTCAACGTAAGGGCCCTGCACAAGAATTGCATCGCAATCGAGGCCACTATCACGAAGTTTTTCCGCCATGGCCTGCAACTGCCGATGCTGATCACGAAAACTGTTTGCGACTGCATCCCTTGTAGTTTGAGGGCCCGCATCATAGCCAACAAAATCCGGATCCGGGTCGGCTACATGCAGCAGCTGTAGTTTAGCCGAAAAGGCCGCAGCGATAGATGTTGCCTTGGCGACAACATCATCGCTGAGATCAGAGAAATCAACGGTAACAAGAATATTTTTCACTGGCATCCAGCTCCTTAAACAATATCGTTTTATAGCATATTACTGCGGCTAAAATACTGCACCTGACTGAACTCATTACCGATTCGGTCACACAAGCTTCTGGTGCTTCTGCCCTATGATTACCGGGGTTGCTGATCCATCAAAGTGTTCGTAGGCTGAGAAATCTCGCATAACCCTAAGAACACAGCCTCATCAGCACGTTAAAAGGCTATCCAATACCAATTGGTGACCTGAAGTCACTGACCGCTGCATGAGTTTGCCATTCTGCTGCTAAGCGCGGTCAACCTCTTCCCTGCCCTACTGGTGGTGGTATCCTGCGGCAGCAATAAAAAGCCAGCCTCAATAAAAGGCTCATTCACTTCGTCGGCTTCAGTCCTGCTAATAGCAGATGCCACAATCAACCACTGCACGTTTTTGGCGTAACTCAAACACCACTCTGAACCGCTGCTCTCATATACTATGGAAACTCCGCCGCCTGCATAGGGGGCCATGCCGGAATATCTATGAGCCTTGCATTAATACTGGTTGCGTTTGTTGCTGCATTTTTTGCCGGCCAAATCCGATTGCCACCGATGGTGGGTTTTCTGGCTGCGGGCTTCATCATGGTTTACTTCGGGGTCGAAGCCGGTGATGGTATTCAGCAAATCGCAAACCTCGGTATTACCTTGCTGCTGTTCACTATTGGGCTGAAGCTCGATATCCGTGACCTCATTAGGCCGGAAGCCTTCGGTGTAACGCTGATTCATATGGGCGTCACAACCGTGCTGTTCGGTTTGATTATGCTGGCTGCAGGGGCAATCAAACTCTCCCTGTTTGCCACACTTAACTGGCAAACAGCATTGTTATTGGCTTTTGCGCTGTCTTTTTCCAGCACGGTGTTTGCGGTCACCGTGTTGGAAGGTCGTGGCGAAATGGGCGCCTTACATGGCCGCACAGCCATCGCAATGCTCATTTTTCAGGACATTGCAGCGGTTGTCTTTATTGCCAGCACGAGCGAGAGCCTGCCAAGCATTTGGGCCCTGTTGTTATTTGGTCTGCCGCTGCTCAGGCCGGTTATTTCCTCAATCTTAGAGAAATCTGGCTATGGCGAACTCCAGGTGCTGCTGGGTTTCTGCCTAGCGCTGGCCGGCTACGAATTGTTCGCTGCAGTCAATCTGAAGGGTGACCTCGGCGCTCTCGCAGTGGGGCTAATGCTTGCTGGCACCCCAAAAGCTAGCGACCTGGCGAAATCGCTGCTGGGTTTTAAAGAAATTTTTTTGGTGTTCTTTTTTCTTAGTATCGGGCTGTCTGGCTTACCTACGGTTGAAGCCGTGCTGATTGCGCTTGCGCTGATTGCATTATTACCTCTAAAAACCGGCTTGTACTTCCTGTTACTTACACGCTTTCATCTGCGCGCAAGAACCTCGACGCTGACTAGCCTCACGCTAACTAACTACAGTGAGTTTGGTTTGATCGCGGGCAGTGCTGCATTTGCCAGCGGCTGGTTAAGTGGTGAATGGCTTGTCATACTGGCGATTACAGTGGCTATTTCATTCACTGTCTCTGCTCCGATCAATGTGCACGCGCATCATCTGTTCGATCGCTATGCCGGCAAATTGAGAAAACTCGAAACCATCACGGTGCTGCCCTATGACCAACCGATTGAACCTGGCAATGCAGAGATCATAGTGTTTGGCATGGGTCGTCTTGGCACTGCTGCATACCAAACGCTGGAGGCGCAATACGGCAAGGTTGTTCTGGGCGTAGACCGGAGCCCAGACACGGTGACCAGACAAGTGGCGGAGGGGCGCAACGTCATACATGGCGACCCGTCTGACATAGACTTCTGGGAGCGCACCCGGGGACCCTACAATCTCAGGGTGGCTGTGCTCGCCATGCCCGGGCATGGCGCCATACTCACGGCAATTGATGAAATCCGCTCCCGAGACTTTGGCTGCAGCATTGCAGCGGTGGCATCCAAGCATGACCAGCTTATAGAACTTGAAGAAGCCGGGGCGTCAGCCTCATATAACTTCTATGCGGAAGCCGGTGTGGGTCTTGCGCGCCATGTGATCAACAAACTTGAGCAGAATGAAGCCTCTGCATCTAATATCCGAGAGAGCTAAAACACATGGAAATCGATATCGTTCTGGACTCCCACCTAAAGTCCTCAGAATTTAAAGAACTCGGACTCTTAGCCGAACAGTACGGCATCAACACCGTTTGGAATGCCAGCTATCTCGACGGTCGCGACCCCTTCAGCAACATGGCCGAGCTGGCTATGGCATCGAGTCGTATCAAGCTGGCACCTATGGCACTCAACGGCTATGAGATGCATCCGTTTCGCATCGCCATGGCATTGCTCACCCTTGGCGATCTGTGTCAGGGCCGAGTAGAAACAATGATCGGCGGCGGCGGTGAAGTGGTCATGTCCCTGGGTATCGAATTTGAAAAACGGGTGCGCTATGTCAGGGAGACGCTGGAGATTGTGAAGGGCTGCACGTCCCAGCGCCCCTTCAGTTACAGCGGCGAATTGTTCAGCATTAAGCACTACGACCCACAGTGGATTAAAGAAGCACCACCGTTTGTTTACGCCGGTGCAAACAAACCGCAAATGCTGCGCATGGCCGCCAAACATGCAGATGGCGTGTTTATGAGCGACCTGTCCATCACTCTGGCAAGCAATGCCATTGACACTGTGTTCTCACGAATGGATGAGCTCGGTCGCCCCAAAAATGACATGCGCTTTAACAACTTTATGGCCTGGTATGTGTACGATAACCTTGCCGAGGCCCGACATGAAGCGCGCAGATGGATTGGCTTCCGCGCCTTGTTCCGCGAATACATGATGCGCGAGTTTATGACCGAGGAAGAGTTCGCCATCATCATGTCGCGCATACCGCAAATCTACGCGATGGCGCCAAAGAATGAGTCTTCGGTAGAGGGCGTGCCTGACGAGCTGCTTGATCTGTGTGTCGATAAACTGACGCTAACCAGCACGCCCGATAATCTCGATGGGATTATTGAACACCTGCTTGAGTTCAAGGCCGCGGGTGTAACCCACACTTGCCTTGAGCTAAAAAAGCATCAGGCACAAAGCATTAAGATACTAGGCGAAACAATCTTGCCAGCGTTGCGCTAACCAGGCCTATTGACCAAACGGGGGTGCCTGCAGCAAATCGCCATCATAAGTGCGTCTCATCAGACGCTATTGTGGGAAACACGCCTTATATACATCTGCAGAAAGGCAGCCGCGGCCAGACCGGATGCGCCGAAAAGCATGCACATTACGACAATCTGATAACGTGCCGCGATAAGTGGCGAGACTCCGGACAGTATCTGCCCTGTCATCATTCCGGGTAATGTCACCAGGCCTACCGCAAATAACGAATTGGTTACCGGAATTAACGCTGCCAGCAGTGCGCGGTTTCGAGCCACACGCAGCCCCACGCCCGCCAGCAGTTCCGATTCCATTCGCTCTGCCGCCAAACTAACCGCGTTCATGCTCGCGGATAGAACCATGCCGCCAAGAGGTAGAAGCAGCTGCGGGTCATACCACGGTGATGCCTGCAAAACGAACTGCGTGATTAACGTTAGGATCATCAGGGACGTAACGCCTATCGACAACACCGCAGGTCCCATCAGGGCTTTTCGATGATGATTAATAGTGCGCAACGCTATCCAGCATGCCGCCAGCAACATGACTAACAGCACGCTGCTCACCACCACAGCACTGTTACTCGCGAAGACATAAGTCAGCACGTAGCCCACCAGCAAAAGCTGAAGCAGCATCCGGAGCAAAGCGTAGGCCGATGTTCCCGCGGCACAACTCCAGCGCCACAGGACAATCAGCACCAGCAGAGCCGGAATAAAGGCCATAGCCAAGGGCAATGCATCAATATGGGCTATCTCGGTCAAAACCGACTCCTGAGGTAAATCACAGTGTTAATTTATCTCTGCAGTGATGGCAAAGGATTGACCCCCGAACCCGATGCAGCGTGTTCAGTTGAGAACTACCCAAAAAGCACCGAAAAAGGCTCGACTATGCTGCTCGGGCGGGCTATCCTGCGCAGCGCAGTTAGACCATGACACTGACCGTTCAAACCCATGAATAACAAGAGATATTCCTCGCCAAGCAGAAACGACTCTGCTGCCGCGAAGGGATGCGAAGGTATCATGCCCTCGATGACAACCGGTAGTTGAAAATATGAATAAATTTGCACTGACCCTCTGCTCATTTTGGTTGCTAACCACAACAAGCGGCTTTGCTGCCGATGCCGATACCACACCCCCTAAAGAAAAATGGCCATCGCGAGCATCTACCGAAGACCTCGACTGGAGCCTCACAGGCTATGTAGCATGGATCTCAGAAGAACAATTGGGCGATATGCTCATCGGTGCAGCCAGCCTCGAAAATGACAAACTCTACGCTCTGGCGCTGAACAAACGCCTGTATCGCTGGAACAGCGGCTGGGATTTTGAAGTTGAAGGCCAGGTCGGAAAACACGCGGGGCCAAAACAACGGCATTGGGAGTTTAACGGTTTAGGTGCTTTTCGCTGGAACCGTTTCTATTGGGACCGCTACCTCAACACGAGTTTTGCAGTGGGACTTGGCATATCCTACGCCACCGAAGAAGGTCAATTTGAGATCGATGCTCACGGCGACACATCCAAAACTCTGGCCTACATTTTGGTAGACATGGACTTTTCTTTGCCGCAGTACCCGAATTGGGCATTGGACATACGTATTCATCATCGCTCATCGGCTTATGGCCTCTTCAATGACAACATCGAAGGCGCATCAAATGCGCTGGGTGTAGGCTTGAAGTATCGCTGGTAGTCCGTCCTGCAAAGCTTATAAAGCTTTGCGCATCTGTGCCCATAAAGGCCCGGTTGTGGCAGGGCTTGTAACGTAAGCGTAGCCCTGTTTTTCGTAGAAAGTTAGCGCACCGCCGGCTGCCTGCAGCTCAAGCGCCGGCAAGCCAGCATCCGTCGCCGCCAACTCCATTAAGCCCACCAGGCTGCTAGCAATGCCTTGACGCGTAAAATCAGGGTCAACGTAGACCGAAGTAATCTCTGCCTTCGCAAGGTTAACCGCACCGAAGCCACAAAGCTGGCTATCAATTTCCGCCACAACAAAAACCTCTGTCTGCATTTCCTGAAGATAATCTGCGGCAACTCTCTCGTCCATCCAACGCAAAACAGACTTGTTATTTCGCTCTAAAGAGTCGGGCCCTTTGCCGGCAAGCACATGCACATCACGAATCTGTTGGGCATCGGCTGGACTGGCTTTGCGAACACGAAACAATTGTTTGCTCATGCTCCGAGGCTCGCTGCGCTAAAACCAGCAACCTGAGAAAATAGGTCACGCCATTCGGCGATTGCCTCGTCTTCATAGCGAGGGCCAGGATCCGATGCCCAAACCAGCTTCGGCCAGCAGTAGTCAGTCGGGCTGCGCCCAACAATATGCAAGTGCAACTGAGGAACGATGTTGCCAAGTGCCGCAATATTCAGTTTCTCGATACCTGGTTGCGCTTTGACAATGCCCGCTGCCAGATTGACCTCTTGCAACAACTGCTGTTGTTCATCATGGGGAAGATCGATTAACTCAGTCGCGCCCACCGTGTTCTGGGGAACTAAAATAATCCAGGGAGCGCCCGCATTATTCATTAATAGAACATACGAGCAGGAAAACCTTCCGAGCAGGACACAGTCATTGATCAACTGCGGGTGAATAGCAAAATCCGTCATCATCGGAACCTTTTGAAATACGCCATTTCGGCTAGCGCAGCGATCATGCACCTAATCGCTTTCCTGATACCAAATGGCCTTTTATGGGTTGCCCAAAGTGAATTGATTGTTGAGGCAAGTAACTTCTTTATACTTGTGACTTGTCGGGACTGCTACTTCTTTTAGCTAAAGGAAATATCGTCCCTGCGACGATCGCGGCCGGCGCGACGATTGCTGCGCTGATCGCCAACAGGCATGTCTTTAGATAAAACGCCCACAATGTCCCTGCGGTCGTCACGAGTTCGACGATCATCAATATTCCGATACTTGCACTCACACAATGCAGGATCAGAACACTCGGCAAGTGGAATATTAGGTGCTTCAGAGGTTAAAAAACGTCGCTCGTTATGCGCATTCGCAGCATCACAACAATGAGGGTCGGCAACAAATGCCAGGCCGGTGTATTTTTTCGTGGCTGCTGCAATTGGCTTCTTGCCAAAACGCGCCGAAGAGTGCCTTAGCCGAAGCGTCGCAAAAAATACAATAATGCCGATTGTTGTAAGAATTAGAAGCCAATCTAACATCAAACTCTCCGCCGAGCATATGACCATGATTCACACTGCTGGCACGCGGCAGAACCAGGTACAATTGAAACCCGACTCAGTTTAAACCACAAGCACCGAAGTGCTATCCAGCCAAGACATGTTGCCTGCGCTGCAAGTTAGCCTACCCTAGTCTGTGATAAGACTATTCCACTGTAACCGACTTTGCTAGATTTCTTGGCTGGTCGACATCCGTGCCCTTTAGAATTGCTACGTGATATGACAGCAATTGCAGTGGCACGGTATAGAGAATCGGCGCCTGAAATTCCTCGATGTGCATTGGCATCTTCAACGCGTAGATGCCATCACCGTCTTCAAAGTCAGCATTCGGGTCGGCAAACACGAATAGCTTGCCTCCGCGCGCACGAACTTCCTGCAGATTCGACTTGAGCTTCTCAAGTAAATCATCATTTGGCGCGACGGTAACAACAGGCATATCCTCGTCAACTAGTGCCAGCGGTCCATGTTTTAGCTCCCCTGCGGGATAAGCCTCGGCATGAATGTAGGAGATCTCTTTAAGTTTTAAAGCGCCTTCCATGGCAACAGGGTTCTGCGCGCCACGCCCTAAAAACAACGCATGATGCTTATCGGCGAAGTGCCCGGCCATCTTCTCAATCTGGGCATCGAGTGACAACACGCGCTCAAGCATCGACGGCAACGCCACCAATTGGTTGGTGAGGTGCCGTTGCTCATCAGCTGACATGCCGCGATGACGGGCGAGTGCTAACGCAAACAATGCGAATGCAACCAACTGGGTGGTAAACGCTTTAGTAGAAGCAACACCAATCTCGGGACCGGCTCGTGTCATTAACACCAGGTCAGATTCGCGTACCAGCGAGCTTTCGGGAACATTACAAATTGCCATGGTGGCGAGATAGCCCTTGGCTTTTGCCGAACGAACAGCAGCAAGAGTGTCCGCGGTTTCGCCAGACTGGGACACAGTCATAAACACACTATTGGGCGGTACCACCGCGTTGCGATAACGATACTCACTGGCAATCTCGACGCTGCAGGGAAGCTTGCAGTATTCTTCGATCCAGTAACGGGCAATTAGGCCAGCGTGATAACTGGTGCCACAAGCAACTATTTGCACATGCTCAATCTTATCTAGAATATCGCTGGCTTTAGGGCCAAAAATGCCATCAAGCACTTTGCCATCGGCTATGCGTTCGGAGAGGGTATCGCCCAATGCGCGCGGCTGCTCATAGATCTCTTTCAGCATGTAGTGCCTGAATTCGCCGCGCTCTACAGCATCGGCAGACAGCTTAGACTCGCTCACTTTACGCTGGACAAGCTTATTCTCGCTATCTGTCACGCGAACGCTATGGCGAGTCACAACAGCAATGTCGCCTTCTTCAAGGAACATAAATGTGCGCGTGATGGGCAGCAACGCAGCAACATCAGAAGCCACAAAATTTTCGCCCAGGCCAAGCCCCACCACCACCGGGCAGCCCTCACGAGCCAGAATTAAAGTATCGGGTTTTAGCGGGCTCATCACCACCAGCGCATACGCTCCCTCAAGTTCGGCTACGGTTTTGCGGACCGAACTTTCAAGATCGGGATCAGTTTGGAGGTGCTGATGGATAAGATGGGCGATAACTTCTGTATCGGTATCGCTGGTAAATTCGTAACCCGCCTCAATGAGGCGAGCTTTAAGAATGGCATGATTCTCGATGATGCCGTTGTGCACAATCGCAACGGTATCACCCGATATGTGCGGATGCGCATTAGCCTTAGTGGGCGCCCCATGCGTTGCCCAACGAGTATGGGCAATACCTATAGGGCCGGCGGCCGGCGTTTTCTCAAGTTCGTTCTCAAGCTCAGCAACCTTCCCAAGACGACGACGACGCTTAACCACATCGTTCTCAAGTACAGCAAGGCCTGCTGAATCGTATCCGCGATACTCGAGTCGTCGCAGACCTTCCAGCAAGATCGGTACTACGTTCCGTTCTGCTACCGCACCAACAATCCCACACATACATCGCTCCCTCGGGCCGGCTGCAAACCGGCACCCAAAAAATACGTTCTAACAGAGGCTTAGCACCCCAAGCCAAGCCTTTACCGGCCAAGACTAGCTCTGAATAGGTTTTCTATCATGCCTACATCACACATTCTACGTTTCAGGCGAATGCTTGACTGCGATAGAGGTCGCATTAACGGAAACCCCTATGACGTCGACGCTTCAGCACCCATGCCAACATCGCTTAGCGCCCCCATCAGGGTTTCTTAATTGGGCGCTGCCAACCCTCAATAGCACGGGGTTTAGCTCGCTCCAGGGTTAGCTTGCCGGCGGGAGCAGACCCGCCGATGGTTGAGCCAGCGCCAATCGTTGCGCCTTCACCAACAGTTACCGGCGCCACTAATTCAACGCCCGAGCCAATAAATGCATTATCACCAATAATCGTTTTGTGCTTGTTTGCGCCATCGTAATTGCAGGTGATAGTGCCGCAACCAACGTTTACATTCTGACCAATCTCTGCATCGCCAAGATAGGTGAGGTGGTTAGCCTTGCTGCCAACGCCAAGAGTGGTGTTTTTAATTTCAACGAAGTTGCCGACGCGTGCGCCATCCAAAATATTTGCGTTAGGGCGTAAACGGGCAAACGGGCCGATACTGGCATTTGCACCCACCGAGGCATCTTCCAGCACTGAGTTAGCGTGGATATGCGTATAAGCACCAATCCGGGAATCAGTAATTGAGACGTTAGGACCCAGTATGACGTTGTCACCGAGAACCACATCGCCTGCAAATACTGCGTTCACATCGACGAACACATCCTGACCTACAGTAACCGTGCCACGAATATCCACACGGGCAGGATCCGCTACCGTTGCGCCGGCAAGCATCAACTCGTTAACCAAGCGCAGCTGCAATGCTCGTTCTGCCTGTGCTAACTGGGCTTTATCGTTGATGCCCATTACTTCAGTTTCAGATAAAGCTTTTACCGCCTCAACCGCTACGCCGTCCGCAACCGCTGCTGCAACCACATCGGTAAGGTAATACTCAGCCTGGGCGTTATCCGCTTTTAATGCGTCAAGCCAAGGGCCCATAAGGCTCGCAGGACAGGCCATTAAGCCCGTATTTACTTCAGTAATTTTACGCTGCTCATCCGTCGCATCTTTCTCTTCGACAATCGACTGAACCTCATCTGCAGCATTACGTAAAATGCGCCCGTATCCGCGCGGATTTACGGCATCAACCGTCATTAACACAAGCTTGCTGCCTTCGGTTGCATCAGCCATGCGCTGAATAGTCTCGGGCAGCACTAACGGCACATCGCCATAGAGCACCACAACAATACTATCAGCGCTAACCATGGGCATCGCCTGCTGAACAGCATGGCCCGTGCCCAACTGCGGCTCTTGTAGCGCCCAATTAAGCGCTGTTGAATTAAATGCACTCTTAACCAATTCGCCACCATGACCGTAAACGACGCAGGTCTCATGCGCGCCGAGCCGCGATGCGGCATCGAGCACATGCCCAAGCAAAGGTTTTGCAGCTAGGGGCTGCAAAACTTTAGGGAGCGCCGAACGCATACGGGTGCCCTTCCCCGCGGCTAGAATAACGATACTAAGGTTGCTGTCTGACATGGCTAGATATTATAGGAGTATTTAGATAAAACAGAAGCTTACATCTTCACACAACGGCTGTCTGTGGAATAGTCGAAGTTATTGCGAACAGACACGGCTTTGAGACGATATCTGGATTAGTGCGCACAAAAAAGCCCGGAGCAGTGCCGGGCTTTATATGGTCTAATTTTGGCAACCACTAGGCCTGCGATTTACGCCGTAGCCAGCCCAAACCAGCAAGCGCAGAACCAAACAACCAAATTCCTACAGGAACGGGGACTGCGGTAAGCATAAAAGCACCGGCTGACCCATCGCTAAGAGTGCCGACACCGACAAATAAAAAAGGCGCTCATGAGAGCGCCGCTTTTATTTGTTGTTGAAGGACTTTTGCACTCTTCGCTGAGAGCGTATACCAATCGTTGGTGCTCTCGTCTAGCCCCGCTTACCTTTCAGTTTCTGCACAGCTCGGTAACGCGCGGCAGCCTCAACCAACTGCAGGCGGGCATGCTCGAGGCTTTGCTTGTCGCCAGCGGCAGAAACGGCGGCCTCAGCAGCATCCTTAGCAATTTTTGCAACTTCTTCATCAAGCTGTTCGCCACGCAACGCTGTATCTGCAAGCACGGTTACCAAGTGAGGCTGAACTTCAAGTAGACCACCGGTTATGTAGAAGAACTGCTCATCACCATCAACCACATCCACCCGCAACTCACCCGGACGAAGGTCAGCCAGCATCGGTGCGTGGCGAGGGGCAACACCCACATCACCACCGCGTGCAGGAGCGAACACCATGTTGGCCTCACCTGAGAAGATGTGGCCTTCGGCGCTAACGATTTCGACGTTAATAGTAGCCATTGCTTTACCTTACGCTAGCAGCTCAAGCTGCCTTAAAGTGTTTTTGCCTTTTCGACAGCTTCTTCGATGCCGCCAACCATGTAGAACGCCTGCTCAGGCAGATCATCGTATTCGCCTGCAACAATGCCTTTAAAGCCGCGAATGGTGTCAGCCAGGCTCACGTACTTACCAGGAGCGCCGGTAAAGGTTTCAGCAACAGTGAACGGTTGTGACAGGAATCGCTGCACTTTACGTGCGCGCTGTACAACCTGCTTGTCTTCCTCAGATAGCTCATCCATGCCAAGAATCGCGATAATATCCTGCAATTCTGCATAGCGCTGCAATACAGCCTGAACCGCACGTGCAGTTTCATAATGCTCAGAAGAAATAACATTCGGATCGAGCAGACGACTGGATGAATCAAGTGGATCAACAGCTGGGTAAATACCCAACTCAGAAATCGCACGTGACAACACGAGTGTCGCGTCCAAGTGAGCAAAGGTGGTTGCTGGAGATGGATCAGTCAAATCATCTGCAGGCACATAAACAGCCTGGAATGAAGTAATAGAGCCCACTTTAGTGGAGGTGATGCGCTCCTGAAGAACACCCATTTCCTCAGCAAGGGTAGGCTGATAGCCCACCGCAGAAGGCATACGGCCCAGCAGAGCCGAAACTTCGGTACCGGCCAGTGTGTAACGGTAGATGTTATCGACAAACATCAAAACGTCCATACCCTGATCACGGAACTCTTCCGCCATAGTCAAACCGGTTAGCGCTACACGCAGACGGTTACCCGGAGGCTCGTTCATCTGGCCATAAACCAGAGATACTTTTGGCAAAACGCCAGACTCTTCCATCTCGTAGTAGAAGTCATTGCCTTCGCGAGTACGCTCACCAACACCGGCGAACACGGAGAAGCCACCGTGAGCTTTAGCGATGTTGTTAATCAGCTCCATCAGCGTAACGGTCTTACCAACACCCGCCCCACCGAACAAACCAATCTTACCGCCCTTACCAATCGGCATAACTAGGTCGATAACCTTAATTCCGGTTTCAAGCAGCTCGGTAGACGCAGCCTGATCTTCATAGTTCGGCGCTTCGCGGTGAATCGGCATACGCTTTTCTTCGCCGATAGGGCCAGCGTTATCAATTGGGTCACCAAGCACATTCATGATACGACCGAGTGTCTTCTCACCAACAGGCACCTGAATCGGGGCGCCGGTCGCAGTGACCTCGATACCGCGGGATAAGCCTTCACTGGCACCCATCGCAATCGCACGAACCACGCCATCGCCCAGCTGCTGCTGAACTTCGAGGGTCAGACCAAGCGACTCAATTTTGAGTGCGTCATATACCTTAGGCAGCGAATCACGTGCAAACTCCACGTCAACAACTGCGCCGATTACTTGAACAACTTTTCCGGAACTCATGCTTTCGTCCTCTGGTGGCTGAGTCTGATCCAGCCCCTAAATAAATCTAAAACCGTAAATCTAAAATTCTTACGCACTACCTAAGCAGTCCGCGTTATCTATTACTCTGCAACCGCCGCTGCACCGCCAACAATCTCAGAAATCTCCTGAGTAATAGCTGCCTGGCGAGCCTTATTAGCTGCAGTTTCTAGCGTATCAATCATCTTACCGGCGTTATCTGTTGCCGCTTTCATCGCGACCATCTTTGAAGCCATTTCACAGGCTACATTTTCGACTGCGCCACGATAAACCTGTGATTCGATGTAGCGCATCAACACGCCATCAAGCAGATCGGCTGCATCAGGCTCGTAGATGTAATCCCAATGCTTTGGTAGATCATCAGCATCCGGTGCATCGACCGGGATCAGAGTTTTAACATCAGGAACCTGGCTCATCGTGTTTTGATACACGTTATGCAGTAGGAACAAGCGATCGATAGTGCCATCGGTGTAAGAATCAAGCATCAGTTTAATCGCACCCAATAGATCAGCGACCTGCGGATTTTCACCAAGATTCTGGGCTGTGGCTACGACATTAACGTCGATGCTGCGGAAGAACTGCGTGGCTTTAGCGCCAATCAAACATAGATCAACCTCAACACCTTTGTCTTTCCACTCACCGATTTCATTGATCAGCTTACGGAAGGTATTGGTGTTTAAGCCTCCACACAGTCCGCGGTCAGTCGAAATAACAATGTAGCCAACCCGTTTTACGCTCTCGCGCTCAATCAAGTACGGATGACGATACTCAGGGTTTGCCTGATACAAGTGACCCACTGCAGTACGAATCTTGTCGGCATAGGGGCGGGTAGCCTCCATACGCTGCTGAGTCCGACGCAGCTTTGATGCTGCAACCATCTCCATCGCTCTGGTGATCTTCTGCGTATTTTTGACGCTACCGATCTTGCCGCGAATTTCTTTAAGATTTGCCATTGAAAGTCTCTGCTGAAGTCTTCAGTAATCGGCCCTAGTAGGCGCCGTTCGCTTTAAAGTCTTCGATAGCCTTACTCATGCCCGCTGCAATTTCGTCGTTGAAATTACCGCTGGCATTGATGTCTGCAACCATATCGGCGTGCTTATCATTGATAAACGCATGCATAGCCGCTTCGAAAGTCACGATGTCATTTACTGCAACATCATCAAGATAGCCTTCGTTAGCAGCAAACAATGAAAGCGCCATCTCGCCCACTGAAAGTGGTGAGTACTGAGGCTGCTTCATCAGCTCCATAACACGCTGACCTCGCTCTAGCTGCTTACGGGTTGCTTCATCAAGGTCAGATGCAAACTGAGCAAATGCTGCCAATTCACGATACTGAGCAAGAGCAAGACGAGTACCACCACCGAGCTTCTTAATAATCTTCGTCTGCGCAGAACCGCCCACACGAGATACAGAAAGACCGGCATTAATAGCAGGACGGATACCGGCATTAAACAAATCTGTTTCTAAGAAGATCTGGCCATCGGTAATCGAAATCACGTTGGTTGGAACGAATGCGGATACGTCACCTGCCTGAGTTTCAATAATGGGCAATGCAGTCAAAGAACCGGTCTGGCCTTTAACCCGACCTTCGGTCAAACGCTCAACTTCTTCGGCGTTAATACGTGATGCGCGCTCAAGCAAACGTGAATGGAGATAGAACACGTCACCCGGATATGCCTCACGACCAGGAGGACGACGCAGCAAAAGCGATACCTGACGGTATGCCCATGCTTGCTTGGTAAGGTCATCATAAACAATCAGTGCGTCTTCGCCGATATCGCGGAAGTACTCACCCATTGAGCAACCTGAGTAAGGTGCAATGTACTGCAGAGCTGCAGATTCAGCCGCAGAAGCGGCAACAATAATGGTGTGATCCATTGCGCCGTGTTCTTCGAGCTTGCGGACCACGTTAGCAATGGTAGAGGCTTTCTGGCCGATAGCTACGTAGATACATTTAACGCCGGTGCCTTTCTGGTTGATGATGGCATCGATCGCAACAGCTGTTTTACCGGTCTGGCGGTCACCAATAATCAACTCGCGCTGACCGCGACCAACAGGAACCATGGCATCAATAGATTTCAGACCGGTCTGAACCGGCTGATCAACTGATTTACGCTCAATCACGCCAGGCGCTACTTTCTCAATAGGCGAAACTAATTTCGCATTGAGAGGGCCTTTGCCATCAAGCGGCTCACCCAAAGAGTTAACCACACGACCGAGCAACTCAGGCCCAACCGGCACTTCAAGAATACGACCGGTGGTTTTAACCGTGTCGCCTTCAGAGATATGCTTGTAATCGCCTAATACCACTGCACCAACTGAGTCCTGCTCAAGGTTAAGCGCAAGACCAAATGTGTCACCGGGGAACTCCAACATCTCACCGTACTGTGCATCGCCTAGACCATGAATACGGGTAATGCCGTCAGTAACTGAGATTACGGTGCCCACATCACGGGCTTCTGCCGAGCTCTCGAAGTTGCTGATGCGTTCCTTAATCAGGTCACTGATTTCAGAAGCTTTGATAGCCATCTCTTATTTCCTCTAGTTCATCAAAGAACTGGTTAATTTGGCGAGACCGGTTGATACCGACCCGTCAATTACAAGATCATCCGCCTGCAGCTTAGCGCCACCGATCAGACTCTCATCCAGTTCTACTGTCAGATTTACATCGCGGCCAAAACGCTTTTTAAGCGCCGCGACAAATATTTCTTGTTGTGCAGAGTCAATCGCCGTAGCTGTTGTCAGCGTGACATCAACACGGTTTTCAACATCTGCTTTTAACGCATCAAATGTTGCTGAAATTTCAGGTAGCGCAAGCAGGCGTTTATTCTCTACCAATAACAACAGCAAGTTCTGCAATTGCGTACCCGGGCCAACTTCAATGCCGCCGGAAGAACCTGCGATTTCAGCAATCAGGTTAACCATCGCACTTATATCTGTGCCGGGTGCTTCTACCAGCGCTGCAACATCTGCATCACTAACAGCAACACCAGCGGCCTGCAGAGCGTCAGACCACTGCGCAAGCTGACCGGCGGAATGCGCCAGTTCAAAAACTGCTTTTGCGTAAGGCTGTGCTACGGCTGCATTTTCGGCCATGGGCTACTCCTAATCTTCCTAGATCTGCGCTGCGAGATTGTCGAGCAGCTCTTTGTGAGCCGAGGCGTCAATTTCTTTAGCGATAATCTTCTCGGCACCGGCAATAGCGATACTGCCGACCTGTCCGCGAAGCTCTTCGCGAGCGCGATTAACTTCCTGCTCAACTTCTGCTTTAGCAGAAGCCAGAATGCGCTCCCGCTCAGATTCTGCAGCGACACGAGCTTCATCAACAATAGATGTCCCACGGCCGTTGGCCTGATCTACAATTTCACGAGCCTGGCCACGAGCCGCATCAACAATTACGACACGCTCTTGCTCTGCTTCTTCAAGGGCTCGGGAGCCCTTGCTTGCGGCCGCAAGCCCGTCTGCAATTATGGTTTGACGCTCTTCGATCACTTCCATGATCAAGGGCCAGACATACGCCTTACAAAACCAAACAAAGAGCCCGAAGGCGATCATTTGGCCTAATAACGTGCTGTTAATATCCACGCTGCTTTACTCCTCAGGGTGTTTCTAAAAACCAGCTGCTAGAAACCCTAAAACCTATTTTCCGATGAACGGCTCAAACTGAGCGATAAACGGATTAGCGAAAGCGAAGAACAACGCAATACCCACACCGATCATGGCAACCGCATCAAGCAGCGCTACGACCAAAAACATTTTGGTCTGCAACATCGGAGCCAGTTCAGGCTGACGTGCACAACCTTCTAAGAATCGACCACCCAACAGACCCATACCAATACCAACACCCAGCGCACCAAAACCAATGAGGATTGCGACTGCGATTGCGGTCAAACCAATTACCATATCCATCGAACAGCTCCTAACTTAAGCATCAAACAATCAAAAAACCAAAAAATAAACTCTGTAGCGCTAAGCGCCCAAAATACTTCTACTTACTAATGTGACTCGTGTGCCTGACTCAGATACACAATAGTCAGCATCATGAAAATATACGCCTGAAGGGTGACCACCAGAATGTGAAAAATAGCCCAAGCAATATGCAGAATCACGCCTATAACGCCGAAAACCGGCCCGATAGCACTGATCAGAATCGAGCCAAACAACAGGGCAATAAGAATGAACATCAACTCACCGGCATACATGTTGCCGAACAGTCGTAACGATAGAGAAAGAGGCTTAGCCAGCAATGCCACCAGCTCAAGAACAAAGTTAAACGCCATTACAAACGGCCAGAAGACCTTTGGCATACCGAGTTCTTTTGGGTTCAGAGGGTTCATCATAAGCTCGCCAACGATGAAGCCACCCGCGCCCTTGTTCTTAAAGCTGTAGAACAAAATGAGGGCAAAAATCGACAGCGACAAACCAAAGGTAATGTTAACGTCCGTCGAAGGGACCACCTTCATATAAGGGATGCCTAACAAAATGGCGATTTCCGGGATGAGATCAACCGGCACCAAATCCATCAGATTCATCAGGAAGATCCAGCAAACTATCGTCAGCGCCAGCGGGGCAATAAGCTTGCTATCGCCGTGGAAGGTTTCTCTCACGCTGGTGGCAACGAAATCGTAAACAACCTCAACAAACGCCTGAAGCTTGCCAGGGTTTTCCAAGGTCATACTTTTAGCAACCTTAAGGAACAGCGCGCAGAAGGTGACGCCAAGCACAACAGTCCAGAACATCGAATCGATATTAAGCGCCCAAAAGTTGCCGGAGCAGGCAATCGGGTTGGCTTCCGTGCTCCATAGCACGCCCTCAGGGCCGATGCACACCTGATGATTCTGCAGGTGATGCTCGATATATTGAGACGCTGTTTTTGCGCCGTCAGCTGATGATGCCATGGTTAGATGTCGTCTCTATCTTCGTCGTCTACATTACCGAGCCGGGCTCGCTCTTCGCGCGCTATCCGGTTCGCTTCCAATACAGCCGGGTCGGCCGGCAGGAAATTCCGTCTTACTGTGACCAGGTGCACAAGAAAACATGCGCCATAGCCAGAAATCGTTGGCACTAAATCAACCCGAAACACCTTTATCGCAAAGATGAACAAGGCCACCGTCAATACCGCTTTTATTAATTCGCTCAGATACAAGCTGCCGAGAAAACTCTCAGGTGCCGTACCCGCGACGCGAGCCATTCGCAGTGCCTGCCAGAGGTTGGTGACAAGACCAATGCACCCTCCGGCCAACGCTGAAACAGCCCAATTCATACCACCTAACCAGCCCATAAAAGCGGCGATTAGCGCGGTAACCAGCAGTTGCCATCCGGCTAACCGGTAGGCCTCGATACGCATCATCTGGATTACCTGCGTGTCGCCCGGGTTAGCGGGCGGGCGGACAAAAACGCTGCAGACCAACAGTTACGCCGCATTCCGCGAGGTTTGGCTGGCTGCCGAACGAGCGCAAGCCAATTCAGCTCGCGCATTGTATGGAGTTAGCAGATGCCATTCAAGCCCTGCGACACCCCTTGGGCAAAAAATAACCAATGGCGGCTAAAACGGTTTATTTAATATGCGCCAAAATACCGTCGAGCTCATCCAGAGAATTGTAGTTAATGACAAGCTTTCCCTTGCCTTTCGGGGTGTGCTGAATTGCAACGGAGGCCCCCAATTTGACGGAAAGATCATCCTGCAGTCGCTGAGTATCTTTATCCAACGGCTTGGGAAATTTCGCCGGAGCCTCGTCACCCACTAGCATCTTGCGGACAGCCGCCTCGGTTTCGCGCACCGACAAGCCCTTGTCGACAACGAGTCTCGCCAACCGGGCCTGTTTAAATTTATCCTGAATCCCCAACAACGCGCGCGCATGCCCCATATCAAGCTCACGCTCACGCAGGTAATTTCGCACTTCAGGGCCAAGATCCAGCAAGCGCAGCAGGTTAGAGACCGCCGCTCGGGATTTGCCCACCGCATCGGCGGCCTTCTGATGGGTGACTTCAAACTCATCGATAAGGCGTTTTAACGCCAGCGCCTCTTCCAACGGGTTAAGGTCCTCACGCTGAATATTTTCAATAAGTGACACCGCCACGGCCGCAGAATCGGGTATATCGCGAATAACTACTGGTATTTCGTCAAGGTCAGCAATTTTGGCGGCACGCCAGCGACGCTCACCCGCAATGATTTCGAAGCGCCCCTTATGCGCGCCCTTCAACGGACGAACAACAATGGGCTGGATTACGCCTTGGGCGCGAATAGACTCGGCCAACTCTTGCAGCGCTTCTTTGCGCATGTCCAGGCGCGGCTGGTATGCGCCACGCTGCAACAAATCAAGTGGCAAACTGCCAAGCGTTGCCCCGGGCACATCCCGTCGCGTGTTTGGCGCAGCGGCAGAGGGCGCTGCCGGTGTTGTGACACTCCCCGGCTGCCTTGGTTTTACCGTTACTGGCCGGGCCGGGCCGGGCGCCGGAGCTGAACTGCCCCCAAGCAATGCATCAAGGCCACGGCCTAAGCCGGTTTTCTTCGAAGCTGGTTTCTTGTCTGCCATAGTAAAGCTACTTATCGCACGCCGATATTTAAAGAATTAGAGGTTAAAGAACTATGCAGCAACCGCCTGACGCCGCTGCATAACCTCGCTTGCCAGTGCGAGGTACGCCATCGAACCGCGGGAACGGGGCGCATGCTTCAATACAGGCACGCCAAAGCTGGGCGCCTCGGCTAAACGCACGTTTCGAGGAATAATAGTGCTGTATATAGTGTCTGCGAAGTGCTCGGCCAATTGCGTTGAAACATCAGTAGACAAGCGGTTTCGGGGATCATACATGGTGCGCAGCAGACCTTCGATTTCCAGCTTGTGGTTAACCGAATTGCGCACCTGGCGTATGGTCTCCAGCAAAGACGATAAGCCCTCAAGCGCATAAAATTCGCACTGCACTGGCACCAGCACGCCATCAGCGGCCGTCATCGCATTCAAGGTAAGCATGTTAATAGTGGGCGGGCAGTCGATCAGGATGAAATCGTAGCGATCCTGAACGGTTTCAAGCGCAGCGCGCAGCTTGGTCTCACGGCCCAGTTCCTGCATAAGGCGCACTTCAGCAGCGGTTAGATCGGAGTTTGCCGGCATCAGATGGTAACCGGCGGCTTCTGCGTCGATAATCGCATCAGAGGCGCTAACTTCGCCTAAAAGAACTTCGCAACTGGTTGCCGTGAGATTATTTTTATCCACGCCGCTGCCGGTGCTCGCATTGCCCTGCGGATCAAGGTCGACCAACAAAACACGCTGGTCCCCAGCCGCTAATGAGGCGCCCAAATTTACCGCGGTAGTGGTTTTGCCCACGCCACCTTTTTGATTGGATACTGCAATTATTCGGGCCATTGGTTTTTCCATTGGTCAGTGGCGTTTAGCGCCGTGCGGCTGCCATTGGAATCGCCGACCCCTGTCGCGCAACCCCCCGGATAGCCTAAATTTTCGTTCAGTTACCTCAGCGGCCCCAGCATCACCATATGCCGCTCAGCATCCAAGCCTGGAACATCAACAGGCTGCGAACTGACCTCCCATTGTGCCTTATTTAATGCGTCAATTTCCTCTTTTGGCAACTTCCCTTTCATCGCCAGCAGGTATCCTTCAGTCCGGAGCAGCGGGCGACAGACGTGCGCGAATGCATCCAGGGAACTGAATGCACGCGACACAATAGTAGTGAACTTATCGGGGGAGGCATATTCCTCGATGCGTGACTTTTCCACGCGTACGTTTGCCAACTCAAGCTGCCGCACAGCATATTCAATAAATCGGGTTTTCTTGCCATTGGTATCGAGCAGGGTGAACGCAACGTCAGGATGCGCTATTGCCAGCGGTATTCCGGGCAGGCCGGCGCCAGTGCCCACGTCGAGCACCGCAGTGCCGCGGAGGTATGGCAATACCGTCAATGAGTCCAGCAAATGCAGCACCACCATATCGTGCGGATCACGAATGGCGGTGAGGTTATAGGCCTTATTCCACTTCTGTAATAACTCGAGGTAGGCCAACAATGAATCTGCAAGGCCTGCATCGAGGCTAAGCTTGTTCAGTCCGTCCAATAGCAGTCTGCGCATGTGCTTAGCTCAAGCGCACCAGTGTGCGCCCGATGATTTTGCCATCCACATAGGGCTGAAATGCCGGCATCAGAGTATCGAGAGTCAGTGCCGTACTTTCCATTAACGCCAGATGTCTTGGGCGCAGATCGGTAGCAATGCGCTGCCAAATTGCGACACGCAATTCTCGCGGCACGTCGACCGAGTTAATACCCAAAAGGTTTACACCCCGCAAAATAAAGGGCATGACCGTCGTGTTCACCTCAAAGCCCTGAGCCAAGCCAATAGCGGCGATGTTGGCATTCGGAGACGCGTTCCGGATCAACCCCGCGAGAGTTTCACCTCCGAGGTTATCGATAGCTCCGGACCACAAGCCCTTTTCCAGCGGGCGTTTACCAAAATCAAATTCTTTAAGGTCGAGCACTTCACTCGCCCCCAGGCTCTTGAGGTAATCGGCCTGCTCGGGCTTGGTGCTCATGGCCATCACGGAATAGCCCAGTCCTGCCAACATATCGATAGCAACACTGCCCACACCGCCGGTAGCTCCGGTAACCGCAATCGCGCCATTAGCGGGTCGCTGACCGTTCAATTCCATCCGATGAATCGCATACGCGGCGGTAAACCCTGCGGTGCCAATTAACATGGCATCACGGCTCGAGAGCTCATCCGGTATCGGAATAGGGCCGCCGGAGGGAAGACTTGCCACCTCGGTAAACCCACCATCACGAACTTCGCTTAGACCGCCACCATTCATCAGAACGCGCTGGCCGACAGCAATATCCGGATCTTCGGAGCTAATAACAGTGCCTGCAATATCAACACCACCGACCAATGGTGAGGTCCTCAAAATACGTCCTGCGCCGGTCGCTGCCAGTGCGTCTTTGTAATTAATGCTCGACCACTCGCCCTTCACAACAACTTCACCTGGTGTGAGATCAGCAAGAGTCAGCTCTTCAACGCCCGCAGAAACGCCGGATTTGTCCGCATGCACGCGAAATGCTCTAAATGACTTCATTAAATGGCTCCTATCGGGGCATTGTCCATGATGCTGAGCAAAATCAAAGCGCCTCGCATATATCCTGCTGAAGCTCAGGGTCTTCAGGCTCGGTTTGTGGCGGGTAGCGTTTAATGACTTCACCATCGCGATTAATCAGAAACTTTTCAAAGTTCCATTCGATGTCGCCGGGAAATGCGGTGGTAAGCCACGCATAAAGAGGATGCTGATCTTCGCCGTTGACCTTTATTTTTTCGGTTAACGGAAACGTCACGCCATAGTTTGTTTTACAGAAGTCTTCAATGTCATTCGCGTTGCCCGGCTCCTGCGCGCCGAACTGGTTACACGGCAAACCCACCACCGTAAAATCCTGACCTTTTAATTCTTCATACAGCTTCTGCAGGCCGGCGTAGTGTGGTGTTAATCCGCATTGGCTCGCGACATTAACGAGGAGCACAACCTTACCGTCTAAACCCAAAATGATATCTTTTTCTCCGGCCAAGGGGGCGATACTGAAGCTTTGTAGATTGCTCATGGTTGTTCTCCAAAATAGTAAATTCAATAGGTCTGCAGATTTGTATTATTCAATCCGCCAAATGGCAGGCGACCATACTACGCCCAACAGCGCGCAGGGGCGGCTCTTCGTTGGCGCAACGGGGCTCTGCTAACGGACAGCGGGTGCAAAATGCACACCCGGCTGGGGGGTGTAACGGCGATGGCAGATCCCCTGAAATCGCTGCAAAACCAAGGCTTTGCTGAATTTTCGGGTCAGGAATGGGCACCGCTGATATCAATGCCCGAGTATAGGGGTGACGAGGGCTTGAGTAGATCTCATCGCGATCGGCCAGCTCAACAACCTTGCCCAAATACATCACCATTACACGGTGGCTAATCTGCCGGACAACGGCAAGATCATGTGCAATAAACACTAACGATAAATTAAGCTCTTTCTGCAGCTCTATTAGCAGCTGAACAACTTTCGCCTGCACTGACACATCCAACGCACTTACCGGTTCATCACATACAATTAGCTTTGGCTCAAACATCAACGCCCGGGCAATACCGATGCGCTGACATTGGCCACCTGAAAATTCATGGGGATATCGCGTCAGTTGCTCAGGACTCAAGCCAACTTTTTCTATCATAATACTGGCTCGACGTAACTTTTCTGCGCGACTGAGATTTGGGTGATAGGTATCAAGGGGCTCACATAAAATATCGGCAATAGTCATTCGTGGATTAAGCGACGCGAGCGGGTCCTGAAAAATAATCTGCATATCACTGCGCATTGCACGCAGTTGTTTGGTCGTGAGTTTCTGTAACGATTCGCCCATTAACAAGACGTCACCGGCAGAGGATGGAATCAGGTTTAATACCGCCCGCGCCAACGTCGATTTGCCGCAGCCTGATTCACCCACGACACCCAGCGTTTCACCAGCAATGAGATTCAGATCCACGCCACGCAAGGCCTTGAGCTGATGTGCTGCAGCCAAAAACCTTTTAGAATCAACAGAATAAGTGACCTCAAGCCCTCTGGCCTCCAACCGTTGGGCGGTGTCTGTTGGCTGATTTAATTCGGTATTAACCTCATTAAGCCGGGGCACTGCGGCAAGTAGGGCACGGGTATAAGGATGCTGTGGTGTGGCGAACAGCGGCTCAACAAAGTTCTCTTCGACACACTCACCCTTCGACATTACCAATACCCGATCGCAAGTGCCGGCAACCACGCCCATGTCATGAGTGATTAATAATATAGCTGTAGCAAAGTCGGTTTGTAACTCGCACATCAGCTCCAGAATTTGTGCCTGTACAGTAACGTCTAGAGCGGTGGTTGGCTCGTCAGCAATCAGAAGTTTTGGTTTACAAAGCAGGGCTGTCGCAATCATCACCCGTTGCCGCATACCGCCAGATAGTTCGTGCGGGTACTGGGTCATTCGTTTTGCCACTTCAGGAATCCTAACGGCCTCAAGCATCAGCCGACATTCCGCAAGAGCATCGCGTTTGGATTTACCCAGATGTCTGCGTGCTACCAAAGACATCTGTGCGCCAACGGTTAAATGTGGATTCAATGATGTCATTGGATCCTGAAACACCATAGCAATGTCTTTGCCGCGAACACGATTAAGCTCAGATTGACTCAGGGCAAGCAGGTCGGTGCCATTAAGCATCGCCTTGCCCGAGACCGTTGCGTTGTGGGGCAGCAGGCCCATTAAACTCATTACGGACTGAGTCTTCCCCGAACCGGACTCCCCAACGATACCAAGGGTTTCAGACGTTTTCAGGGTATACGAAAGGTCTTTTACGGCGCGCGTAATGCCGTCGCGACCGGCAAACGAAACATTGAGCGATTTGAGCTCAAGCAACGGCATGGTCATGATTCGCCTGCGCTGTCGCGAGGGTCTAAGGCGTCACGCAAACCGTCGCCAATAAAGTTGAAACAAAATAGTGTGGCCGCAAGAAACAACGCAGGGAAAAATAACGTCCATGGCGCACTTTCCATTAATGCGGCACCATCATTTACCAAGGCGCCCCAAGAGGTCATTGGCTCCTGAACACCTAGGCCAAGAAAACTTAAAAACGATTCAACAAGAATCACCTGAGGAATCGTTAGAGTGACATACACAATTACTACGCCCAATAAATTAGGAATAATATGCCGCCGAATAATGTTTAAGTTACTGACGCCGCCCGCCCTTGCCGCTTCGACGAACTCTCGATGCTTCATGCTCAAGGTTTGACCCCGCACAATACGCGCCATGTCTAGCCAGTTTACGGCGCCAACCGCGACAAAAATTAAAAATATATTTCTACCGAAAAACACCATTAATAGAATCACAAAAAACATAAATGGCATGGCATACATCACATCAACAAACCGCATCATCAACTGGTCAGTTCGGCCGCCGGCATAGCCTGCTATTGCCCCCCAGAAAACGCCGATAACCAGACTCACCATCGTGGCCGAAAGGCCTACCAATAAAGAGATTCGGCCGCCATAGAGGGTGCGGACAAAGATGTCTCGACCGACGTCGTCGGTGCCGAAATAGTGTGCGGTTTCAATGCTTGGCGATGTCGCTACGTTATCCCAATCCGTGGAATCGATATCCCATGGCGACAGCAATGGCGCCGCAAGCGTCAGCAGTACCACAATAGCCATCAAGGCAAGCGCCGTGGTTGTCGCCTTACTGCTTAACAAGCTTCGCATTGCGATACGAAACAATGAATGGCCTTGCTGGCTCACGCCGGTCATAACTTCACCCGAGGGTCTAACCAGCGATAAGCAATATCAACAAAGAAGTTGAAACAGATGATCAGTACGCCATAGAAAACGACAATGCCCATGACAAGCGTGTAATCGCGATTCAGCGCGCCCTGAACAAAGAACCTACCAAGACCGGGAACGCCAAATATTTGTTCGACAACAACTGATCCCGTAATAATGGCTGCAGTAGCCGGGCCCAGATAAGACACCACAGGAAGGATCGCGGGCTTAAGAGCATGATGAAAAAGTATTTCTATCTGGGTGAGACCCTGCGCACGTGCGGTACGAATGTAATCGCTGCGCAAAACCTCAATCATGCTGCCTCGGGTAAGCCGCGCAATGTAGGCAATTTGCGGCAGTGCAAGCGCAATTACTGGCAGTACTAGATTTCGCCAATCCCCCAGCCCTCCAGCTGGAAACCATTGCAGAGTAACGGCAAAAACCAGCACCAGCAGAGGAGCAATAACAAAAGTGGGCACTGAAACGCCCGTCATTGCAGCGGTCATTACCACGTAGTCGGTACGGGTGTTTTGTTTTAGTGCCGCCATCGTGCCAATCGCAACACCTGCGATAATGGCAAGGAGCATGGCCAAAGAACCTAGCTTTAACGAAACCGGAAAACCGGTCGCGATAAGTTCGCTTACGGTGTAATCGGCATAGGCGAATGATGGACCAAAATCACCCTGTAAAAGATTACCGAGATAGCGAATAAATTGTTGCCATAGCGGCTCATCGAGATGATAAGCGGCATTCAGTCGCTCCTGAATTTCTGCTGATAATTGTTTTTCAGAATCGAATGGGCCGCCTGGTGCAACGCGAATTAACGTAAATGCCAGTACCATAAGAACAAGCAGTGTGGGGATAGCCCCAAAAAAACGTTTAACGGTGAAACGCAGCATCGGAGTAGTTTACTCCGGTTTATTTTTCAGATGGCAACGAAGGCTATTCAGCAGGGTCTGCTGCTATCGATTCTATGTCCGCGTCGCGACATTCAGGCGCCATGTCTGACAATGGCATATCTTTGGCCTGATACCGGCAATAGGTATCAGCGCCTTTGTAGTAAACAGAAATGGCTACCAAGAACGCGCACAAGCCCACCACATAAAGGATTCCTGGAAGGCTGCTGCTGCGTGGTTTTTGCGTTTCAGACATCTCTTCTCTCGTATGGTGATAATCAATCATTAGTATAGCCACAAACAAGGCCGCTTAGGAGACTGCGTTTTACCCGGCATCCGCTGCGGGGGTATCAATCCACAGGTCTTTGGAATAGACATGATCCATGATGTTTGGCGTGAAGCCTTTTACCCAGGGTTTTATCAGGTGCTTGCTCACATAATAGTAAATCGGAATTACTGGCATATCCTGCAACATCAGCGCTTCAGCTTGTTGCATATAGATCGCCCGCTGGCTCATATCTATTTCTTTGGCTGCACGCTCCAGCAAATGGTCAAACTCAGTGTTGGCGTAACCAGAGTCATTTTGGGGATTGGTTGAAATGAGCAGCTGAAGAAATCCATATGCATCATTGTAGTCGCCGATCCAGCCGGAACGATATATTTCTGTTTCGGTCTTGTTGGCTCGCGTCTGCAAATAAACCTTCCACTCCTGGTTCCTCAGCGTGGTCCTAACGCCCAAGTTTTGCTTCCACATAGAAGCCACTGCAATGGCTAGCTGCTTGTGGCCCTGACTGGTGTTGTATAACACCTCAACTTCGAGCGGGCTTTCAGGGCCGTAGCCAGATGCAGCATACAGGCGTCGGGCCTCGGCGTTGCGCTCCTCCTGAGACCAGTTCGCCCAATAGGGTGTCTGTGGTTCATACCCGGTAACCGGGGGCACGAAACTGTAAGCCGCTAGCTCGCCACCGCCCGTGAGCTTCTGGGTAAGAATCTGACGATCAATGCTCATCGCTAAGGCGAGGCGAAGCTGTGGCTTGGCTTTAAAGGGCGCTCTAAGGGTATTGATGCCATAGTAGTAGGCGCCAAGATACGGCGATACCACGTACTCGTCGGGAATGTTCTGCATAATCCAGCCGAGCTGCCGTGATGGGACTTCCTGCGTCATATCAAGCTCATTTGCTCGATAACGCTTTAACACAGCATCAGGGTTTTCTATAGCGAGATACACGACCTTGTCTATACGGGTGTCGTGGTTATCCCAGTAACGGGTATTCCGCTCAACCGATATATGCGACTGCACGAGCCAATCAGATATTTTGTAGGCGCCATTAGACACATTATTGTTTGGTCGCGTGAATTGGTCGCGGTGCTGTTCGGCGGTTGCCTGATGCACCGGGTACGCCATTGCATGATTAAGCAATGATAAAAAGTATGGTGTCGATGCTTCTAAATTAATTTTAAGCTGGTGAGGTGAAAGAGCCTTAACACCCAGGCTATCCAATCCCAATTCCCCACGATTAACCGCTGCAGCATTTTTAATGGGGTACAGAATATTTGCATAGCGCGATAGAGTTGCGGGGTTTAGTGCGCGCCGAAAACTGTAGACAAAGTCGGCGGCGGTAAGCGGTTCTCCGTTAGACCACTTGGCGTTTGTCCGCAATTGAAAAGTGTACTCTGTGCCCGACTCATCAATCGTCCAGCTCTCGGCAACGCCCGGTAATAAGTCACCATTCGGCGCCTCTATAGTTAAGCCTTCGTAGATGTCGCGGAGAATATTAGCGGCTGGTACACCTTCGGCTTTGTGCGGATCAAGCGTCTGGGGTTCGGCACCATTGCTCTTTCGCAAGACATTGCCCTCTGGTGAAAACTTTTGTGGCGCAAGGGTTTCAGGCCGGGGCGGCTCGGCTGGAGAGCAGGCCGCCAGGGTGCTGAGCACCAGCAACATGAGAAGGCTTGTCGTGGGGGAATAGAACGTGATGCTCACGCCGTTTTTAATTTTTGCTTCTTCAGGTGAACCAGCAGCATCGAGACAGCGGCAGGCGTCATGCCCGGAATCCGGGAGGCCTGCCCAATCGTTTGCGGCCGAACATCAATGAGTTTTTGTCGCACCTCATTCGATAACCCCTGAATCAATGAGTAGTCGATAGCCGCCGGCAATGACATTGCTTCATGTTTTTTGCTCTTCGTAATCTCGTCTTCCTGGCGCTGAAGATAGCCGTCATAGCGCGCTTGAATATCGACCTGAGATTCAATTTGCTCGGCAAGCTCGTCAGTTTCGCCTCCGGCCCGCGAACGCAACCCAACGACACTCAATGAAGTAACTTTCTCATACCTAAACTCAGGCCGGCTCAATAATTTAATCGCATGATGCTCACGCGACAGTGACGTCTCAAGAATGGCTTTATCATCAGCGGTGAGCTTTTCGGGGTGCACCACAATACGTTTGAGCCGCTCTTGTTCTTTGGCGACCTGCTCATATTTAAGATCAAATGCCGCCATACGCTGATCCGATACCAGGCCCAACTCACGACCTTTGGGGGTTAAACGCGCATCGGCATTATCTTCCCGCAGCAGCAATCGATACTCGGCACGACTCGTAAACATCCGGTAAGGCTCAAGCGTGCCGCGGGTCACGAGGTCATCGACAAGCACTCCAATATAGGCCTCGTTGCGCTGAGGAGACCAGCCATCCTCATTCTTGACGTTTAATGCCGCGTTGATTCCAGCCAGAATGCCTTGGGCGCCCGCTTCTTCATAGCCGGTAGTACCGTTAATTTGGCCGGCAAAAAACAAACCGTTTATAGCCTTGGTTTCAAGCGTCGGTTGCAGATCTCGCGGATCAAAGTAGTCGTACTCAATGGCGTACCCGGGGCGCGTAATACGTGCGTTTTCTAAGCCAGGAATACTTGCAATAAATGCCTTCTGTATATCGAAGGGCAAACTTGTGGAAACACCATTGGGGTAAAGCTCGTTAGTTGTTAAACCTTCGGGCTCCAAAAAAATCTGATGTGATGTTCGCTCGGCAAAGCGCACGACTTTGTCTTCTATTGAAGGGCAATAGCGCGGGCCTATTCCGTCAATTGCTCCTGTGTACATTGGCGAGCGATCCAGACCGCTGCGAATAATCTCGTGAGTCTGTTCAGTGGTATTCGTAATAAAACAGGAAACCTGTTTCGGATGGTCGCTGCGCTTGCCCATGAAAGAGAACACGGGAATAGGCGTGTCGCCGGGCTGTTCCTGCAATACAGAATAGTCAACAGTACGGCCATCAATGCGCGGAGGCGTGCCTGTTTTTAACCGGCCAACACGTAAGCCCAGTGCGCGAAGCTTTTCAGCAAGGCCAATGCTGGCGGGGTCTCCAGCACGACCGCCGCTGGATTGAGCCTGGCCGACGTGAATTCTTCCCGCAAGAAAAGTGCCCACGGTTAGCACCACTGCGGGCGCATTAAATTGCAGCCCCAGCTGTGTGATTACGCCGGTAACCCGGGTCCCATCAATGACGAGGTCATCAACGCCTTGCTGAAATACGGTGAGATTATCCTGAGACTCTAGGGTGCTGCGCACTGCCTGGCGATACAAGGCACGGTCTGCTTGAGCACGGGTTGCGCGCACGGCCGGCCCCTTACTGGAATTGAGCGTTCTGAAGTGAATGCCGGCACGATCTATCGCCTGGGCCATCACGCCACCCAGCGCATCTATTTCTTTAGTGAGGTGGCCCTTGCCAATGCCGCCGATCGCTGGGTTGCAGCTCATTTGACCGATAGTCTCGATGTTCTGAGTTAACAACAAGGTGCGAACACCCATGCGTGCGGCAGCAGCAGCTGCCTCGGTACCGGCATGGCCGCCACCGACCACGATCACATCAAATTGTTCTGCCACGGTCATGCCTTAGAAATTCCCGAAGTAATCTGCTCCGTGCAAAGCGAAGAGGTCCAATTAAGAGCCCGGATAGTACCGGGCGGAGCATTCTACCTAAAAAGCCCTGGAAAGGGCAGAAATGACTGCTATTTAGGCTTTATATTCAGTGTGTTAAGCAGCTCAGGTAAGCGAGCCTCCATGAGCAGCTCGCCGGACCGAAGGCCTTGTTGAATCCGCTCGGAAGAGTATTCCTCTTCCTTGTAATGGGTCATAAGGTTGCCCTGCTTGTATTCCTCATACAGGCGTTTCCACGTGGAGCCTGCTGTGTCACCCATGGTTTTATTGCGCTCATAGGCCTGACCGCCCTTAATGATTTTGTTCTCAAATTGGGCATAGCTGCGCAGCGGAAAATGCTGAATCTCTATTTTCCCGGCCACCTTAGTTGCGGGGTTAAAGCCCCAGACACCGTGATTACCTTGCGCCACTTTCACACCAGGGTTGGCGCGATGCGCTACTTTTGGCGGCAGCGGTTTACCTACTGCGTTCAGCGACACCTTTTCGCGATAGATCATTGCGGTAGAAAATGACTCCGCGGAGCCATCAACCGGCACAAAGTTGTAACGGCCGGCTTCAACGATGACGACCTCCTGCGGCAGCGCGGCAAGCTCTGCCCGTAAATTTGGATGATTCACCGGCCACCAAAACTCATCGGCATCGTTGTTAATGACCCAGGTCGCGTCAAACGTCGTCGCCGCCATCCGCGCCATCCGGGTAACCCATTCCGTCTGATTGTAGTCGTCCGTGCCTTCGTAGATGTAATGCAGCAGTCCGGCACGCTCATACTCTTTAAGTATCTCAGGGGTTGCGTCAACCGACTTGTTGTCCGTCGCAATAAAGAAGTCGACGCCCATCGCACGATGAAACTCGATGTTTGCCCGCAAAATATCCTGCTCATCACGCACTAGCAGCGTCATGACAATTTTCATCGGTTTGGGCTTGCGCGGCAGACGCCGGCGAAGGGCGCGTTTTAGTCGACTCAACATCTGAAACAGGTCTCCGGAAGACAGAGACCGAAGGATAGCCTTTATTTCATTCGCTTCGCACGGCTATTTGACTAAATGCGCAGGCTGATAAAAAGGACCAGCCGATAATTCCCACAAAAAATAAGCCTGGCTAACAATTGGGTGCGTCATACTGCACCAGCGTGGCCACGAGGCTCGGGTCGTTTGAATGCGGCAACCAAGACGCCGTGAAGACATTCAATAAATAGAGCCCGCCGAAGAAATCGGCAAGAAACGCCAATATCCACCACAGAGGCCATCATGCGACGTCGCTAAGGGAGCCTCAGAGCTTGGATGTCTTCGGCCTCCTGCTTGGTCTGGTTCAGCGGGAGCTCCGCCAGGTTATAGACCATAACCCGCACGCCATGCTTCGTATGGATAGCCGTTGCCGCTTGCTGAACGTCACTCCATGCAAAGCCCTCACCGAAAAATTTAGCCGGGGTGGTCTTCACCTCGATGGTCGCTGGGGTTCCGGTAGAACCGGGGATGTATTTGCGCAACCAGCCATTCTCCGCACTGATCATCGCCGTATACAACGACTTGTCGGCGGCGACACGTGCTGAGAAGTTCGGTTTGTAGGTGTCTAGCCTGTTGACCACATCGCTAATAGATCCCGACGCATAGGCGTTAAGGTCGGCAGGATCGGAGGCGTCGTACCACTGTGGAAACCAGTGGCCGATAACCGGATTACCGCTAAGCGTAAAGTCATTGAGCGGGTTTGCCTGAGTGTAAGAGCCTGTAGCAGCCCATTGACCCGAGGCGGGGACGGCCGGGATCGCCTGAATGGGATTCGTCGTTGAGGTCGTGAAGACCGAGTAGAGCTGTTTCGCGACGGTGTTTGACAGCGGATCTAGCCCCGGTCCCGCCGCCGTCTTGCTGAGGCCCGAATCTTCCGCTTCGAAGACCACTCCGGCAAACGAAAAGCCGGGCGTGCTCTGCTGAAGGAGAGACTCGTAGTGGGACACAACCGCAAGGTTCAAGGCGAAGCCATCGACCGCATGCTGGTTCGCCGACAGCGCTTGGTAGCTGGGCGTGTTGATGTCCGCCCCTTGCCAAGATGCGGCGTCATTGGATGACAGGAGAATCCACCAGTTCACATTCGGAGCCGCGGCAATAGCGGATGCGAGGGTGTGCGCCTTGGGCGGGTTCTCAACCTCGTAAAAAGGGTAGGTGTTAATCAGGGCCTGGAACATCTGACCGGCATCCACACCGGTGCCGGCACTGTCGAGGCTGTTCCACGCCCCGGGTCTGGGATAATTCATGCGCACAACCACGTCCTGAGTTGCGGCCCCACCAATAAAGGTTGAGATGTTGGTGACAAACTGCTCAAGCGCCGTATTTGATACAACGGTCCGCGAGGTTTGGGGATCGATTTCGGTGGCTGGCGGATATTCGACCCAGAGGTCCAAAGGACCGATCGGTTGAGCTTGGGTGTTTTGGAAAAGCAGCCGCCAATCGGTAGCAAAACGTTCCGAGCCCTGCGGCGTTACCATTGTATATACGGCGCTTAAGTTCAACTGATCCATTGAGCCCAGAGCCAATGGGTCATTAGCGCCCGAAAGCCAGCCTAGCGTCTCAAAGGACAGGGTCACATCGGTGTTGGTGGGGCATTCCCCATCGCCTTGCAAATAGTACGCGTTCTGCGTTGGGGCAACACCAACCACCAAATCGACAAAATAGACCTCTCCGCTAACAATAAACGGTTCAGGTGTTGGCTGACCCGGCCGTTGACCGGGTATTGCTGGTTCGTTATAACAATAGTCTTGCACTGGGCCTTCTAGCTTCGCCGTAAAAGCGCCACTTGCATCGATCAGCAGCTCGGTGAGCTCAACGTCTGTAACGGCGTTGCCCTGAGCACCCCAGCCCCCAATGACAAACTCCGGCTCGGGCGATACGGCGTAAAGGTCAATTTGGGCAAGATCTGTTCGCAGGCCATAAGCGCCATCAAACTCATCAAAGAACGCGGTCCGTCGGCCGCTTATGGCTTCGAAGTCGAGCTCAACAGTCAATACTTTGCTCTCGAGCCGCTCAGGGTCACTTAAGCTGTAGATCAGCTGCAATTCTCCGCCGGTCACCGTTGCTGTGGCATGGGGACCTGCTGCCAGTGGCTCACCGTTCTCGGCCTCCGAAAGATAAACATCAAAGCTGCCGGACACTTCGCTGTTGCTGGCTGTTGCGGCCGCCTTCGCGAACACCCGACCAAACAGTCGAAGGTCTGGGGAGCCCAAGTCAATCGTGACAACGCTGCCGCCATCGGAGGCAATTAGCGTGTTGCCAAGAGGCACGTTGCGAATTGATGGGGCGTAGCCGGGCAACAGCTGGCCTGGTTGATAGATCCCTTGCGCTGAATTTACCGGTTGCTGCACATAGGTCGCACTGACGCCCTCCGAGCTGCTGTTGCAGCCAAGTAACGTCAATGTGCATGCGGCAATCAATACAAAGGCAGCGCTATTGCGCAAGAAACGTCTCCCGGTCAGAGGACCAATAGCCCAGGCTTTGCTGCTGGGCTACTTACCAATACAAAAATTCGAAAATATTTCACCAAGAAGATCATCGCTGCTGAACTCCCCGGTTATCTCAGCCAGTGCATTTTGACTGCGCAACAAGTCATCGGCCATGAGTTCGCCAGACCCCTCGGCCAAACGCGCACGCCCATCCTGAAACGCAGAAAGTGCCGCGGCCAGTATAACAAGATGCCGGCGACGAGCCGTAATGCTGCCGCTTTCGGAGGGCAAATAGCCCAATCGCTGCTTCAATAATGATCGCAAATCGCCTAAGCCTGCACCGGTGAGTGCCGAGACATAAATTGCAGAACCGTCTTCGGATAATCCCGGCTGCCTGTTAATCAAGTCGCACTTATTTAACACTTTTATTATTTGCAGGTCTGCGGGCATATCAGCTATCAATTCCACCGCTTCTTCAGGGTTATTTACATCAATAACCAATATTGCTAAGTCGGCCTGACGCAGCTGCTCGTGCGTCCGCCGTACCCCTTCCTGCTCGACAACATCTGCACTGGTCCGCAAACCAGCGGTGTCGATAATCGACAGTGGCAACCCATCAATATCGATATGCTCCTTGATGACGTCACGGGTAGTGCCGGGAACATCGGTCACTATTGCGGCCGAATAGCCGGACAGCGCATTTAATAAACTTGATTTGCCGGCATTCGGCTTGCCGGCAAGAACAAGCGTTGCGCCTTCGCGCAGCAAACAGCCCTCGCGGGCGGAGCGGGTCAGCTCCGAAAAGGCCTTTTCAACCACGGACACCCTTTCGAGAAGCCCCGAATCACTCAGAAAATCGATGTCCTCATCAGGAAAATCGATAGCCGCCTCGACATGCACCCTAAGCTCGGTAATCCGGTCATTAAGCTGCATTACAGCATGAGAAAACTCGCCTTGCAGCGAACGCTGCGCGGCTCGTGCGGCAACGCGTGAACCACTATCGATCAAATCAACAATCGCCTCGGCCTGGGTCAGATCAAGTTTGTCGTTGAGAAATGCACGCTTAGAAAACTCTCCCGGCTCGGCCAGACGGGCGCCCAAAGCGGTAATGCGCTCTAGCAGCAGGTCAATGACCACAGCACCGCCGTGGCCCTGAATTTCAAGGACATCCTCGCCGGTAAACGAATGCGGCCCCGGAAACCACAGGGCAATGCCGCTATCCAGCGATGTTCCGTCGGCGTCACGGAAGCGGGAATAAGTCGCGTATCGGGGTTTGGGTAAACGGCCCAGCAATGCTGCGGCGATATCGCCGGCGGCAGTACCCGAAATTCGAATAATACCGACACCACCCCGCCCCGCAGGCGTAGCCCGCGCAACGATTGTGTCTTGCTGAAGATTTACCGCCATGCCAATACAGGCGGCAACACTTAGGTAGACTCCGCAGCAACCACTCGGTTAATTTGCCACTGCTGGAGAATCGATAAAACAGAGTTTGTCAGCCAGTAAAGCACCAGCCCGGCCGGGAAGAACGCAAAAAATGCGGTAAAAACGATAGGCAGAATACTCATCACCTTCGCTTGAATCGGATCCGGTGGTGCCGGGTTCAGCTTCTGCTGAATAAACATCGCCCCGCCCATAAGCAGCGGTAAAATAAAGTATGGGTCGCGCACAGAAAGGTCAGTAATCCAAAGAATAAAAGGGGCCTGACGCATTTCAACGCTTTCCAGCAGCACCCAATAAAACGCGATAAAGAACGGAATCTGTACCAGCATAGGCAGGCAACCGGCGGCAGGATTCACTTTTTCGCGCTTGTATAAGTCCATCAATGCCGCACTCATTGCCTGACGGTCATCTTTGTAGCGCTCTTGCAGCTTCTTCAAACGCGGCTGCAATTTACGCATTTTCGCCATCGAACGACCGCTGGTCTGAGTCAGCTTATAGAACACCAGCTTAATGAGGAACGTAACGATAATAATCGTCCAGCCCCAGTTCCCCACAAAGCTATGGACCTTGCCAAGAAGCCAGAATAGCGGCTGAGATAATACAGCGAGAATGCCGTAATCAACCGTTAACGGCAGGCCTTCTGCGGTCTCCGCCAACTGCTTCTGCAGTTTCGGGCCAACAAAAAACTGGCCGGAAAAACCCTCTGTTGTGCCAGGCTTAATAATCTTTACAGGGCCCGATGCTGTCAATGTGTAGTTACGCCCATCGAAGCCAGCAACATATTTCTCAGCAGTGCCTTTTTCAGGAACCGCTGCGGTCAAAAAGTGATGCTCAATAGCGGCCACCCAGCCGTTTGTATAGACCGCATCTAAGGGTTCTTCACGAAGGTCATCAACATCGAGTTTTTCGTAGCTGTCGCCATCGTAAATAACCGGGCCATCGTAAGAGTAGGAGTCGACATTAAACATCGATCGCTCCATCGGCGCGTAAACATGATGCAACTGCTGATAGCTGAATGCCGAATAGGGCTCGTCGGTCGAGTTAACCACCATATAGTCTAGACCAATAGCATAATTACCACGACGGAAGGTGTAGGTCTTAATAACCTTGACGCCTTCCTCCTCCCAGACCAAAGGCACTTGAAGCTCATCGGTTCCAGACCCTAGTTCATACTCATCTTGGGCGGCGGTATAAACAGCATGATGCGTCGCTTCAGCTTTTCCTTCGGTGGAGCGTAGGCCAGAACGTAAGACATATATGGCCTCCGGGTCATCGTTGAGCAATTGAACGAGCTTATCCGGCTCATCTTTGCTCAACGGGTAACGGGGCAGATAAGCCTGCACCAGGTTGCCGCCGCTCATGCTGATAGAAATATCAAGAACGTCGGTTTTAACTGTAATGAGAGCTGTCTGCTCAACAGTCTTGGTCGCATCAACGGCGGCGGGGCTGCCTCCCTGCGGAATGCCTGTAACACCATTATCATTGCTAGGAACTGCAGGCAGGATGCTTTGAGCGGCTTTTTGGATTGAAGTCTCA
Source organism: Chromatiales bacterium (assembly GCA_018699155.1). Lineage (GTDB taxonomy): Bacteria > Pseudomonadota > Gammaproteobacteria > Steroidobacterales > JABIQA01. Next base: position 77,230 of record JABIQA010000109.1, read on the forward strand.
GTGATAACTTCAGGTACGGGCGTGTACGTTTTTTGCCATTGCGTAGCGGCAAGCCACAGCAAACTGGCAAGCACTGCCCATAGAATTACACGCACGTTGTCCATCTAAAGATCCCTGTTTACTCTAGCCATTTTACTGGTGGTGTTCGCGGACTGGATCAGCAGTACCGCGTATTCGTTGCCAGTGCGTATCCAGACTAGCGAATAGTTGTTCATTACTGGCCGTTGCGGCAGCGCTATTCGCTAACACGACAATGTCGTATGCGTTCTGCTCGCTCGCAAGCGAGTGGCGATTATGCCGGAAACTTTCGCGCGCGATACGTTTTAATCTATTTCTGCCTGGAGCACGGGAAACGCGCTTTTTGGCGATAGCAAAGCCTATCCGCGACGACTGGGCGAAGGTACCAACGTAAAGAACTGTATAGAACTTATCAGACGTGCGTTTTGCCTGCGCAAATACGCCGTCATAGTCAGCAGCCGTTAATAGGCGATGACATTGGCGAAACCTAAGGTTTGAAGTTGCCGTCGGTCCGATTCCGTTTACAAATCCTATGATGTCTCAGCCAGAACGACGAGACAGGAATGTTAATGAGAGAGGCGAGTGCGCTGCTTAGCGCGGCGACGTTTAATAACCAAACGACCGCCTTTGGTGGCCATGCGTGCACGGAAACCGTGGGTACGCTTCTGCTTTAAAACACTGGGTTGATATGTACGTTTCATGTCGCTTCAAAACCTCGCGGAAAACAATAGGATACGTCCGCAAAAAAGAGACGGGAGAGTAAGCAGGGAGGTTCAAATTGTCAACTCCTATTTACGCCTTATAAACAAAAACAAAGCTGTGGATAACTTTTAGGAAGGGGTATAGACTCGCTTGTCTGCACCCACCTGCAGAATCTAATAAAAAATACTACCGCATTTACAGGGGTCGTGCGTGTCGAATACCCTCTGGGCCCGCTGTCTGCAACAGTTACAGACAGAGCTTACAGAACAACAAGTTAATACCTGGATTCGTCCGCTGCAGGCCAGCGAAGATGAAAAGGGTTTAAATCTGCGCGCGCCAAACAGGTTTGTTGTCGAGTGGGTACAGAGCAATTGTCTCGATCTTATTCGCGAAGTTGTCGCCGAACGCGGGCCGGATAGTCGCGTCACCCTCGAAATCGGTCAGAATAACTCTGCTGCAGTGGATCTGGCGCCGGACGCGCCTGTCGTCAGCAGCATGCCGAGAACCACATGGCAAAGTGGGCGACTCAATCCAGCGTACAACTTCGATAATTTCGTTCAGGGCAAGAGCAATCAATTGGCTCGTGCGGCTGCATTTCAGGTCGCGCAGAATCCCGGTTTGTCTTACAACCCTTTGTTTATTGCAGGCGGCGTAGGCTTGGGTAAAACTCATCTGATGCATAGCATCGGTAACGCGATTCGGGCGCGAAACCCCGAGGCAAAAATCGCTTATGTGAGATCGGTGCATTTTGTCAGCGATATGGTGAGGGCTCTACAGCACAACAAGATCGATGAGTTTAAAAGCGCCTACCGGTCGCTCGATGCGTTGTTGATCGACGATATTCAGTTTTTTGCGGGGAAAGAGCGTTCGCAGGAGGAGTTTTTCCATACTTTCAATGACTTAATTGATTCTCAGAAGCAGGTGGTCTTAACTGCAGATCGCTACCCTAAAGAGGTTGATGGTCTTGAAGAGCGACTGGTTTCACGGTTTGGATGGGGGTTGACGGCAGCAATCGAACCACCTGAATTAGAAACCAGTGTCGCTATTTTGATGACCAAAGCAGAACTTGAAAAAGTCGTACTTCCACAGGAGGTCGCATTCTTTATTGCCCAGCGAATCCGTTCTAATGTGCGCGAACTTGAGGGCGCACTGCGACGACTGGTTGCCAATTCTGCGTTTACTGGAGAACCGATTACCCTTGGTTTTGCTAAAGATGCTCTGCATGACCTCTTGGTTGTACAGAATAAAATGGTCACGATGACTAACATTCAAAAAACAGTAATAGAATACTTCAAAATCAGAAATGCGGACCTGCTCGGTAAAAGTCGAAGAAGGTCTGTTGCGCGACCAAGACAAATTGCTATGGCGTTAACTAAAGAATTAACCAATCATAGTTTGCCTGAAATAGGCGATGCATTCGGTTCAAGAGATCACACAACTGTCTTGCATGCATGTCGTCGTATTGAAGATTTACGCAAAACGGACGTCCGGGTTGGTGAAGACTATAAAAACCTTTTAAGACAATTATCTACATAGAGTTAGAGGTGGTTTTCGGTTTTGGTAATAAGTTGTGAAGAAGCCTTGGGATGAAACCCGTATAACTTGTGGATAAAAAGAAAAGGCGATTAGGCCCACAACTTATCCACAGGTGATTCAGATGTTGCACGTGTTGATATACAGTAGAAAAAACAATATAAATTTATGATTAATAAAAGATTTAATTTTTTATTCACAGTTTTTTGGTTGCTTAATAATAACAATAATACTTAAATAAAAAACCTTATATTATATTAGACAGACGGGTAGTCAGAATGAAACTGAGCGCATCCAGAGAAGAATTACTAAAACCTTTGCAGGCCGTTATCGGTGTTGTTGAACGAAAACAAACGATGCCTATTTTAGCCAATGTCCTTTTGGTAGCCGAAGGCGATCACCTTACGGTAACCGCTACAGACCTCGAGGTTGAATTGGTTGCAAAAGGTGAGTTGGAGAAATTAGAAGTGCCAGGCCAAATTACAGTGCCAGGCAGAAAATTATTCGATATCTGCAAAGCACTGCCGAGCCAGGCTGAAGTGAAGCTTTCACTAACAGGCGAAAGACTTACCGTGCAGTCAGGTCGAAGCAAATTTGTGTTATCAACGTTATCAGCAACAGATTTTCCTGTGGTTGATGAAATCGACGGCAGCCAGGTAATTCGAGTTAGCCAAAGCGCTTTGCATCATTTATTGGAAAAAACCAATTTTTGCATGGCACAACAAGATGTACGTTATTACCTGAACGGATTGTTATTTGAAACAGATGGTGCGGTATTACGAGGTGTCGCTACTGACGGACATCGGCTCGCATTGTGCGAAATCGATCTGGATGGGCAAAACCCGGTTAAACAACAAGTGATTGTTCCCCGTAAAGGTGTTCTTGAGTTACAACGCCTGCTTGCTGAAGAGGGGGAAGTGGAGATATCGATCGGTACAAATCATGTTCGTGCTGAGTTAGGGGATATTCGGTTTACATCCAAACTGATTGACGGCCGTTTCCCTGACTACAGTCGGGTGGTCCCAGAGCTCACTGATACGCCCATTCTGGGTAATCGGGATATGATCAGGCAAGCGTTGCAACGCGCAGCCATTCTGTCCAATGAAAAGTATCGGGGAGTAAGGTTGGAGCTCTTGGAAGGCCAAATCAAAATTGAGGCCAACAACCCGGACCAGGAAACAGCACAGGACGAGGTCGAGGTCGACTACACGGGTATGAGCATGGAGATTGGTTTTAACGTCAACTATTTGATGGATGCGCTTGCGGCGGTGGACAGTGAGCAGGTTGAGTTGAATCTATCTGATCCCAATAGCAGTTGCTTAATCCGAGTTCCTGGCATCGACTCAACGAAGTACGTTGTTATGCCCATGAGACTTTAGTCTCCGGTCATGGTGCCTGACAGTGACGCTGTCAAAAATTCGCATTCGCGACTTTCGATGTCTTGATGGGGTGGAGCTTTTAGCTGACCCCGAGCTTAATTTGGTTGTTGGTAAAAACGCTGCCGGCAAAACCAGTCTCCTTGAAGCAATTTATTATCTTGGTCGCGGACGATCCTTTCGGGGTGGCAGCAACGCTGAACTCATTAAGAGCGGCGCCGACGGCTTCACTTTGTTTGCTGAAGTGTCTGCAGGCCATGCCACCCCCGCTCAGACAAGTAAAATAGGTTGTGAGGTTTCACGTGGAACCAAAACTGTTCGGATGAATGGTTCTTCTGCCAAAACCACAGATCTAGTTTCCGCATTGCCGGTCCAGGCTATTGACCCCGAGATACATGAGTTAATCCAAGGGGGACCCGAACAACGCCGTAGGTTTCTCGATTGGGGCGTGTTTCACGTGGAACACGATTATATTGCAACTTGGCGCGCTTACAAGACAGCGTTAAAACAGCGTAATGCGGCGTTAAAGGCCCAACTGCCTAATGCAACCATTGAGGCCTGGGATGACACGTTGATAAAAAACGCTATATCCCTCGATATTCAGCGAAAAACCTTTATATCTGACTTTAAGAGCCAATTGTCGCTGATATTATCCGAAATATTCCCATTTGCGTTGAATGTCAGTTATTCTCAGGGTTGGAAAGAGGGAGACGATTTTAAAGACGCGCTCACAGCCAGTTTTCCACGTGACAGGGTGATGGGAGCCACACAGGTAGGCCCGCACCGCGCGGACCTGAAGTTACGTATCGACGGTCAGGCCGCTCGGCATCGCCTCTCGCGCGGCCAGCAGAAATTATTAGGTGCAGCTCTAATCCTTGCGCAAACCCACTTTGTGGCAAATGCTGTATCAAGCCGGATAGTCCTGTTGGTTGATGACCCCGCGGCCGAGCTCGATGAAGAACATCAGGAGCACCTTTTCCGCTTGCTCCAGACCGTTCCGGCTCAGTTGTTTATTACCAGCCTCGATTCATCGGGGGCGAACTGGGAAAACAACGGAAAAACCTTCGCTATAGAGGCCGGAAACATCAGTCATCTGGTATAATAATGGATTGCTTTAAGGGCTTCCTGCATGACTGACAATTCAACCTATACCTCCAGTAACATTAAAGTCCTTAAAGGGCTTGATGCGGTCCGTAAGCGTCCGGGAATGTACATCGGTGATACCGATGATGGCTCCGGCTTGCACCACATGGTGTTCGAGGTTGTCGATAACTCAATTGACGAGGCGCTCGCCGGTCATTGCAGCGAAATTTCGGTCACTATCCATGCGGATCACTCGATCACCGTAACGGACAACGGTCGTGGTATTCCGGTTGAAATACACGCTGAAGAAGGGCGCTCGGCAGCTGAGGTAATCATGACCGTGCTTCATGCTGGCGGCAAGTTTGACGATGATTCGTACAAAGTTTCTGGCGGTCTACATGGCGTTGGCGTTTCTGTTGTTAATGCCCTTTCAGAAAAACTAACCCTATCAATTTACCGTGATGGCGCAATCTACGAGCAAGACTATGCGCTAGGTGAGCCACAAGCGCCTTTGCGGGAAACTGGAAAAACCGACATCACCGGCACGACCGTTCGCTTTAAGCCCAGTGACACCATATTCACTAAAATCGAGTTCAGTTATGACATTCTGGCAAACCGTTTACGAGAATTGTCTTTCCTAAACTCAGGCGTGCGGATTATTCTTCGCGATGACCGCGATGATAAAGAAGACGTGTTTGAATATGAGGGTGGTATTCGAGCATTCGTTGAACATCTGAACAGAACAAAAACTGAAATTCATCCGACTATTTTCCATTTCACTGCGGATATGGAAGGTGTTGTTGTGGAGGTCGCCATTCAATGGAACGACAGTTATCAGGAGCGAATGTATTGCTTCACGAATAACATTCCGCAGAAAGATGGTGGCACTCATTTGGCAGGGTTTCGTGCAGCTTTAACTCGCACGCTAAACAACTACATTGAGAAAGAAGTTACCGCCAAGAAAGATCGCGCTAATCTTAGTGGGGATGATTCTCGTGAAGGCCTCACCGCGGTTCTTTCCATAAAGGTTCCTGACCCAAAATTTTCTTCACAGACCAAGGACAAACTGGTTTCCTCCGAGGTTCGCGGCATCGTTGAAACGAAGATGTCCGAAAATCTAGATACATTTTTGCTTGAGAATCCGCAGGATTCGAAGATTATTGCAGGCAAGATTATAGACGCCTCTCGGGCTCGTGAAGCCGCTCGCAAGGCTCGGGAAATGACCCGTCGCAAAGGCGCTCTTGATATTGCCGGCCTGCCAGGCAAGCTAGCAGACTGCCAGGAAAAAGATCCGTCTTTATCCGAAATATTCCTCGTAGAGGGCGACTCAGCGGGCGGCTCAGCAAAACAAGGTCGCGACCGCCGCACGCAAGCCGTGCTTCCGCTAAAAGGCAAAATTCTAAATGTCGAGAAAGCGCGTTTTGATAAAATGCTGCAGTCCGCCGAAGTGGGGACGTTGATCACGGCGCTCGGTTGTGGAATCGGTAAGGATGATTTCAATCCCGAAAAATTGCGTTACCACAAAATCATTATCATGACTGATGCGGACGTCGATGGATCTCACATTCGCACCCTACTGTTGACGTTTTTTTATCGTCAAATGCGTGAACTAATTGAGCGCGGTCATATTTATATTGCGCAACCACCATTGTATAAAGTGAAGCGTGGGAAGCAGGAAATGTACGTAAAAGACGATGCTGAATTATTCAGTTATCTGATGACAGTTGCTCTCGATGGTGCCGGGTTGCAGGTGAGCAATGATGCTCCTGCCATTGCCGGTACAGCCCTCGAAACACTCGCCCGCCAGTATCAGGAGGTCAAGTCTATTATTGAGCGCCTGAGCAGTCGCTATGACCCACATATTATCGAAACACTGGTTCATTCTGAACCATTGAGCATTGATAATATTCAAGATAATCAGCATGTTATGTCATGGCTCAAGGTTCTGGAGAAGGCCGTAAATGAAGCGTCGGGAACTTCGGGCCCGAGATATAACATTCGGCTTGATACACCCGAGGGCGCCGACCCATACGTGGTGGTCACGCGGGTACGCCACGCAATTGAAAAGCGCACCAAAATATCCCTTAAGTTTTTCGAATCGTCGGAGTATCGGGCGATCTGTTCATTGGGCGCTGAACTGTCCGGCTTGGTACAGAATGGCGCGAAAGTTTTTCGTGGTGAGAAATCGAAAGAGATTGAAGATTTTCCAGAAGCCATTGAATGGTTGTTATCAGAGGCTCGCCGCGGACAATATATTCAACGTTACAAAGGCCTTGGTGAAATGAACCCCGATCAGCTTTGGGAAACAACTGTAAACCCAGAGAGTCGTCGCTTAATGCAGGTTCGTATCGATGATGCGATGGGCGCTGATGATATTTTCAGCACGTTGATGGGCGATCAGGTAGAGCCACGTCGTGAGTTTATTGAAACTAACGCACTAACAGCCTCAAATATCGATATCTAACAGGTCGTATTTTGGTAGGCAGCACCCGTCTAATTGTCGCTCCTTAGTTGTTTGCGCCTTCGGCCTCAGTCGACTCGGGTGTAAGCTTGGCCGTTTCTGTATCGACCCACAACCGCAGTGAATCCGCCAGTTCCCGAGCATCTTGGTTCTGTGCACTTACGGTCGGACCAATTACAAATTCAACGTGACCGGGGTAAATTTTCCAGCCATCTCTAGGCCAGAAGTAACCAGAGTTGTGTGCGACCGGAACAACATCAACGTTCGCCTCTTGTGCGAGAAGAATGCCCGATATTCCCCAGCGCTTCGTTTCGCCAGCGGGTACACGTGTTCCCTCAGGAAATATTGTTACCCAGCTGCCCTGCTTTAAACGCTGCTTTCCAAGCGTGATAACTTTTGCAGACGCGTTTTTTCCTGACCTACGATCGATTGGAATCGCACCCAGAGCCATTAACGCCCAACCAAAAAACGGACTCCAGACGAGCGCCTTCTTTAGCACCCAAACCTGTTGGGGAAAAATAACAAGTTGTGCGAGTGTTTCGAAAGCACTGGAGTGTTTAATAAGCGCAACCGATGCTGAATTAGGGATGTTTTCCGAGCCGCGAACGCTAAACGATAACCCGCAAATTACTTTCAATAAAAATAGTTCTATCCAGCCCCAACTCCGGCCGATTAACCAAGGAATTCGCCTTCCGGTAATGCGACTGAGCGTTGCGGTGGTGCCGAATATAACCAGCAGCAGGCAGGAAACGAGTATCCATGTCCAGGTGCGAATTCCGGCGATCACGGCTGTGACTCAGCCGCTATCAATGAAGCCACCGCAGCGGTAAGGTCATCAAACACGGGAATGCTGCCAGCGCTGTCCAGCGGTGTCTTCAGCAGTCCGGCTTCCGTATTGCGGCCGTTGCCGGTTCGAATCAGTATGGGCCTGCAGCCAGCGGCTGCCGAGGCTTCCAGG
>JABIQA010000085.1 GCA_018699155.1 Chromatiales bacterium
ATCTCGCGGGCCGGTGCCGCCGAGATAATGCCCATGCTGAAGCGTATAAGCGCTGCCAAAATACTTTATGTTTCCTGTCACCCCGGCACATTGGCGCGGGACAGTCAGACATTGGTTGAAGAATTGGGTTATAAATTGTCGCAGGCAGGGGTTATCGATATGTTTCCGCAAACGGGTCATGTCGAATCCATGGCACTGTTTGTAAGGTGAATGAAGACGGTCGTATGTTATTCGTATAGCTTGTTAATAATTTTTTTAGGTGCATGATTTTTAGGCGGAGTAGGTTTTGAACAGTAAACAACTGAGTATTGAAGTCAGTATCACTCGGCAGCGATTACAGCTGTGGCAGCAGGATGAGTTGCTTGCGACCTATCGCGCGTCAACGTCCCGTTTTGGTTGCGGTCAGCGTGAGGGCAGTCAATGCACGCCTTTGGGCGAGCATGTTATTGCCGAAAAAGTGGGCGATGCGGCTGAGCCAGGCGCCGTCTTTGTGGGGCGTGAGCCAACCGGTGAGACCTGGACCGAAACTCTGGATGCTCAAGAACCCGGTCGCGACTGGATTCTAAGCCGGATACTTTGGCTGGCCGGAACCGAGCCAGGTATGAATCAGGGCGAGGGTGATGGGTATTCCTGCGACACTAAAGAACGCTACATTTACATCCATGGCACCAGCGACCTGGAGCCTCTGGGGGTTCCCTTGTCACACGGTTGTGTGCGCATGAATTTGCATGAAGTGATAGAGCTTTACAGTAGAGTAACCGTGGGTACGCGCGTGGTAATTGTTCCTTAGTCTGGGTTGCATTGCCGGGCTATTTTATTCAGATGTGCTATTTGCAAAACCAGGGGTAACAAGTGAGTCTCGGACCATTAATGGTGGACGTTGCAGGCTTGTCATTAACAGCCGAAGAGCGTGATTATCTGCAGCATCCGCTAGTGGGTGGGGTTATTCTATTTACTCGTAATTATGCTGATCGTGCACAGGTCACAGAATTGGTTCGTGATATTAAGGCGCTGCGTTCACCGCAACTGCTGGTGGCAGTAGATCAGGAAGGTGGACGTGTACAGCGCTTCCGTGAAGAGTTCACCCAATTGCCGGCGTTGCAACAGATTGGTCGCCAGTTCGATGTAGACTCACGTGCCGCTCGTTCATTGGCCTCGCTGCATGGTTGGCTGATGGCTTCCGAAATCCTTGATCTTGGTGTCGATATTAGTTTTGCCCCTGTAGTCGATCTCGATTATGGCGTTAGTGAGGTGATTGGCGACAGGTCGTTGCATGCGCGCCCCGATGCAGTGGCTTCGCTCGCATTGGCTTATATGCAGGGCATGCACCGTGCGGGTATGGCTGCCACTGCCAAGCATTTTCCTGGGCATGGCGCGGTCACCGTCGACTCGCACTTGGCCTTGCCGGTGGACAATCGCACCTATCAGCAACTTTCGGATGACTTAATGCCGTATCAAACGCTTATCGAGAATCAACTCGAAGGCGTGATGGTGGCGCATATTCGCTACCCCCAAATCAATGAAGATATTGCGAGTTTGTCACCATTCTGGTTGAGCACCCAGTTGCGCGAGCAGTTTCGGTTCAACGGTGCCATCTTCTCCGATGACCTGACAATGGGTGGTGCGGAAGAGGCGGGCACTGTGCCGCAACGAACCCGAATGGCATTGGATGCAGGTGCTGATCTAGCGCTCATTTGCAATAATCCGGCCGCGGCGATAGCCACGATGGATGAACTTAACGCCGACGCGAAAGATTATGTTTCTGCGGTGGGACACACTCGCATTGCCGCTATGCGCTCGCGCCGGCATAACACTGAAGCTTTGGTATACTGCAGCGATGTCTGGCGGGATGCTATTAGTGATCTCGAGGCCGGCTTGCAACCTCCGGAATTTACGCTAAAGGGTTAAGTTGCAACAATAGCCGCTAACAATAAGAACTTAACAGCATGGGGTACCTTTAATGAGCATGCAGGTCGCTTCGCCCGAAAAGAATCCGGCATTCCCCGATGCGGAGAAGATCATTTCGTCTGCTGAAGTCGAGCAGGCTTTAGCGAAAATGGCCGCTCAACTGCAACCGATCGTGGACGAGAGTAATTGTGTGCTGTTGGGCGTGATGCTCGGTGCTATGTTGCCCTTAACTCGTTTGTCGCAGTTGCTGCATGGCGATTTTATGCTCGATACCTGTCATGCCACCCGCTATCAGTCAGGGCTTTCGGGTAAAGAGCTGTCCTGGCTGAAGCAGCCTTCAGTGGATCTCACAGGCCGCACAGTTATTGTCATTGATGACATCTTTGACCAGGGCATTACGCTTGAAGCAGTGGTTGCAGCCGCCAGTTCGAATCAGGCGAAGCGGGTCTATAGTGCTGTTTTGGCAAGCAAGTTGCACGATCGTCAGCTGTCCGATTATCGTCCTGATTTCTGCGCACTTACCGTTCCCGATCGCTATGTTTTTGGTTGCGGTATGGATTACCGGGGTCACTGGCGCCATTTGCCCGATGTTTATGCATTGCGTGACTAAACGGCACGAGCCTCAGGAGAGTAGCGTATGCATATTGGTTTGATTGGCGGCACTGGTGCAGGCCTGTTTTCTCCGCTGGGCGATTCTGGCTGCATTGTTGAGCAGATCGAAGTTCAAACTGCTTTTGCAATAGAATCCGTTGTTATTAAGCAGTGGCAAGCTCACGGCCATTGGGTGCTATTTATTCCTCGCCATGGGCCTAATGCACAAACCCCTCCGCACAAAGTGAACTACCGTGCCCATATCGCAGCACTTAAGCAGGCCGGTGTTGAACAGATTATTGCCTTGAATGCAGTCGGTGGAATTACTGCCGCAGGCGGTTCGCCCGGCACTCTGACAATTCCCGATCAGTATATTGATTACACCTATGGTCGTGAGCACACTTTTTACGATGGGCAACAGATGCAGCACTGTGCCGACCTAGGTATTTCTGAAGCTCTGCAACACGTTGAATGCAGTCGACCATTGGACGCAGCATTGCGGCGTGCTTTGTTGCAGGCTGCAGTTACGGCAGGCATAGCGGTTAACGCAGCGGGAACCTGTGCGGTGATGCAGGGGCCGCGTCTGGAAACTGCAGCGGAGATCAATAAGCTTGAGCGTGACGGTTGCGACATTGTGGGTATGACTCTTGCCCCGGAGGCAGCCCTGGCGGCCGAGGCCGGGTTGCCTTATGCCTGTATTGCTGGCGTGGTGAACTGTGCGGCTGGCAGAGCGCCTGTCGATGGCAAGGGTCAGCAACAAAGTATCCATGAGCAGCTCGACGAATGGGTAGGGGCTTGTATGACTCAGTCTCACGCACTATTGGAGGCTTATCTGCAGCAACTATCCAGTTAGCAGGGTCGCAGATGACGTCTGTGGACAAGCCGGTTTGGTGAATTTGGTCACATTCCTTTTTAGTTCTTCTCGTTAGAATCAGCGGCACAGCCGATCTTTTCTGAAGCCTTAGGGTAAGTGGAGAGTTATGGGCGACTGATCTGTCGGGCAAACATGCGAAAGAACGAATTACAGATTTCTGCACAGATACTCGACTTAAGCCCGGTCGGTGGCCTGCTGTTGGATGCTCGTAAACCAGAGCTGCGGGTTGTTTGCGTTAACCAGGCATTGGTCGAACTCACTGGGTTTTCTGCGGCAGAGATGATAGGCCAACCCTGGCGTCGCTTCTCTGCCGGTGATTGTGCTCCGGTCTCGGAGACCGAGCAGGGTACTCTCAGTTCAGTAGAGCAAAAAGCACCCGCTTCGCGTATGTTGAGTCGCCATCATCAGGGTGCTAACGATGGTGTCCAGCTGAAGTTCACGCCGCTGTATGACTGTAAGGGCCAATTGAATGTTTGGTATGCGGTTATTGCGGAGGTGCCTGCTGTTGGTGCTAACGGTTTGTATGCGACTCTTCGTTTGGGCGAGCAATCGGCATTAACCCGCAAACGCGCAGGTCGCGATACGGTCACCGGGTTGCTTGATCGTGAAAGTTTTCTAACAGCGTTGCGCCGCGAGTGGCTGCAGTCTGCGCTTGAACAACAAGAACTCAGTATGGTGATTATTCGCGTCGATTGTTTCAGTGATTACCTCGATGTATTTGGCGAGCATGCTGGTGATGCTTGCTTGCGAAAAATCGCCCATGCACTAAACGGTTCGCTGCGCCGTTCCACCGATATTAGCGCCCGCATTGATGACGATAGTTTTGTGGCCTTGCTTGCCGATACCAATGCGCTCAGCGCCGAATTGGTGGGCAATCGTATTAGTGAGAGTGTGCGTAGGCTGGGAGTGCATCACCCACGCGCCAGATTGACCCGCTTTGTAGCCGTGTCTTACGGCATTGCCGGAGCCTTGCCCGATTGGCAGGAATCGCCCGAGCTACTGCTGGATGAGGCTCAAAGCAAGCTGGCCGGCAGTGGTCGCCGCCATTCAGCGCTTAGTGCGTAACTACAAGCTCTCCCAACTCTTCTACTAATGCCTCTAATTTTTGGTCTGGTCTTCTGCAGGCATTACTTCGGTAACCAGCGTTATTACGCTGAACATCGGATGATCAAAATATTGCGTTTTTGTGCCCCGCAATCGTCGTGACTGATCGATAGTGAAGCTGTGCGTTTCATTATCGACTAGGTCTAGCTTTACCTCGATATGCAGATAGCGTTCCTGATACAGACGAAAACTTCCTGATAGCAGTGGGGTTGGAATTTCGATGCTAGCTACTTCAAATGCCTCAGCCGTGTTCTTGTCATCGACCTCCTGACGCCAGGTGGTGTACAACAGAAGTTCGTAGTCGGAGCTTTTTTCAATAGCTGTGTGCTCTTTGTTTAAACCCCGTTCTTCGCCAAAGCCATTTATTACTTCAAACTGCTCAGGTTCGGGAGAAGCCTCGGACAGCAATAAGTCCGGAGCGGTTAGACCATTCTCCGGGGGGGCTACCGGTTCCTGTATGTCGAGTTGGGCTAAGAATTCATCGAGGTTGGCTGGGTTGGCCGGGTTAAGCATATCGTCATCAGTTAGTTCAGGAACTGCGTCGGGCCAGCTTTCTGAGGAGAGCCGTGCAGCAGCGATATTGCGGAACACAACAACGTCGACCTGGTATATCTTTATCGGCTGTTCTTCGGCGGCAGTCTGCGCATGAAGTGCGGGACTAAATCCGGCAACAACGATTGCGGCGATACACATTAATTTGATGGTTCTGGGCATAGCACAAGATAAGGTTTCAGCGTTCATTTGAGGTGCTCTTCCTGTTTGGGTTCTTGCTCTGAAAATGGAGCCACCGCAATTAAGTTCCGCGCGGAGTTATCGTCTCGCTCAGTGTATGTATAGCCAATTCTACCGCGGCGAACCGAGCTTCGTCGGATTCATCGCTCCACTTTAGGCGCAGCCGCTGATCACGATCCAGCGAATAAGTCTTCGGTTGTTCTGAAATCAGCGTAACCAGTAACACCGGGTCGACGTTGGTGTCGGCGTTAAACTCGATAATCGCACTTTCGCTATATACGTCGATTTTTCTAATGCCGAGCGGTGCCGCGCTGATTTTAATAGCTGTTTGTCGGAAGAGGTTCTGCGTGCCCTCAGGTAATAGACCGAAACGATCGATGAGTTCCACCCGCAGCTGACGGAGACTTTCTTCATCGGCCGCACTGGCAATTCGCTTGTAATGCACCAGGCGCATGTGCACGTCGGGCATGTAGTCTTCTGGCAGTAATGCCGGCAGGTGGGCGTTAATTTCCGGGCCGTGGTTAAGGCCAGTATCGAGATCAGGTTCATTGCCATCGCGGATCGAGTTCACGGCTTTGGCCAGCAGCTCGGAGTAAAGGCTGAAACCAATCTGTTGCATGTGGCCAGTCTGGTCATCACCGAGCAGTTCGCCGGCACCTCGAATTTCGAGATCGTGGGTGGCAAGTATGAAGCCCGCGCCCAGTTCTTCCATAGATTCAATAGCATCCAGGCGTTTTGCGGCATCGGCATTAAGGTTTTGCCTGGGCGGCGTCAGCAGATAAGCGAAGGCTTTGTGGTGCGAGCGACCCACGCGGCCTCTCAATTGGTGCAGTTGTGCCAGTCCGAATCGATCGGCGCGATTAATGATTATGGTGTTGGCGTTGGGTATATCCAAACCGCTTTCAATAATCGCTGTACATACCAGCACCTGAAAACGGCGATGATAAAAGTCGACCATGATCTGCTCAAGCTCGCGCTCATTCATTTGGCCATGAGCCACTCGGCATTCGGCACCGGGCACAATCTCCGCGATGTCGCGTGCGATTTTCTCAATGTCAGAAATGCGGTTGTGAACGACATAGATTTGCCCACCGCGTTTTAGCTCGCGCTGACAGGCTTCTCGCAGGGTTGCCGCATCCCATTCCGTAACGAAGGTCTTAATTGCCAGTCGCGTTTCTGGTGGTGTAGTGATAAGCGATAGATCTCTTAACCCACCAATTGACATATGCAAGGTGCGCGGAATAGGAGTAGCCGTGAGCGTTAGAATATCAACCTCGGCACGAAGCGCTTTGAGCTTTTCTTTTTGGCGCACACCGAAGCGATGTTCTTCATCAATAATTACAACGCCAAGGTCTTTGAATTTGATGTCAGCCTGCAATAGTTTATGCGTGCCAATAACGATATCGACAGTGCCTTTCTCAAGCTCTTCGAGTACGGCGCGGGCTTCTTTGCCGGTGCGGAAGCGTGATAACACCTCCACGTTAACCGGCCAATCTGCAAATCGATCGCAGAAGGTCTGATAATGCTGCTGTGCCAGTAGGGTGGTGGGGGCAACTACGGCAACCTGACTGCCAGCCGAAGTGATAGCAAAGGCGGCGCGCAGTGCCACTTCGGTTTTGCCAAAGCCCACATCACCGCAAATGAGGCGATCCATCGGTTGTTTGGCACTTAAATCGGCAAGCGTTGCTTCAATGGCGGTGGCCTGATCTTCAGTGAGTTCAAATGGAAAGCCGGTGGCAAAGTTATCGTAATCGAGCTGACTGTATGGGTGTGCTGTACCTTCGCGGGCAGCGCGTTCCGCATACAACCCGAGTAATTCGGCGGCCACATCTCGAATTTTCTGGTTGGCTTTTTTCCGTGCTTTGGCCCACTGATCAGTGCCCAGGCGATGCAGTGGAGCCGTGTCCGGTGATGCGCCGCTGTAGCGTGAGATTAATTGTAATGAGCTCACCGGCACATGCAGTTTGTCGCCGCCGGCGTATTCCAGTGAGAGGAACTCGGTGGGTATGCCGCCGGCGTCCAGGTGGGATAAGCCAATAAACCGACCAACGCCATAGTCTTGATGCACCACGGCTGAACCCGGGGTGAGATCGTTGAGATCATTTAGGATTGCCTCGGGGTCGCGTACTTTGCGTTGCCGCCGCCGCCGCGGTGCTGCACCGAACAGCTCCTGTTCGGCAATAATGCTAAGCCCGGTCAATGGCAGCTCAATACCGTTATCAAGCGGTGCTACGGTAATCGCCAGTGGCAAGTTACTGCTAATGAATTCCTGCCAATTGCTAAGTACGGGCATACGAATGCCACGATGGCGGAGGAGGTCGGTTAACATCTCGCGACGACCCGGTGATTCGGCTGCAATCAAGCAGCGACCTTTCTGGCTTTCAAGCCAGTCAGCAAGGGCCTCAGCCGGTTCATCGGCGTGGCTGTTAATGAGCAACGCGGGCGCTGGCTTGGCGGGCAGATTAAAACCGTCGGCAGGAAGTTCATTCACTGCAAGGCTAATAACCGTGCGCGCGCTCAGGGCCTGATGTTGAAGTTCGAGCGATACGAACAGCTCCTCCGGGGTGAGCGCAGGGCGTTCGGTGTCGTGACGGTATTGCTCGTACTGCTGGTTGATCTGTTCCCAGTTGCTGTTCAAGACAGCATCCGTCTGGCCTAGGTTAATTATCAGTGTGTCGGTACTGAGGTAATCCCAAAGGCTTGCTGTGGATTCATGAAGCAGTGGCAGGTAGTTTTCGATACCGCCTGGGCTGCGACCTTCGGAGACATCGCGGTACACATCGCACAGGCTGGGGTTGCCCTCAAAGCGCTCACGAAAGCGACTGCGGAACTCCTTGATGGCATCTTCATGCAGCGCGAACTCACGCGCCGGTAGGCTATGGATAGCATCGATGGCATCAAGCGATAATTGTGTATCGGCATCGAACAGGCGCAGCGATTCAATTTCATTATCAAAGAAATCGACACGCACGGGTTGTTCAGAACCCATGGGGTATACATCAATTAGCGAGCCGCGCAGCGCGTACTCGCCGTGATTGTTAACCTGGCTCATGCGCTGATAACCGCTGTTTTCGAGTCGGATCTGAAATTCTTCAAGGGTAATGCGTTCAGCCTGTTTCAGGCTGATGCCTTGCGCCCGAATATAGTCGGCCGGCGGCAGGCGGTAAAACAGCGTCGGGCTTGCTACTACCAGAACGCGAATGTGGCCTTGTGCCAGTTGGCTAAGCACCTTAAGCCGGCGGGAAATAAGATCCTGATGAGGGCTAAAGCGATCATAGGGGAGTGTTTCTGGGTCGCTAAGCAGCGCCGCATCATTGTTGTTGCCCAGAAAATAGTGCAGTTGGCGAATAAGCGCTTCGGCCCCTGCAACGGTGTCGGTTAGAGCAATCAACGGCCGGTTACTTTTCTGTCTGAGTAACTGTTGCGTTAGCTCTGCTAACAATAATGCCGGCGCGCAGCCGTACGCCTGCCCGTACTGCCGGGCAGTTTTTGTCTGGCTCAGATTGTCAGGTAATAGGGCGGTGGCCATAGCCGCGGTATATCTCGGTGTGTAAATTATTCTTCAGCTGCGCATCGTTTCTGTGGGTCAGAGCAGCCTGTACGCAGGTGCGGGATTATCCCACAGCGCACCAGCGAATGCTTGGCTTGCCCATGATGGTCTCGTTAATGGTTTCCAGCAGACTTTGCCGGGTGTTGGAATCAGGTTGTGGGCTTAGCGCGCGCTACTACTGAATGCAGCACCGTATCGTACTCAAAGTACACGGTAAAACCTGAGTAGCGCCAACTGGTGATTGGCGGCTTGCCCACAGGCGGGGATTCTGCCAGCGGACTGCCCCACTGATTGCGAACCTGATCCATCTTCATGCCACGGGTAGGACGTTGCTCGATGCTGGCAGCAGACTCTGTGATGCCTTCCATTATTAGGGTATCTGCCGACACGACGAGTTGAGCGCTGAATGCTGTCAGAACCAAAGTAAACATAGCGTTGCGGAGCATGGTAACCTCGTGTTTTTACAGTATACGGCGACTATAGCACCGCCTCATTATGCGCGAAACCAAGCAATCGATAGAAGACCATCTGCGAATGGTGGATTCCGCTGTCTCCGGTGCTGCCGCGACTGTTATTCCTGTATCTCAGTGGAGCCTGCAATGAAAAAGCCGTTGCTGGTGTTTATTGGCCTGCGTTATCTGCGGGCCCGCAGTGCTAATCAATACGTCTCTTTTGTGGCCTTCGCCTCGGTGCTTGGCGTAATGCTGGGAGTGGCTGCGTTGATTGTTGTGCTATCGGTAATGAATGGCTTCGAAAATGAGCTGCGCGACCGGCTGCTCAGTATGAGTTCGCATGCCAGTATTAGCAGCCGTGAAGGCATCGCCAACAATGCAGAACTGGCAGCCGAGCTTACTGCGCAGCCTGGAGTGGAGGCGGTGGCACCGTTTATCGAGTTGGAGGCAATGCTGTCTACCGGTAGGGAGTTGGGTGGTGCCATTTTGACTGGCATCGACCCTGCGGCCGAGCGGGTGCTGACCTCGGTAAGTGAACATATTATTAGTGGCAGTTACGATAGCCTGCAGTCTGGCAGTGCCAATGTTCTACTTGGCATCGGTCTGGCACGCCAACTCGATGTGCTTACAGGCGACAAGATTACCTTATTGGTTCCGCAACGTCGTGCTCCGGCTGAAGCAGGAGGCAATGGCAGTTTTAGTTCAGTGATTCGCAGTTTTACCGTAACCGGGATTTTTGAAATGGGGCTGCAGGATCATGATTCGGTGCGTGCATTAATTCATCTTGATGACGCCGCAGACCTTGCCGGCATGTCAGGCAGAGTGGGTGGCTTACGGATACGAGTCAGCGATATTTTCGCTGCACCCAGTATAATGCAGAGCTGGCAGACGGATTCGGTGTTGGCTGAAAACTTAAAAGTCAGTGACTGGACGATAGAAAACGCCAGTTATTTTCGAGCCGTTCGAATTGAGAAAATCATGATGGCCTTGCTGCTGTCATTAATCATCGGTGTGGCCGCTTTTAATATCGTGGCCAGTCTGGTCATGGTGGTTACTGAGAAGCGTGGAGGCATTGCGATATTACGCACGCTGGGCTGCTCACGTCGAACCATCATTGGCATCTTCGTCTTTCAGGGTACAGTCATCGGCTGGCTGGGTTGCTTGTGCGGTATAGCTCTCGGGGTGTATTTGTCGCTCAACATCGCTACCCTGGCGCCAGCGCTTGAGAGTCTGTTCGGGTTTCAGTTTATGCCCGGAGATGTTTACTACCTGACCAGTCTGCCGGCGGATTTGCATTGGACTGACGTGCTTGGCACCAGTATTACCGTGCTTGTTATTACGATGCTGGCTACCTTATATCCGGCATCGCGAGCGGCGAGTGTAGAGCCTTCAGAAGTGCTGCGTTATGAGTGAATCTGCACCACTAATTAACCCCTATGAAATCAGCGTTGCGTTGCGCTATTTGCGGTCGCGTAATAAGAGTCGGTTTGTGTCTTTTATCTCGATGATCTCTGTGGTGGGAATTGCTCTTGCTACCACGGTGTTGATTGTGGTGTTGTCGGTGATGAATGGGTTTGAGTATGAGGTGCGCAATCGCATTCTTACCGTGGTGTCGCATGCTTCGATTAGCGGTATCGACAACTATATCGATGACTATCGGTACTTGCAGGATGTGGCACAAGATGATGAGCGGGTAATAAGCTCATCAGCGTTTGTTGAGGGGCAGGGCATACTTGTTTCAGAACTCGATATTGCCGGTGTGCGGCTGCACGGCATTAAACCCGAAGCAGAGTTGGCGACCTCCGGCATTGGCGGCATGATGCGTGAAGGCCGGCTTGAAGATCTGAAGCCGCGCGGTTACGGCATTGTTATTGGCTCAGTGCTTGCTGATGAGCTGGGCCTTCAGCTTGGTGATAAGGTGGTCATGCTCACTACGCAGGGCACCATGACACCTGCCGGGCTTATGCCGCGAACACGGCGTTTTACTGTTACCAGTATTTTTCATGCGGGTATGTATGAATATGACCGGACTCTGGCGTACACACACATCGAAGACGCCGGGCGGTTGTTTCGAGCAGGCTCTGGTGTTACCGGTGTGCGTTTAGCTGTAACTGATCCGATGCAGGCAGACAAAGTGGTGCGTCAGGTTGCACGGGAATACGGTGGCGGAGTTTATGTTACCGATTGGACTCGGCAGCAGGCTAACTTTTTCCGCTCTATCGAGCTCACCAAGTCCATTGTGTTTATTATTTTGTTGCTAGTGGTTGCTGTCGCTGCATTCAATATTGTGTCGACGCTGGTGATGGTGGTGCGCGATAAGCGTGCCGAGATCGGCATCTTACGTTCGCTGGGAGCATCGCGTCTTTCTATGCTCTGCGTGTTTGTTCTGCAGGGTACTTTTATTGGTTTGTTGGGTGCAGTTTTCGGCGTGTTCTTTGGTGTATTGTTGAGCTGGAATATGCCGGCTATTGTGGCTGTTGTTGAAGCAGTACTGGGCTTCCGGTTTCTTGAAGCGGATGTGTACTTTATTAGTGATTTCCCAAGCCGGCTGTTGTGGGCTGATGTATTAAAAGTTTCGCTTATTGCATTTGTGCTGGCGGTACTCTCGACGCTGTACCCGGCCTGGAAAGCCGCAACTACAAGACCTGCCGAAGCTTTGCGTCATGAATAACTTTAATTATGTTCACTGTTTTTTTAATAGGTAATCCATGGGTACTCACGACAATTCAATCGTTCTCTCCTGTAAGAATTTAAGCCGCAGTTTCAGTGATGCAGGACAAGCACTTGAGGTGCTTAGCAACGTGAGTCTTGAGGTAAAGGCGGGTGAGCGCCTGGCTATTATTGGTCGCTCGGGTGCAGGTAAAACCACCTTA
>JABIQA010000087.1 GCA_018699155.1 Chromatiales bacterium
CCATTAATAAACATTATTAGTGCAGCGGGCGCCCAAACCAGGCTGGCGCCGACCACCGGCAATAGCGATAACACCATCATCATCACACCCCAAAAAACGGCCGCTTCGATGCCGACGAAATAAAACATCAGTCCGCCCAAGGTGCCCTGAACGACACCAATCAACAGGGTGCCCTTAATAGTGGCGCGCGACACCTCGGCAAACTTAGCGAACAACGCCCGCTCCCGCTCATCACCCAAAGGCAACGCATATATCAATGCTTCCAGTATCGTCTTGCCATCACGCAGAAAAAAGAACAGGAGGTAAAGCATTAAAAAAAACATCGCCGTGAAGTTCACCGCATTCTGCCCGACGGTGAGTGCTAACGATCCGATAAACTGACTGCCTGTTACCGCAAAACGGGACACATTGGCGCGAACGTCATTAATGTTCACACCGATATCGGCTAGGTACCCACTGACAGCAGGCAACTGAATCTGGACCCACGTCAGTATCTCGTTAGGGTCGAATTGGCCGTTCTGGATCCTTACGTAAAGCAGCGATGCCTCGCTGGCTACAGCAGAAAATAGGAGCATCGTCGGAACAATGACCGTCGCGACAATGAGCAATAACGTCAACAATGCAGCAGGTGTTGCGCGGCCCTTCAGTCGCTGCTCGATAAAACTCTGGGCGGGATTAAACACAATCGCCAAGGTTGCCGCCCAAAATACCGGCATAAGAAATGGCGACACAAGCCAGATAAACGCTAATGAAACCAGCCCAAGTGCACCAAGAAAAGAGACCTTCTGCAGGGTCATGTAATAACTCCATTGCGACATAACGCCATTGAGGGTAATGAGCGCCTTATTGCATATCGCCAGAATCTGCGGAGAGTTGCAACTGTAACAACCGCCGAAGCCGCTGCTGAAGCACGCAAATGCCTATAGGCTGTCGCGTATAACGCCCCGAATGCTCGACTGCAGATTAACTGATCTGCCGAATAACCGATTCTTTGGCTTAGTAATAAGGCACACCACGCTAGTCTTATGGGCAAGTGAAAGCTAGAATGCGCATTCTGCCAAGCGACATCAATACTGGAGAGCAACATCTGTGGGAACTAGACGCATACTTAACAGCACACTGATCGCAGTTACCTGCATCGTGGCCTTTATACCGCAGATTGCATTGGCCTATGTCGGGCCGGGAGCCGGCATTAGCCTGCTAGGCGCGCTATGGGGATTGATCGTTGGTGTAGTCATGGCTCTGGGCATTGTGCTGTTTTGGCCAATCCGGATAATGCTCAGAAAACGTAAAGCCGCAGCAGAAGCTAAAAACGCTGACACGCCAGAAGCCCATACCACAGAACCCGCAGCTTCGACTAAACAGGAGCCGGACCAGACTCCGTAAGTTGCACTCCAGAACAGTTAAGCGAACTCACGCGTGACCAACATTAATTAGAGATATGGGTTGAACATGGGACTATTCGACATACCTGCACCTTTGTTCTCCGCAGCAAACAACCTGATCTCTTTTCTTCCTGACACTTTTCAACTAATTCTCTGGGCAATACTTGGCGCTGGAGTTTCGATGTACCTCTACTTGAAGATGTCGCAGCAAGATGCCATTGGCCAAATAAAAAAAGACACCGTCATTGCACGTAAAGCGCTGAGCTCCTATGAAGGCACAGAGTTCGATGAAATGATGCCCCTGGCAACCCGTGTGCTCGGGCTTTCCGGCAAACACTTTGCGGTTGTTCTCGGGCCTGCAGTGCTCAGCTCACTGCCTGCGCTGGCACTCATCGTTTGGGTAAGCAACCAGTTCGGTGTGGCAGCGCCAGCAGCAGGCACCAAAATTCTGGTGACAACTACTCCGCCAACTCAATTAATATGGTCAGATAAAGTCAGCGAAAATGATATGGGTTACACCGTAGCCTGGCCGGAGAAAAATGAAGTACTCACGGCGAGAGGCGCAGATGGAAATCAGTTATTTCAGCTGGGCGCAGGAACCGCAACGATCATCCACAAAAAGACTTGGTGGAACAACCTCATTGCGAATCCGGCCGGCTACCTTCCGGAGAACAGCATATTAGAACTTGTTGACGTTCAGCTCCCCATGCAACAGTTCCTGCCTTGGGGTCCTGACTGGCTCAGAGATTGGGTAGGCTTATTTTTTATAATGCTACTGAGTGCATCTATTGGCATTAAAGTGATATTTAAGATTCACTAATGCCTATACAGAGGATGATGCTATGAGTGCTGACGAGCAAATTTTTCATGTGTCCAACAGCATGGAATTATTCGGTCGGCTAATTGCAAATCATCCGGAGTTCTGGCGCAAAGTCGGTAACCTGGAAACCAGACTGCTCGCCGACCAACTCGAGAACAGCGAACTCAAAAGCCCCGTCTATGTCACCGGCCTTGCCCGCTCAGGCAGCACAATCCTACTCGAGACACTGGCACAAATCCCGGGCGTCATCTCGCATCGTTACAAAGACTTCCCCCCTGTGTACACACCCTATTGGTGGAATTGGTTCATGAATAAGGCCGGGACTGGAGCAGGCAAGCCGCAGGAGCGTGCGCACCGCGACGGCATTATGGTGACACCCGATAGCCCCGAGGCTATCGAAGAGGTCATCTGGATGGGTGCGTTCAATCACTTGCACAATCCGGCTGTATCGAATGCATTGACTGCAGAATCGGCTAACGCCGAGTTTGACCGTTTCTATCAGGAGCATTTAAAAAAGCTTCTGCTAAGTCGGGGCGGAAGTCGTTATCTGTCTAAAGGCAACTACTTAGTTACACGACTGCAATACATCTTGAATATGTTGCCGGATGCCCGCTTCGTTATACCGGTAAGACACCCCTTCGGCCACATTGCATCACTCATGAAACAACATGACTTGTTCAGCCGTGGTCAACAAAACAACCTGCGCGCACGCGAGCATTTAAAACGGGTGGGACACCTTGAGTTTGGTCTGGATCGGACGCCGATAAACACCGGTGACAACAGCACCACCCAATCAATTCTGAACTTGTGGGACAGCGGTGAAG
>JABIQA010000065.1 GCA_018699155.1 Chromatiales bacterium
CACTGGTCATGCAGACTTTCGGCTGCATATAAAGTTCAAGATGATGCTCATCAATAGCAACACGCAGATCACTTAGGATCTGCAACCGGCGGGCATGCGCCTCACCTTTACCTTCCTGATAGACCTTCATCGGCGAACGGGAACGAATTGCTTCATGCTTGGCCACTGATGCATGGCGCAGCAGGTCATCTGCCGAATCACCATGTTCCGGGTAAAGACTAATACCGATATGCACTTCGAGGCTCACACGTGCCTTACGAATACTAAGCCCCGATTCTAACAATGCCAAATTGGTTTCGGCCTCGTTAATTGCGGCATCGACACCTGAAACCGGTATCACCAATAGAAACTCATCACCCTCCAAACGAGCGAGCATCGCGTCTTCATGGAGACTGCGCTTAATCCTGACAGCACTCAGGCGTAACATTTCATCGGAAACCTTATGGCCTAGAGTTGAGCGAATATGCTCGAAACGGCCCAAATCCATTAGCAATACTGCTATCTGATTACCGCGTCCAATGCGTTCTCTTAATATTGAAAGAGCATGTTGTCGATTTGGTAAGCCGGTTACCGGATCAGTAAGCGATTGCTGCAAAATACTACTCTCACGATGCTCAATACCATCCTGCATAGCATTAAATACATGCGCGAGCGCACCAATTTCATCTCGTGTATTTACTTCGATTTTCTTGGTGTAGTCACCAATCGTAATACGTTTTACTGCGTCGGAAAGCTTATGCAGGGGTCGTGTCATCAATGTTGAAACTAACCACACAATAATACCGACCACCAACAGGGTCGTGGCAACAAGATAGAATAAAAACACCTGCAGACTCTTATAAGGTGCCAAGGCAATATCAAGGGACTGATGCAGTAATAGATAGACCTGCCCCTGCTTAGAGACAAACGGGGTCCGTGTAGAAACGAAGCGGCGGTTAACTTCATTAAGTGCATTAGAGACGGTTCCACTGGAACGCATCTCTTCAATACTGGCTATCATAAGGTTGCGATCCAACGGATCCAGTGAACTGCCAAGAAACAAACGCCCGGCTTTACTGCCGGTTGCGAAGCTCGTCTGCAACCCCGTAATACTGGCAATCTGTAATGCATACTCATTGCCAATTAACGCACCTATGACCAAATACGCGGGCTTGCCCGCAAACATCAGATTGTCTGCAACCATCTCGTAAGCCACGGCATCGATCACCGAGGTAAAAGGTGCGCCGTTCACCAATGGGGCTTCGGAAATCATGGTTCCCGTAGGCAAGTCATCGGTAGCCGAATACAGCACACTTCCCGATGCATCGACAATCACAACAATATCGGCGATTAAGCGCGATGTGTGCTTAGCCAACCCGGCAACTATCTGCGGTGAATCATCGGACGATATACTCTTCCGAAAACTGGGATCATCTAGTATTGATAACAGCAATAGCCGCATGCCCTGCGCCTGCTCTGCCATAAACTTATCAGCTGTGGCTACGCCAACCCTCAGGTTACCGTAGGCCTGTTCCCGGGATTTTTCTTTAGCGTTGTAAAGAATCCCACCCACAGTAAACGCCTGAGCAGCAACAACCACGCAAATAGCTAATAGGAGTATTTTTGATCTCAAACTTCGCATAAATACTATTCGAAAAGACCTTAAGGATAAGAATAGTAATGAGTTAGGGCTCAAAAATACGTGGACTAGTTCACGAACCATAACATCCATATGCGCTGGTTGCTTCGCTGCTACTGCCCCTTGCGTTATGACAAATAGCAAGCATTAACAAGCGGCTTAAGCCTATTTCAGGCACTATTGCGAACCTATTTCTGGCACTATTCCGAAATGGGCCGCTGGAGACCACCTGCAGAAAAATCTTCGCCGTATATAACACCGGCCGGTTTTGCTGTGCTCGAACAAGAGCAAAAGGACTTATGGCTGCGACGTCGCGATGTGGTGAAAGCACTTGCCGCAGCGGCCGCCGAAGGCGATAGGTCAGAGAATGCCGAATACCATTATCGCAAAAAAGAATTGGGCGGTATCGACAGACGAATTCATTATCTGCAAAAACGGATGCCAGAACTCAACATTGTTCGCGAATCGCCCAAAACTAACCGGGTATTTTTTGGCGCATGGGTAACCCTGGAAAACGATGCTGACGACAGTGATACTGTCTATCGTATTGTCGGTGCAGATGAGGCTGACCCAAAGAAAAATAGTATCAGCATGGATTCGCCAATGGCGAAAGCACTACTGAAAAAAACGCTGGGTGATGAGATTAAACTGCTAACTGGTAACGAAAAGTGTCTGTTTTTCATTACAGCTATCCGCTATGAATAAATATTCTTTATCGGCTATGAGCTAATCCGAGATGAGATTAGATTTCGACTAAATGATGTTCTACCGTGATAAATTTTTAAGCAGCCTTCTCAGCTAAGTAGATCATTCCCGCAAACTCAACCACCAAAACAAAAAAGGCCGGCGCATTGCTGCGCCGGCCTTTATCCGATCAGGTCAAAGCTAAAGCATAACCACTACTGTTTAGCTGCTTCTCGCCTGCGGCGCCAGACCTCTTTGCGATCTTTCAGCGCCTGCTCATAAAACTCGTCCCAATCGTCGCTGACGTCTTGCTCATAGAGATTTTCGATATACACCATGGCGGTCTGTGGCGACTCTGCCCAATGAATGTATTTCCAACCCGCATCGGTTTCACGCAGTACCGCGCTCACACGCACGCTCTCACCAATCGGATTCGATGCAATAGTTTTCATCTCGAACTGCATTTCCCAAATAGCAATTGCGAGCCCCGGACCAATTTGCTTCACCTGCACGTCACGCATCTGCTCTCGAATCACTTCGATAGCAGGATTAGGTCGTGGCGGA
This sequence comes from Chromatiales bacterium, assembly GCA_018699155.1. GTDB lineage: Bacteria > Pseudomonadota > Gammaproteobacteria > Steroidobacterales > JABIQA01. The sequence goes on from JABIQA010000065.1 coordinate 2,867, forward strand.
TCAAGGTACCCTTGCAAACGCGGCCAACCGACAAACCACTGCGCTTGCTCCTCTGCGAGATAGGTAGGGTAGGGCTCATTCGGATCCCACAACTCGAGCACCGATGCGAAATCCTGTGAATTCCAACGGCGTGCTGTGTCATACACAACCTCCGTGACTGCCTTTTCGACTGCGGGGTCAACGGGTATGGGCACCATCGGCATCACTACCTTGTGCCCACCTGCCAGCGCCATCAAGGATATCAAAGACAACAACACACCTGAGAATACTCTGTACATCATCTACTCCTTCTTCATCAGAAATAAAATAACCGAACCTGCTAAACCCGGCCTAGCTGCCGCTGCACGACCAGTGCACCGACCATATCGCCTTCCACATTTACTGCAGTGCGAATGGTATCCAACGGTCTTTCAATCACTAACAAAATACCTATGGCTTCTAATGGTATACCGGCACCCAATAGCACCATCTGCATACCCGCCATTGAACCAGAGGGCATGCCCGGGGCACCAATGGATGAAACCATCGCCATCAGAAATACCGTAATCATCGCCACAGTGCTCAACTCAATGCCAAACAGATACGCAAGAAATACCGCTGCAATACCCTCAAACAATGCGGTGCCATCCATATTCATGGTTGCACCCAGTGGCAAAACAAAACCGGCTACAGTCTGCGACACATCTAAGTCGTCTTCGGCTGTAGCAATACTCACCGGCAAGGTGGCCAAACTTGAAGATGTAGCGAATGCCACCATCAACGGCTTCGCCGCCTTTGTGAACAGCCTTAGCGGGCCGACGCCACCGAAAAATTTGGCGATCAGCGGCAATACCACAAGCCCATGCAGCAGCGTTGCCCCGACTACCACTGCGACAAAACCCAACAATGAACTGATCA
>JABIQA010000176.1 GCA_018699155.1 Chromatiales bacterium
ATCGGTGGCGCATTAGGCGGTCAATCGGCCATCTACAACTACAAGGGCGATGAGATGGCTAAGTCCACTGTTGTCGATAACGCCTACGTTTCCGCAGAGATCAATATCGAGGCTTTGCGTTACTACCGTGAGAATGCTCGTTTCCAGAACTGGATTCCTTTTTTACGTACCGAGATTTATCGCAGACTTTACGACGGCAGTTTATGGCCAAAGAACAACCCTCCGATGCAGCATCAAGAGGCAGATGAAATTTTTTACGACACAGTGAAGAAGCTAAAGAAAAATGGCACCTTTACTGACTCCAGCTATTCCCAAAGGGGGGATTTAGATGATGGAAATGACTGAAACTTTCATGTTCTGGAAGTACCTACACATCCTGATGTTTGTCGGTTGGGTCGGGGCAGATATGAGCGTATTTTTGTCGGCGAAAAAATCGATAGATGAAAGCCTGCCATTTGATACCCGCATCACGCTGTTGCATATGGCGCTGCGAATTGAGCTCATTCCACGAACGATGTGGAAAGCGGCGCTGCCACTTGGCGTAATGCTGTCACGTGAGATGGGCTTGTTGCAAATCACTGATATGCAACTGGCTTTCGTCTGGATATTTAGCATTGTTTGGTGGGCTATAAGCATGACTGGAGCTATCTGGTACGACAAAGAATGGGGCCGTAAATTTGCCCACTTTGGAAATCTCCTAATTTTTGGTGTTGGCGTTGGGCTGATCGCAGCGGCCATTGCTTCAGCCTATGGCTATGGCCCGTTTGACGCGAACGCCACTTGGTTGCTTTGGAAAGTCGGGCTTTATGGTTTGATCAACCTGACCTGTCTGGCGATCGTGCTCGCTTATGATCCGATGGGGCCTGCTTTCGGCCGGCTCGCTGTAGAAGGTACGTCACCTGAGATAGAAGGTCTTATTACACGTACGTTTAACATCGCTGTATTACCGATCTGGAGCACCTATTTTCTCGTGATTAGCGTTGCCTTTATCGCTACCACTAAGTTCATTTAAGGAGAGAGACAATGCACAAAAAAATTATCGCCATTGCCCTCCTCGGGCTTAGCATTTGGTTTGGTGTTGCTCAGGCATTAACGCTGTCGGTAGAGAGTGATGGCCATATTACTGGTTATGAAGTGGTGCTATTTTTGCACCAACTGTTGTTTGTGTTCTGGCTCGGCCCTGATCTGGGCAGGTACATCTGGAGCACACGCGCAGCCGATCCATCCCTCAGCCCTACCACCCGGGTTACCGCTGGTGAGCTGATTAACAAAATCGAATTGTTTCCGAGGGTTTGCATCAGTCTGATGTTAACCGTGGGTGGCATTCTTACCGAGGCTGTCGGACTTACTCACCCCTGGTGGCAGATGGCCGGTATCGTTTTGCTCGGCCCCGTTTGGTTGTCGATGGTGCTTATCGGTCACTTCCGAGCAAGCACTGATCTAGGCAAGCTCATCAACAACACGGATGTCTTGTTCCGGCTCTTTATGGCAGCTGCCATATTAGCCTCCGTCAGCTACTCTTGGTCAACGGGCCGCTTCGATACTACGCAGTGGGTTGCTGGCAAGCTGTTGCTCTTCGCAGCGATTGTGCTGTTTGGTATGCTTATGCGGATTCGTCTGCGCCCGTTTGATGCAGCTATTGCTACCATGAGCACCACGGGCCCCACAGAGGCTTCTGACGCTGCGATGAGCCGCTCGCTCGGCTTGGCTCGACCCTATATCTTCGGCATCTGGATTGCGCTGGCCTTGGCGGCATGGCTGGGTGTTGCACAACCCTGATGATAAAGGCATTTCAGTAGATAAAAAAAGCCCGCATTAGCGGGCTTTTTTTATCTCAACTGGTGGCATGCGGGTCTAATCGTATCGTGTAGCTGCTGTCGTTAAATTCGATAGAGTCGCCGCTGACTATTTTCTTTCGCTTGCGCGTCTCCACGTGACCGTTAACCAGCACGTGACCTTCTGCAATCGCCTGCTTGGCTTCTCCGCCACTGCCAACAAGTCCCTCGAACTTGAGAATCTTATACAGCTCAACGGGCTCGTGGTTAATGATAATGTCAGGATTCATACAAAGCCAAAGTGTATTCGCAGGATAGCGCCCTCGTTGTTGCCGCTGAGCGCATCCAAGGTCTTGCGATAATCGATGTCAACATGAAGCACACCGAAGCAACCATGTTGGATGGCACAGTAACTGAAAAGCAGGAAATCATTCGCCTCGCTTGCGGTTCGCGGCCTGATCCAGACGCTCCGTTACCTCGGGATCAACCGCGTACGGCTCCCAATCTTTTGACGCTGTATACACACCCCAGTCCACCATTTTGTTAATCTGATGCTTCACCAGCTCTTCCTGATGCGCCTCAGTAAATGGAGGGCCATCCATGCAAAGGTTCTTGGGATAAACCCCGCCCTTTGCTTCCATGGCATCGTAGATCACTTTATATTCTTCATTGCGAATGTCTTTAACCAGATTCTGCCACTTGCCGCGCAGACGGAAATCGCGAAGTCCATCGATGTTTACAATGGCACTTACCAGCGTTTCGCCACCTCCCTGGTACTCCGAAATAATGGTGCCACGATAATCAATAATCTGACTCTTACCGCAGGAGAGTAAATGATCAGGATCGCCAGGCAGTGAAATGGCACCAATATTAGGTGAGACCACATAACAGGTATTAAAAATAGCGTGCGACTGGTTCTGAATCTGGGCCATATTGTTGCCCATCCAAGGTTCCGGATACTGGGTACGCCAGATAATCTCGGCACCATTCATCGCGAGCCCGCGGGCCGCTTCGGGATAACTCCCCTCAGCACAAATGAGAGTGCCGATATTACCAATTTCAGTTTTCGCCACCGGGAAAATAGCTTCCGATAGTTTTACCGGATCATCACCGTACTTATCCAGGTAGTGATCCCAGATATCACTCGGGGCAACATTCGGCTCGCGTTGATAGAACGCTGTTTTGTAATGTTTGTGAATGATTTTTCCCTGCGGATCGATGATGAATGCAATATTAAAAATGCGGTTCTCCATGAACTCAGGGTCTTTACAAATCATCTGCGCAATGATGTAGGTGTTCATTTGCCGCGCGATATCACCGAGAAAGCGGGTCTCCGGCCCATCAATTTCGGGCACTACTTCGTTGTACACGCGGAAATGATCGTCGCCACCGCCCAAAGCCCAGCCGCCAATACCGCCTTCTGAGAGTGCGACCAGACGCACCGGCAGGTCCAGGCTGCAGTTCCATACGCCAAATCCGATACTTTTGGCCAGACGTTCTAGGTCCTTCATGTAGTCATCACGACAGATGGCCATGGTGGACTGATTCTGAATACCGACAACTGAGTACTGGAGTGTCATTTTGTGCAATCCCTATTAAAACGAAACCTAATGGATAAGAAACCTTACAAACTGCATGATACAGGGAAGCAAAATAGCCAAAAAATGGAGCTTCCGGGGCGTGTTACCTGATGGCTGCAACCGTTCCATGCAGCGGTCACTGCGATGCCGCTTACCGCTGTGTATAGCCTGCACAGAAAGTATTGCGCTAGTATAAGGCAAAGAAGGTGATCGCCTGCAAAACTAACTGCTGTCGCTTAACAGCCTCGTCTGGCCCGCTGTGGGTCTCTCGAAACTATTGCGACCGCCAAAATAAGCTGGCGTGCTTTCCTTCTCAAACCGCAATCTATCGACAATACTTTACTCAACTTTAAGGGTACCGACCATGGCACAAGATCAAACAAGCAATTACGCGGGCGTTTGGGACGGCAAGTTGGGCTTTGGCAAGAAGTCCGCCGTTATCGTTATCGATTTTCTCAAAGGCTACACCACTGAAGGTTCCGATTTATACGCCCCCGGCGTCGTAACCGCGGTAAGCGAAACCCCTGAACTGTTGGATGCGGCTCGCAAAGCTGGCGTAGACATCATTCACACACAGGTGCGTTACAACGAACACAACTACATCGACGGCGGCATCTGGATCAAGAAAGCCCCCGTGCTTAAGTGTCTGGTTGAATCAAACCCATTGGCACACTTTAATGATGATGTTCTGCCTGCCCCTGGCGAAACGGTTATTACTAAGCAGTACGCCAGCGCATTCTTCGGCACAAGTCTTGCGGCAACGCTTACAGCAGCCGGCATCGACACCCTCATTATTACCGGCTGCACCACTTCCGGTTGCATCCGCGCTACCGCTGTAGACGCTCTGCAAAATGGCTTCCGTGCCATTTGCATACGTGAATGTTGTGGCGACCGTCACGACGGACCGCATGAGGCTAATCTGTTCGACATCAATGCCAAGTACGGTGATGTCATCAGCAAAGCTGAATGTCTAGAATATTTAAACAATCTTTAATCCACCCGACTCCTGCGAAATTAATTCTACGAGGATTTAAACCATGGCGTTCCATACCCCTATCAAAGGTCGAAAAATCAAAGTTGCAAAGTCTCCACGTCGCTCATTGACGCAGAGCAAGCACTACGACTTCCAGCCTATTATCGATCGCAAGCCCTTTACCCTCCCTCAGGGCGCGCGTGTAGCTGTTATTCCATATATCAACATCGAGCATTTTCCTGCTGCGATTCCGGGTACCCCGCTCATTCCGGGTACTGCAGGTTTTTCACCTGACCCGCTGAACTATGGCTGGCGTGATTATGGAAACCGTGTTGGTCTCTGGCGCATGATGGATCTGATGGACAGCCTCGGTATGCGTGGCACAGTTTGTCTGAACGGTGAAATCATTCGCGAGTACCCTCGAATTATTGAAGAAGGTGAAGCGCGTGATTGGGCCTGGATCGGTCACGGCATTAATAATGCGCCTGCCAATTTCATCGGTAATGTCCGCAATCCCGATGGTTCCCTGAGCGAGCTTTCTGAAGATCGTGAACGCGAAATTCTTGAGTACACGCTTGATAGCATGAAGAAAACTCTTGGTCGTAAGACCAAAGGTTGGTTGTCACCATTTTTGACTCACACTGACAATACTCCAAGACTGCTCGAAGAGTACGGCGTTGAGTACCTCTGTGATTACACTGCTGATGATCATCCATTCCGCTTCAACACACCGAAGAAGAATCTGATTTCAGTTCCCTACACCGTCGAACTGAACGACATTCCTGCGTTCCTTAATGTGGGTGTATCGTCTGAAGCCTTCGGTGACATGATCATCGATCAGTTTGATGTCTTATACGAAGAAGGTGCAACCAATGCCCGTTGCATGCCCATCTGCCTGCATACATTCCACGTTGGTCAGCCGAATAAGTTCAAGCATCTCAAGCGTGCATTTGAGTACATCGCAAAACATGACGATGTTTGGCTGACAACCGGAGACGAGCTTAACGACTGGTATCGCAAATCCAATAAAGCCAAGAAGTAAGGAGTCAGTTGGGTAACAACTGCCTTTAGCAAATAGGACAATAAAAAGCCGGCCCATAGGGCCGGCTTTTTATTGTCCGATAACCCACTATGCGCCACCCTTTGGGCAAAATACCAGTCTCGCTTAGGAACTACCTGTAATTGCATATGTCTCTGCTATATTAGGAGAGATACGGAATTCCTCACGAGGTAAGTTGTTATGGCATGGATCAAAAAGAACATTCGCGACGCTGCTGAAGGCATCGACACCCCAATCCCTACACAGATTGTGTCTAACGAAGAATTCACTCCATTGCCACAAACGCCGGATCAGGCGAAAGTAGAAGCACGCATTGATGAACTGGCCGCGCATTACAGCGCCAAACTTGATGTAAATCGCCGTGATTTTATGCGCAGCACTGGCGGCATGGCGGCAGCGTTCATGGCAATGAATGAAGTATTCGGTCCGGCCTTTAAGGTTGCCGAAGCTGAGGTAGTCGATAGTCAGGCTCATGCCGAAATGTGGCCGAAGAATGAATTTATTTTCGATGCCCAGACACACCATGTCAAAGACAGCATCTCCGGTCCGCTGATGTTCCGTAAGATGACCGGTAAAGCTGGACTGAATCCTGATTTGGATGGCATCGTCGAAGGCAAGGACACGCTTCATAGAGCCAACTTCGTTAAAGAAATTTTCTTCGATAGCGATACTGTAATGGCGATTATGACCGGTGCCGTAATCGGTCCACCCAAGGTGCATGCCCTACCCGCCGATGAAATGGTAAAGACCCGCAACCTGGTTAATCAGGCTGCCGGTTCACAGCGCATGCTGAGCCATGGTCTCGCCAATCCGGTTGCAGAAAACTGGCAGGAAGACTTCGACTGGCAGGTAAACGAATTAAAAATTGATGGATGGAAAGCCTACACTGGCAACCCCACTGGCACCTGGCGGCTGGATGATGAAAAAGTCGCCTACCCGTTCTTTGAGCGAATGCAGACAGCTGGCATTACTAATATCAGCATCCATAAAGGCCTGCCACTACCTGGTCGATTCGAGCCCTTCTTTAAAATTGATGACATCAGGCAGGCAGCGAAAGACTTTCCCGATATCAATTTTATTATTTATCACTCCGGCATGAAGAACATGATGACTATGTTGCCGCCCGGTGAAAATGGTATTGATCCCAACGGCTATATTCCGTGGACTACCGACCTCGTAAGAATGCGTGAAGAGAACCCATGGATGACCAACGTCTACCCCGAACTTGGTGCTGTTTTCGGGCACTCGGTAATTACCCATCCTGATGTTGCCGGACATTTGCTCGGTCAGTTGATTGGGGCATTCGGTGCAGATCATGTAATCTGGGGAACCGACGCTATCTGGTGGGGCTCACCGCAATGGATGATTGAAGCCTTCCGCCGATTCCAAATTTCCGAGGCGTTACAGGCACAATATGGTTACAAGCCAATTTCTGATGCCGACAAGTCCCTCATCTTCGGACCAAACCTTGCAGGGCTTTACGACATCGATGTCAACGCTGCACGCACAGCCATTCCAGGTGACTCACTCAGTAGCATGAAGACTGCTTACCTGAAGGATGGCGGTGATGCGAGTAACACTGCTTACGGCTGGGTTGCGGTTTAAGGCCTTAGGCAGTCACTATGACATTGAGAAAGACGCTACTTGCAATGCTACTGGCACTGGTCTCGGTGAGTGCTCTCGCTGATTCAACTAAGGTCTTTGCCTTGGATCAAAATCAATGCACACCGACACCTGCGGCTGAACTGCGTGGGGATCCCAGTAATGGCCAGGCGCTGCATGTTGAGCATTGCGCAGCATGCCATGGCGCTAACGGCCGGTCAGAGGTTGTGGTGATGCATATGGATGAAACACCCCAGGATCAGAGTGACGCTGAGTACATGAAGAACCTGCCGGATGTGTATCTGTATCTGGCAATCTGCAAAGGCGGCGAAGGCGTTGGTAAATCCTATGTAATGTCACCCTGGGGCGACTATTTCTCGCACCAGGAAATCACTGACATGATTGCCTGGATTCGCACATTCTCGAGCACCTGATTTCAGCATTTAATTTAGTATAAAAAAAACCGGCAGAAGCCGGTTTTTTTTATACCGGAGTCATAGCACAACTACTCGCCCTTATACTTCGCAAAATTCATCGTAAAGTCAGCAAAGGTTGCATTTGGCTCGAACGACAAAGGTCTGTATGTAACATGACCGTAGTTGCCGACTAACGAGGTTGGCTTAATCAGACCTGCGGTCGACACTACTGCGCCGAAGTTTTGCCGCTCACGGAACATCATCGGATCCCAACCATGGTACATAAACGTCATGCCCGGCTGCATGGATGACGACACATGTGCCATAGCGATAAACTCACCGAGGCTATTAAATACTCGAATCAAATCACCATCGACGACATCGCGTTTTTCAGCATCCTGCGGGCTCACATAAATATCCGGTTCCCCGCGTTGCAGACTAAGCAACAACGAATCATCACGCCAAGTGCTATGGATGCCATGACGAGCATGCCCCTGAAGCATTCTTAGCGGATAACCTTCATTGCTTAACGGTCCTTTATAGGTAGGTAGAGTCTCGCCCTCTTCCATAAACCAATCGTGATCCATGTAGTACTGCTGGCGACCCGTGAGCGTAGGGTAAGGGACCTTATCGCGCACAGCTTGAAGTAGCGTCGAGCCATAGGGTGAATCGGTGTCATACACCACAGTCTCGCTGCCGGGATTACGCATCATCCCGCGAGCGGCCATCTCTTCAAAAGAAACTTGCGGCAACCCATGGTTATGATCGATCAGAAACTGAACGACGTCACGATTGGTTTGCATCTCGCCACCCATCGTAAATTGATCATAATACAGCGTGAAATCACGGGTCACGGGCATACCCATAAAGTTATCTTCCACTGGCGCAATGCCGCGGGCTTCCGCGCGCTCACTAATTGCTTTAGCGAAGGCTTTATAGATAGCGAAATCATCCATGGACTCGCCAAGTGGTTCTACCGCTTTATCGAGCACCTGCACATAGGGCGTACGTGGCTCGAGCATAAAATCTTCACGTTCGTAATGATGGGCAACCGGCAATACGTAATCGGCGTACATCGCTGTCATACCCATATCCGGAGCGCACACGACTATGGTTTCTAGGCGGTCGAAAGCTTCTGAGCGCCAGCGTTTTCCAGATGCGCGCCAGTTGGCCGCATTACTGCCCGAATAAATACCCATCTTCCATTCGACATCACTGTAATCGGGGAACCAACCGTTCTCGATAGACTTCTCGAAATACTTATCGACATGTTCAGCCAATTCGTTGCCGTACATCTGCTGATTCAGCTTTTTATGATCTGCATGGGTGTAATCCCAGCGAGCCATGGTGGCAATTCGCAATGTGGGCGGAAGGTTTGAGAACATGAATGCAAACTGGTCGGCCTCGTGCGGCATGTTCCAGATCTGCAGACCACCGCCCGGCTTGCCGAGGCTGCCGGTTAATGACAACAGCAGTAAAAATGCACGCTGCATGAGGTCACCGTGCAGCCATTTACATACGCGGTAACCCGAGAAAATCATGCCCGGATCTGCAGCACCAAATTTGAGCGCCAGGTCAATAATGACCTCGGGGTTTAGCCCGGTTATTTCAGATACATATTCAGGCGTGTATTTTTGGCACTCGGCTTTAACCCTCATGAACACAGTGGAAACCGCTATGGGGCCTTCTGCACCGTTCACGACCCACTCGCCTTCCAGCATGGGCGCAATGCCCTCCAACTTGAGGCTGCCGATGTTCATAACCGGCACCATGGAACCCGGCGGTGGCTTTGGTGCACCGGTAGCGGGCGCCTCGATCATCTTGCCGCTGATCTCGTCCCAAATATAAAACAAGTTGTCACGTGCTTCAGGGGTGCCGAGAATATCGGTTTCACGGAGAAACTTTCCGTTATCCTGACGCACCAGAAAGGGCATATCAGTTTGTTCACGCAGATACTCCGGATCAAACTGACGCTCAACGATAATGAGATTAGCCATCGCCATGGCGAGCGCTGCATCAGTGCCTGGCTTAGGGTTAAGCCACTTACTGGCATGCATTGCGGTAGGCGTAAACTCGGGCGAAATCGCAATGACCTCGGTACCGTTATATCTCGCTTCCCAGAAAAAATGGGCATCAGGAATACGGGTAACCGCCGGATTGCAGTACCAGATAAGACATACTTTCGACTTAAATACCGCAGCCATCGTATCGGCCAGCAGTGGTACACCCGTCGTCATGTATACGCCGATTGGCAGGTCGCCAACGCCGGCAAATGCTTCCGGCACTTCACAGCCCGCTATTGTTGCGAAACGACCCAGTGCAGCAAATGACGCACGCTTTAATACCATCTGGGTACCCAGCTGAGTGCTTACAGACCGCGGACCAAACTCCACGTTGTAATCGATAAACTTGTCAGCAATCTCGCTGAGCGCCTGATCCCAGCTAATGCGTTCCCAGTGGCCTTCGCCACGGCCGCCGGTGCGCTTCATCGGGTAAAGCACCCGCTGTTTGCCATACATATACTTGGCGTGGCGCAGACCTTTCTGACAGCCCCGCGGGCCATAGTCAGGGACGTCTGATTCAGATTGCCCGTATTCGCCCTGCTGTTCTTCACGCCAGACAATGCCATTTCGGACGTAAACATTGAACGCGCAGTTGCCAGTGCAGTTAGTGCCGTGAGTACCTCGGGCTACTCTGTCCCAGGTCCATTTGTTTCGCTGCACATCTTCCCAACGGCGATAGGCGCTTGCGGTAGAGTCCTGGGCGGCTACGGTGCCATAGCGCAAGCCAAGTACGGCGGCACTAGCGCCACCGATAAAGCGTCGTCTGTTCGTCTCAAGCCTACTGCCGTCCATGGTTTTTTCCTTATGTTACTTGCACGGAAATTATAGCACTCTGGGCTGTTATGCCGTTGTCGCTTTGGGTTATATCGTTGTCGCTGGTAATCACGCTAATCGTCCAAACCATCCCAATTGTGAGAGCCGGGCATTACAAAGCTAATATCCGAATCCTGACCTAATGCGAGCTCAACCAGAGGCATTTGCTCATTACCAATAAACAGCCTGTCGCCAATACTGAATCCCGGCGTCGCAAAGCCCTGGATTGCCAAATACTGCTCCAAATTTCGCTCTAGCGCGTCGGCAACCACCGATTTAGCCAGCCAAGCCTGTAGCTCCTGCAGATTAAGCTCGCATGCCTCAGCCACATCCAGCAATACTGACAGCTCAGAAATATCCCTAGACTGAGCCCAGTGCGCGTCAAAAACGGCAGCAATAAAAGCTTTTTCTTTGCCACACTCAGTGGCATAGAGTGTCGCCAGTAACGCATTTCGGGAATCGGCTCTGGCATCGAACTCACGCTTCACCGACAGCCCACAGTAATCAAGCCAGGCCGTCCAGTTGCGAGCGGCGCTCGCCCGTTCCATTGCGGATGGTTCGCTAAGCTCTGGCAAGCGATGGGTCAACTCAGAGCGCTGCAGCGGACGCCATTCAATTCGCGACATCGTGCGCATGGCTGCCTCGTTTGCGCGGTTAAAAGCGACAAAACTCCACGGGCAATTAAAATCAAAAAAAGCTTCAACTAGCGGTGTCGCTGTGGATGGGTAGTCGCTCATGATTGAATGCTGCTTAGTTCAGTCATTCTTCCGCAGCTCAGTTTTGAGAACCTTGCCATTGGCATTGCGGGGCAGTGAATCAATCATGACAATGTCCTTTGGAATTTTAAAGCCGGATAACTGCCCGTCACAAAACTCGGCAACAGACTTAGCATCAACCGAAGCTCCTTCTTTACCCACAACGAATGCTCTTAAGCTCTCGCCCCACTTTTCATCCGGCACACCCACAACTGCGATATCGGCAATATCTGGATGCTTAAACAGCCACTCTTCAATTTCCCTCGGGAAGATGTTGTAGCCACCTGAGATAACCATATCTTTTTTTCGGTCGACGATATAAAGGTGCCCTTCATCATCCTTCTTGGCCATATCACCAACGGTAACCCAGCCGTCACGAAAGGCTTCGGCAGTCGCCTCATCGCGCTGCCAATAACCATTGAATAAGCATGGACTTAGCGTGAATAGCTCACCTACTTCTTCAGGCGCACATTCTTCCCCGTCGGTATTGAGCAATTTAACTTGGGTGTAGGGAAATGGCTGGCCGACGCACTGCTGTTTACGCAACTGATCTGCTGGACGCAGATTTGATACGACACTGGCTTCGGTAGAACCGTAGGTCTCATGCAATAAACCTTCACCGAAATAATCGACCAGAACTTCTTTTAAGGCCTGAGGCATTGCCGCGGCATTAGAGATAACCGCGCGTAAAACGTTATTACGTCCCGCATCCAGTATGGCTTTCTCCTGCCCCATCATCACTTTGAAATGGGTTGGCACACCGAAGAAGCCTGTTATCTGTTCGGATGCATACGCGCGTAATACCGCTTCCGGTTCAAACTTACTCATGATCTCGCAGTAACCACCAAAAAATGCCGGCGCTAACGCAAACAACATGCCGGCACCATGGCACATCGGTGCAATTGCCAGAAACCGATCATCCGGCGAGTAACATCCATATTCAACAGCACAAGAAAATAAGGTAATAACGCGTGAGCGATGCGGGACCAGAACGCCCTTAGGCTTGCCGGTAGTGCCCGAAGTGTATGGAATAACTAAAGTATCCCACTCGTTTATTACGGGCAACTGGATAATGCCGGTAGCCTTTTGCAGCCAGCTATCAAGGTCATCCCCAATAACAATAATCGTTGTTGCTGTCGCAAAGCGAGAATCTTTAAGCGCTTCTGCACAGTCTGCATCGGCAAATACCACCTGAGCACCTGCATCATCGCAGACGGCAACAATCTCATTAGGGGTTAAGCGGGGGTTTACCGTAGCCAGCGCAACACCTGCTTGCGAAGCACCAACAAGAATTTCTATATACTCAATGCAGTTCTGTGAAACGATCGCCCCATGCGTGCCCGGCTTCAGCCCCAGGCCGGAGCTTAATCCGCTACTGATGCGATCCATACGTTCGACAAACTCACGGTAGGTCCGCAGCGTCTGGCCGCATTTATAAACAACTTTATTGGGATTCCGCTGAGCTGCTGCGCGTATGCCGCCAGCCAGTGACATGTGCTGAAACCCAATGGGTAAAGGCATTGTGTATGCGTTGGTCATTTTGGTATCTGTGGATCCTGCTGTTTAGAGTCAGATATGCATTTGAAAATTACGCGGGGAGCTTAAACACCCTCATAGCATTATCACGCATGAGCATCTGCTTAGCTTCATCATTCATCCCAAGGTCATCGACCTCTTTCACCGCGCGCTCCGGATCGATCACGGGCCAATCTGTACCGAACATGACTTTATGACGACCGTAGGTGTTGGCGTAATGAACGTAAGATTCCGGCCAGTATTTTGGCGCATAGGCATCACCGGCGGTGTAGACATTTTCATGTTTCCAGCACATAGAAATCATCTCATCAGTCCAGGGCACACCGACGTGAATACCAATAAGTGCGAGCTCGGGAAAATCAATCGCGACCTGATCCAGTGTAATAGGTCTGCCAACGCTGGGTAGCCGACGGGTTTTCGAATACACAAGGTTGTGCCCGACCTGCATCATGATCGGAATGTCGAGCTCACAACACTTCGAATAATACGGATAGTACTTGGCATGATCTGGCGCCAGGCCAAACCAGTGTGGGTACAAATGAGCGCCCACAAAACCATACTCTTTAACGCCCTGCTCTAAGTCATAGATACCCTGCATGCCACGGTATGGATCTACACCAGCGAGACCGGAGAATCGATCAGGATACTGCGCGCAGACTTCTGCAACCCGGGCATATGGAATTTCGAAGGACTCACGAACGTTCGGGTCACCGCAACGAACCGCGATAAGCAGCGAACGCTCGATGCCAGCTTTGTCCATTTTCTTCAGGTAATCCTCAATCTCAACACCATTACGCATGTATTCCGGCATGCGAACCTGGGCCTTGAACTCGTCATCTAACCCGGTTTGCCCGTTAGCTACCGTATCCGGCGTGAACAAGTTACAGACGATATCAATTGAACCTGACATAGATCACCACTAAATAAACGCGGCACCAACCGGCAAGGCCGGTAGTGCCGCAAATTAACTACAATAACTTAATCTGACTGTCTCGCCAGGTACTACTGACCGTCGAGATCCCAATCACCGGAAGACCGCGAACGCACGGGAATGCCCGCCATCAGAGGTGCCTGTGTTACCGGATCGTAGTTCACAGCATCACCTTCTACGATAACCCGCTCATTAACTGTAATCCAGTTAATCAAAGAACCATCGAGCCGGAAGAAGCCCATCCAGCCACGCTCTTCACCAGCAACGAAATGGCCGTGTTTAACCATCGCGGGGCGGAAGAAATACGTACCCGCATCAAGCGTGCCGAAGTTATAAACCAGATGGCCGTCAAGCGTATAGGCCTCCTCAAACACAGGGTGGTGAACAAGTCGGTTATCCGACCAGCCCGGAGGTGCCCAAGCCAGCATGGTAACGAAGCCTTTCTTGCTGTCATCAGCTGGCGCAGGATCGTGATACAACAATTTCAGTTTTAGGAAACGCTGGGTATCGCCTTCATAAACATTAGGCATCCATTCCATACGGTGGCTTTCGACAATAGTGAGTTCGCCGGCTTCGGCCGAACCGGTATTACCACCACGCAAAACGAGCTTGTCTCTGTTCTTTTTAGATCGGGTAAAACCCCAGTCGCCGTATTCACGGAACAGCAACACTTCTGTACCCTGAGCGACTGATATCTTCGGTACTTTCAGCCCGCCGGGTGCACGAATATAGCCGCCCTTACCCAACAAGCGATCACCAATTTTTACTGCCCCTTTTACCACATACCATTCTATATCAGCATGGGCATAGCCTTCAGGGCGATGCCAGGCCGTGTCAAAAAATACGTGTGTAGACGCAGAACCGTCTTCTTCATCTACCGACAGGTTTCGCTGAAAGGCTCTGCCTTCACCGCCCGGCAATTCAGCCGGACGCAAAATTAAATCGGAATCTTGAATCAATTCAACATGAGGTCGCACTGTTCTCTCCTGAATCGGAAATCTGCCACGCTGCTCTCATAGCAGTCCGGGCACTAATGTTTATGTTTATGTGTAACAGCCTACTTCTTTTTGGCTGCTGTCTTCTTGCTGGCTTTCTTCTTGCTGGCTTTCTTCTTGCTAGCCTTCTTCTTGCTGGCTTTCTTCTTGCTGGCTTTAGCGGGACGTTGCTCACGCATCATGATGAGGTCATCCATAAATGAGTGCGTCATCCTGACCGCCTCAATGAACTCTTCCATCAAATGATCCTCTGCAACGGGAACAGCACCCTTCTCATCACGGGCCGCTTTGACTTGACGCCAAAGCTTGTTTTGCAGTTTTTGTGTCTGTTCCACTGCGTTAATTAGGTAATTCATGTGGAAAAACCAATCACCACGGATGGATGAAAAATCGACGTCTTGATCTGACACAGAGTGTCTCCTTCGTAAAAAAATATAAAAACAGTCTGTTGAGCACTTGCAGGCGAATACCTACGAACGGAAGGATACCGCTGAAACCTATAACACGGGCTATTCTGCGGCGCTCACATCCATGTTTTGGTCACACCCAATCCGTTAAGTGGATAAGAGCAAAACAACGACCCAAGTTTTTTATTTTACTATAAGTAAGCGCAGATAAACGCTGTGTGACCTGAGCGTCCAATCGCGCTAGAATAACCATACTGTGTTAATGCTGCAGTAGGACCAAGCATAAGGACATCGACACATGATCAGAAGCTTTATGATGGCCGGGCTTGTGGGCATAACTTTGCTCACAGTCACTGCTGCGCCGCCCGAAAAGGCGAAACGCTTCGATGAAAAAGTTTTGCGTAATGCCGTTGGCATCCACCATCGCCACAAAAACTCACTGCACACGAATTGGAACATACGCGGCAGCGGTATCGGACGTCGGAAAAGCGATGGCAGAACGGTGATCAAGGTCTATTCCAGCAATCGCGATACCAGCAATATCCCTGTTTCTGTTGACGGCATGCCTGTTGAAGTCGAGTATGTCGGCGAGATTAGGGCATTGCGTGCAAAAAAACCGCGACGCAAGATGAAGGACCGACGCAAGCCACGGGTGAACAACTCCCTCACAGGCGGTTCAGTGCTGACATACGATACCCAGGCGGGCAGTATTGACCGTCGCGATCGCTTCGACCGGCCTGTCCCTATTGGCATTAGTGTCGGGCACAGCGATGTCACCGCAGGTACGCTTGGCTGCAGGGTTTCGCAGGGTTGTCACCTTTACGCTCTGAGTAATAATCACGTCCTTGCCAATAATAACGAGGCTGACATCGGTGACCCAATAATCCAGCCCGGTAGTTTTGATGGTGGGAGTTCACCAGCCGACACTATTGGCGCGCTATACGACTATGTACCACTGAGCTTTACCACGAGTTGCACGGTGAATACCTGTAACCGAATTGATGCTGCCATCGCTGAAGTAACAGGAGCCTATGTCATTACCGCTACAACGTCAGAAGGCTATGGAACACCGCGCGATGAAACCATCGAGCCGTATGTGGGTATGAAGGTAATGAAGTATGGGCGCACCACTGGTTTGAGCTATGGTTATATTGACTCGGTAAGCGCAACAGTCGACGTGAACTACGGCACGACCAGCAATACCAACTACGCACGTTTTATTTATCAAATTATCATTAAGCCCGCAGACGATGCCAGTTACAGCGACTTTAGCGCGGGTGGCGACTCTGGGGCTTTGATTGTGGCCGCAGATGCCAACTACCCTGCCCCGGACTGCGTAAATGATCCTTCACCCTGCACTTGGGATTACCCACCGCTAGGTGATGAACGCAAACCAGTGGGATTATTATTTGCGGGCGGCGGCGGTATCACCGTAGCCAACAAGATTAGCGACGTTCTCGGCGCCTTTGATATCCTTATCGATGGTAACTGAATTAAACCGTCTCTTGGCACCCATGGCTAAAGCACACGGCTGCAACTGACGGGGTATTTAAGCCATCATTTTTCCTTGGCGAGTTTATCCATCTTGAACACACCACGCGTGAGCCGCTAAACCGAGACTCGCAGGGCCAGAACCAACCTTAACCTGCTGCTCACGTGATTTAGGCAGATGAATACGTCAGACCGATAAGGATAACTGCGATGAAACTATTCTCTCAAAGTGCTGCCCGGTGCTTAACATTAGGTACTACTTGCCTGCTTCTTATGGGCTGCGATCAAGATACTCCGGCAGGAGAAACCACTATGGTCGCGTCGACTCCATTGAGCTATGTTGCGACACAACCTAATGCTAATGAGGCTTCTATTATGAGCACACAACAAACTGATGGATTGCCAGCTATCGAGCCTGAAAGTATTGAATCGACACTAACCGGCCCTGCGGCAATGGCGCTACTTAATATTCCAGGCGTAACAGGTATTGGCGCAGGGGTTTGCGAAGGAGAACCTGTTAATGCCAGCAACCCTGATGACTGTATTTTAATTTATCTGAGCGATACGGCAGACACTGAGGTTGTCAATCAGCTACCGGCATCACTTCAAGGCTTTGCAGTCATTGTCCGGACTGGGGGCTCTTTGAGTATCGACGCACTCTAACGGACTTAGACTAGACCTCGGGCAGCGACTTTCGCTTGCTTCCGCCCACACATAAAAAACCCCGTATACGTCAAACGTATCCGGGGTTTTTAACAACACGGTCCGATATTACTGAACCGGCTAATACTCGCGACTAAGCTTAAGTGCCGCCGAACTGATAGCTGGCACGAACGCCAATTACACGGGGGTCCGGTGCAGTGGCGAA
>JABIQA010000146.1 GCA_018699155.1 Chromatiales bacterium
CGAGCCGTTTTTAAGTACCCCGAAGCATGAAATGATTAAGCTGCGCTTATCTGACGCAAACGCAATCCATTGTTGACTAAGCAACGAATAGTTAAATAGACCAATCATTAAAGTACTGGGCTGTATTTTTCAGCCTATTTCAATCAATTATTAGCGAGAATAACAACAGAATGAGCGGTACTAATACTGCAGAAAAACGAGCCATAGTCATTGGCAGTGGCTTTGGTGGCCTCGCTCTGGCAATAAGGCTGCAGGCTTCTGGCATACCCACAATTATTCTCGAGAGTCGCGACAAACCCGGTGGTCGTGCCTATGTGTGGGAACAAGATGGTTTTAAGTTTGATGCGGGACCTACGGTGCTTACCGTGCCTCAGGTGGTCGACGACCTGTTTACTGTCGGCGGCAAACGTCGCGAAGACTACATTAAGTTTGAAGAATTGACTCCGTTTTATAGACTGATCTGGCCCGATGGCACCGAGTTCGACTATGTCGGCGATGAAGCCCAGCTAGAAGCATCCATTAAAGAGTTCAGCCCAAAGGATATTGAGGGCTACCGTAAATTTCGTGAATACTCGGCGGCTGTTTACGCGGAAGGCTATGAAAAACTTGCGCATGTGCCCTTTCTCAATATCTGGAGCATGGTCAAAGCTGCGCCTAACTTGGTGCAACTGCAGGCCTATCGCTCGGTATACAGCAAAGTAGCCAGCTTTATTAAAGACGAAAAGCTGCGTCAGGTATTTAGCTATCACACGTTGCTGGTTGGCGGAAACCCTTTCACTACCTCATCCATCTATGCACTCATTCACACTCTCGAACTTAAATTCGGGGTGCACTTTCCCCGTGGCGGGACTGGCGCACTTGTTGCGGCACTGGTGAAACTGTTTGAAGACCTGGGCGGCAGCATTCGCCTGAATGCTGCTGTGGATGAAATTATTACTGAGAATAATTGCGTCACCGGCGTCAAGTTACAAAGTGGCGAGTTCATCGCCAGTCATTTTGTCGGCAGCAATGCAGATGTCGTGCACACCTACAAACATTTACTGAGAGAGACTGCTCCGGCCAAACCTGCCGCTAAAAAACTCGAGCGAAACGATCATTCTATGTCGCTGTTTTTAGTTTACTTTGGTATTGAAGGCAAATACGAAAACCTGGCCCATCACTCAATTCTGTTCGGTCCACGCTACAAAGAGCTGCTTAAAGATATCTTTGATCGCGGTGAACTCGCCGATGATTTCTCACTGTACCTGCACTCACCATCAGTATCAGATGACAGCCTGGCGCCACCGGGGCACTCCGCACATTACGTGCTGGCCCCAGTGCCCCACCTCGGCAAAGGTAAAGTCGACTGGGAAACCGCCGGCCCGCTGCTGCGTGATCGTATTCTGCAAAGCCTAGAAGACCGGGTAATGCCGGGTCTTCGCAAAAGAATCGTTAGTTCGCGAATCTTTACGCCACCGGATTTCGAATCCTCTTTAAATGCCCATCTCGGCTCTGCCTTTTCACTACAGCCTACTTTGCTTCAAAGCGCTTGGTTTAGGGTTCATAATAGAGATAAGGCAATCAAGGGGCTTTATTTTGTTGGCGCAGGTACACATCCAGGGGCAGGTATTCCCGGAGTCATTAACTCAGCACAAGCAACTGCCGGATTAATGGAAGAAGACTGGAGCAAGAATTGAAAGATCCAAAACATGCAGCATTGGTCGACACCAGCAGGCTGATCATTAAGAGCGGCTCTAAGAGCTTTGCTACCGCTGCAAAACTGTTTAATGAAGAGACACGCGACAACGCCTATATGCTTTATGCCTGGTGTCGGCATTGTGACGACGTTATTGATAATCAGGAACTGGGTTTCAACAGTCAACCCCAAGACGCAGAAGTAACCCGGCGAGTTCTAGATCAACTTAAAGAAAAAACTCAGGCTGCAATTGATAATAAACCTTCAGATGACCCTATCTTCGAAGGCCTTCGTTATGTTCTAAAAGCTAATGAGATCCCCGGCCGCTACCCATTGGAGCTGCTGGAAGGGTTTGCTATGGATGCAGCGGAGCATCAATACAAAAGTTTTGATGAAACCCTGCAGTATTGCTACTACGTTGCTGGTGTTGTCGGCTTGATGATGGCCTATGTGATGGGTGCCCGTGATGAAGCAGCTTTGCAGCGTGCAACCGACCTGGGAATTGCCTTCCAACTCACGAACATCTCGCGTGATGTGCGTGAAGATGCACTCATTGGTCGAGTGTACCTACCTGAAGACTGGCTGGCAGCCGCTGGCATTCCTCCGCAAGAACTTTCCAATCCGGAGTATTCTGCAGCACTAATAAAGGTGGTTGAACGCTTGCTCAACGAGGCTGATCGTTACTATGCATCAGCCGATCAGGGCTTACGCGCCTTAGGTTTCAGATCAGCATGGGCTGTGGCTTCGGCCCGCGGAGTGTACAAAGCAATTGGCGATAAAGTACGCCAACGCGGGGTAAGCGCATTGGATGAGCGCGTTGTCGTACGCAAGCGCCGAAAACTGCTGGGTATTGCCGAAGGTATGATTGATGCCTTAAAGGCATCGTGGTTCGATAACAAGACACAGCCAGCACCTCGCGATAGTGATCTGTGGACAGCACCACCAGCCGTCCATTAAACCCCTAAGTCAGGAAACACCGTGAGGCTTTAGCGTTTGGTCCTTCCGCGACTTTGCCAGTGCATCTCGCTCTTCCACCAACTCAGCCACCGGCTTTGAGTAAATAAACCCGAATGACACCGCACCCTCTTTACCCTTGGTTGAGTGATGCACCCAATGGGCCTCGACGATACGTCGCATGTACGAGCTTTTGGGAATGTAGCCGGTGCGAATTCGCCGGTGAACAATCACATCATGGAATATGAAATACACAAGGCCGTATAAAGCTACGCCAATGCCAGCCCAGAGCAACAATGGGTGCCCGTTAGTACCGAACCAGATAGCGGCAATCGATGGTACAGCGAATATGAATGCAAATAGATCATTCTGTTCAAACCAACTTTCCCGAGCAGTATGATGCGACTCGTGCCAGCACCATAAAAAACCATGCATAACGTATTTGTGACTCAAAAAAGCCACTGCCTCCATCGCAAAAAAGCAGAGCAGCATGACGCCGATATTAGTGAATAAATGAGACATGAAATAGTTGTGAAACAGTGACCCTTAAGGGGTTATCAGAATAAGAATTATAAACCGAGCACAGCGCTATAGCCTAGCTCTATAGGCGGAAAACCATTGAGCGCCAAGCAACGAGACAACGGTAAGTGAGAGTAATAGCCCACAGGGCAACAACAAACTCTCAAGGCCCTGGTTTCGCCAAAACACCGATGAATAGGCCTCAAGCACCCAAGTGTTCGGTGTAAACCAACCCAGCTCACGCAGCCAGGGCGGCATGAAAAACCTCGGCACCATACTGCCACCAATAACAGACAGCAATATCACGGTAATGTTCGCCATATTTCTTGCCTGCGCCGGCGTACGGCATATCGCCGCCACCAGCAACGCCAAACCAGCGGCGGCCATAGAAGCAATCAAAGTAATCAGCGACCACAATTGCCAGTGCCCGGGCAAATCAACCCCGTACACGACCCACGCTGTCATAAAAATGAGCAGCATCTGCACACAGCCCTGCGCGGCAAGAAACAGGAACTTACCGTTGACCATGACAACCATGCCGCCAGGTCCTGCAAGAATACGATCAAGAACACCCGACTCGCGTTCCTCAGTAAGTGAGGTTGCGCCACTCATGCTGGAAAATAGCAGGAACATAAATGCTACAGCACCGGCGTAGTACCCCACATGATTGGTGGCCATCGGCGGACCGGTGACTGCCTGTGGTTCAACAATGTCATCCACCGACCAACCGACTTGCTGCCCTTCGGAGGCGGCAACACCCATTTCGCTCAAGCCCTCGTCAAGGTCCGCACGCTGCTCATCATCAAACTCAATAAACTGGTCCTCGAGAACATTCGCAACACTACCGAGCGCAACATCCGGCAATGCTGAAAAATAAGCCTGTTGAATCTGACCACTTAGCATCTGTACAGTCACCCCGCGTGAGGGATCATTAATAAGCACCAATGGCGACGGCCCGAAGCCGCCAGCATCATCAAGACGCCGACCCTCAGCACGCACCAGCAAACCCACGTCCGCGGTGCCTCGGACAACTAAATCGGTAAGTTGCTCACGGCCAAACCCTTCGGTATTGATGACCTCGATTGAGTCGCTGGTTTTCAATGCATCGAGCAGACGTATACTGAGGTCATCCTTCACTTCATCAACAAACGCCACCCGAATCTGCATTTGGGAACCAGAAGCACTACTAAATATTTCGGCCATAACCAGAAAAAACAACACCGGCATTACAAAGGCCATAATAAGAGCCCCGCGGTCGTTCAGCAGGTTTAACCACATGGCACGAAACATTGCTGCAGTCATGATGCATGCTCCGTTAAATGCATAAACACACCATCAAGGCCGGGATCGCGCAGGCGTATTTCGGCGACATGCACGCCGGCCTCCTTCAGTTCTTTCTCTAATGCGTCCAGCGCCTGATAACCTCCGGTTACCGGGCCGCTCCATAAGCGTTCATCACTGGTGGCACGCAGACCAAAGTCACTCAAAATGCGCCCGGCTTTTTGGCCCACTGAAGCATTAAATGCCACCACACCCTCCTTGCTATCACCAAAAACCTGCCTCACGAGACTGGCCACCGGCCCTTCGGCCAGCAAGCGCCCATTGGCCATAAATGCGACCCTGTCAGCAATGGTAGTAGCCTGTTCAAAATCATGGGTACTCATTAGAATACTCATGCCCGTGTTACGCAGGTCATGAAGTAATGCATGAATTGTTTGCCGGGCATCGAGATCGACACCAACGGTGGGCTCATCAAGCAGTAACACCAAAGGGTTCTGCAAGGTGCCGACAACAATGTTTAACCGGCGCTGCATGCCGCCTGACAAACTGCCGAGAGACTCTTCGGCACGTTCGGTTAATTGAGCGCGGTCTAAAGCGAGGTTTATGGCATCGGCAATAGCAGCCCCGCGCAAACCGGCCAGCCGGGCGAATACATCAAGATTCTGCCGGGCAGTGAGCGCCGGATACAAAGCGATAGTTTGCGGCACGATACCCAGTTTAGCCCGCGCGGTGGAGTCAATATACGGATCAAGACCAACGACACTGACAGTGCCTGCATCCAACTTCAACCGCCCCGCGACAGCGCGCATTAGGGTCGTTTTACCCGCGCCATTCGGCCCGAGCAACGCAATGATCTCGCCGCTAGAAGCGCTGAGACTCACGTCTTGTAGCGCCTGCCTAGCAGCAAACGCACGATGTGCACCCATAACTTTAAGAACCGGGGTATCTGCTGCAGCGCCAGACATCAGTCATTTTCACCCTAAAACCTAATAAGGCGCTGATGTTACGCGCTCAGGGGCGATGAAGTAAGGGCAATTGCACAGCCAACGCCAGCCCATGGAGCACCCCGCCATACAGCAGCCCTTGTCGCCACCGCACTTTTTCGACACACTTTAAGAATGCTAATACTCGTATCCCCAGCGAAAACCCTCGATTTCGAAACCCCTGTGGCGGCTAAAATTGCCAGCAAGCCAGTATTTCTCGCGGAATCACAGTTACTGATCAACGACTTACAAAAACTTAGCCCCGGCGGCGTATCGGCACTAATGGGCATTAGCGAAAACTTGGGCAACCTTAATTTCGAGCGATTTATGGAATGGCATACCCCATTTACGCGGAAGAATGCTAAACAGGCGGCGATGGCCTTTAAGGGTGATGTCTATACCGGCCTTGAAGCAGAGACGTTTTCTGCCAATGAACTCAAATTTGCTCAGGAGCATCTGCGGATTCTCTCCGGCCTTTATGGTCTGCTGCGCCCGATGGATTTAATTCAACCGTATCGCCTTGAGATGGGCACCAAGTTTGCCAATCAACGCGGCAAAGATCTCTACCAATTCTGGGACAACCGGATTACCGATGCCCTCAACAAGCAACTCAAAAAACTGAAATCAGATACTGTGGTGAACCTTGCCTCGAATGAATATTTCAAGGCTGTCGATAAAAAGGCACTTAATGCCAATATCGTAAGCCCGGCGTTTAAAGACCTGAAAAACGGTAACTATAAAATCATCAGCTTCTATGCAAAGAAAGCCCGCGGCCTGATGAGCGCCTGGATAATTAAGCAGGGCATTAGCGATGCCGACGAACTGAAAAAATTCAAAGTGGCCGGCTACCGGTATAACGCAGCAATGTCGACAGCCAACGTGCCGGTTTTTACCCGCGATGAGCCACAATAAAAAGGCTTTCAGCTGAGCCTAAGCTATTAGCTTAGGCTTCGTCGTTTCACGCAATCGAGCTAAACCCATTAAGAACTAGATTGTCCAGGCGCGGAATGAACGCCCCTTGAGCTTGCCCCGGCTGATTTTCTTTACAGCGGCATTAGCGCTGCCGGAACTCACAGCAACATAGGCACAGGTATCAAAAATGGCAATCTTGCCAACGTCACTGCCGGCAATGCCATCCTGCCCGGTCAGAGCACCCAGAATATCGCCCGGGCGCAATTTCTGTTTCTTACCGCCATCAATTCGCAGTGTTGTCATCGTGGCCGCGGCCGGCTGCTGACTCATCAAGCTCGATGATGGCAGACTCTCTGGCTCAACCGAATACTGCAACAGCTCTTCCAGCGCGGTAATTTTGCGGCCCTCACGCGGTGAGTACAGCGTAAATGCGCTGCCCTGCTGCCCTGCTCTGCCTGTGCGTCCAACACGATGCACATGCACTTCTGGATCATGTGCCAATTGGAAGTTAATCACCGCATCAAGGCTTTCGATATCGAGTCCGCGTGCGGCAACATCGGTGGCGACCAGCACGGTGGCGCTGCCATTAGCAAATCGCACCAGTGTGCTGTCGCGATCGCGCTGTTCCAAATCACCATGCAAAGCCAAAGCAGAAAAACCGGCCTCGACCAATTGCTCTGCGAGTTCGGCAACCTCCTTCTTCATATTACAAAATACAACCGCTGAATTAGGTGCGTGCTGCAACAACAGCAACTGCACCACATTAGCCCGGTCTTCGGCGCTGTCATTGACCAGGTAGAAATGCTGTTCAATAGTGCTGTTGTCATGACCCGCCGCCACCTCAATGGTGACCGGATCATCCATTACACTTGAGGTAACCGAACGAATTGAATCAGGGAAGGTTGCACTAAACAGCAGCGTCTGCCGCTGCTGTGGCACCTGCTCAATGATGTTCTCGATACTGTCCTGAAAACCCATGTCGAGCATCCGGTCGGCCTCGTCAAGCACCAGTACTTTCAACGCATCAAGCACAAGCGTTTTCTTACGCAGATGATCCTCAATGCGACCGGGCGTGCCCACAACAATATGCGCGCCGTATTCCAATGATGCGGCCTGTGGCCGAAACGGTGCTCCGCCGCATAATGAAAGAATCTTCACATTCGGCGTTGCGCGCGCCAATTGCCTAATGGCCTTAGCCACCTGATCTGCCAGCTCCCGGGTAGGACAAAGTACCAGCGCCTGCACATCAAATATTTGGGTGTCGAGCACGGAGATCAAACCAAGACCGAAGGCCGCCGTTTTACCCGATCCCGTGCGCGCCTGACCAATAACGTCTTTGCCCGAGAGAATATGCGGCAGGCTCTCTGCCTGAATCGGAGTCATCTCGATATAACCGAGAGACTCCAGATTTTTAAGAATACCTGGTGCGAGCTCAGCGGCGAGATCGCTAAACGAATTACTCATCATCAATTTCCTTTACGCTTAGCTGCTCTGCGCCTTTGAGGTCAAAGCCCTCGTCAGAGCCATCCATCGCTGCCCAACGAACCGGGGCTGCATTGGCATCGGCAATTTCATTACCGTCCGCATCGAAATACATTCTTCGTAACTCCTCTCCAGTACCGCTATAAACAATACGTTCAATGTTGTTATCTGCTTCGTCATAGAGATAGTCGATAGCGGCTTTGAGCACGTCGATGCTCGCGTAGGTTTCAATGCGAACCACGCGGTTATTCGCATCGAAAACCCGCACAGTCTGCGCACCGTCGTCAAAGGTTTCTGTCTCACGGCGCATGCCGGTCTCCGGGGAAATTGCTCAGCGAATGACCCCAAGGAAATACAGGGTCAATAGATTAGTCGGGGCTATTAAACGCGATGCTTCCGGCAAACACAAAACAAGCCGATGGCCCACCGACATTACTGAGGCAATATGCCGGTCGACTCTCGGGAAATCCATCTATTGAGTCGCAGCTAACTCTCTGCATAAGCAGGCAGAAGGCCGCGCGCATCAGACAAATCATTCTGGCCCTGCTCAGCAGCAACAAATTCAGCCTATGCAGATGCCGCATTACAAGCCATCGGCAATAGGTCGCGCTTGCGCACGAACAGGCCCGCTGGTAAGGCAAAGCAACTGCAAGGCGAATGGATTGCCTAAATGCAGCGAACCTTCATCCGGAGTGACACGCGCCCAACAATGCCACCCGGATATAACAACTATAGGCACATACCGCCATCGAGAATCATTGTGGTGCCGGTCACAAATGAGCCACGCTCAGAGATGAGGTAAGCCGCAGCTTCACCGGCATCGTGCTCAGGATCCCCAAAACGGCCAACATGATGTTTGGCGGCATTCTTTTGCTCAAATTCCGGCATAGCATCATGAAACTGAATAGCTTTCTCGGTTTCGAAAACACCAAACAACAGTGTGTTCACGCGAATACCCTGCCGTGAATACTCCAGCGCTGCAGCCTGAGTTAAGCCTTCAACTGCGCGCTTCGACGCGATGTACGGCGCCATGCGCATACCCGTATCACGGGTAGCACCTGAGCTGATATTGATAATGGAATAGTTATCGCCGGTTTCGGCACCCTGTGCGAGAAACTGTTTAATGGCGAATTTCATGCCGAGATAAGTACCAGTAATATTGGTATCGACAACCTGCTTGAAACTATCCAACGGCTCATCACCCAACATCTGGAAATCCCCTGGGTAGACAGCATTATTAATAATAGAATCAAGTCGACCGAAGGTATCAACAGCAAACTTCACAAGATTTTCGTTGTCAGGTTCTTTGCTAATATCCATTTGGAAATAGGCAACCGCATTGGCTTTAACACCCGCGGCTTTAGATAAGCGAGCTAGGGCTTCCTCACCTGTATCGGCATTACGACTGGTAATGACAATGTTCGCTCCGTACTTGGCTAGGCGTGTAGCCATACCAAAACCAATACCCATTGTACCACCGGTTACAATAACAACTTTACCCGCGAGTTCTTGTCCGTTCTGCATAGCACTTCCTTCTGATTGTTTACGTTTTGCCATTTTCGGTTTTGGAGCAGAGCCATCAGCTGACGGAGCCACACCACCATTTTGTTTTGCCTGTAACTCTTCCATGAGCTCAACTGTGACGAAATTACTGCCCTTCTCCCTAGCTGCTTTTTCAGCATTTTTAATGATCATGGGCTGTATAAAGCCGGGGGCTTTCTCGATCATCGCTAGGGCTTCATCCTCCCATTCCATCGTCGCTTTCGATTTTGCATCTCTTGGTACCACCGGCTCAGATTTACCGTAATCTTTAGCTCGCGTTGCCTCCACGTTATCGATATCAACATACTTAAGATCCTTCACAGAGGTCTGAGTAATATCTGCAGGGTCTAACAAGGCTACGGCTGGATAAGCCCAGCCTTCTGGGTTCGCTTTTCGATTGGGCGAGGGGATGATGCGAACCTTAGTATCAGCGGCCTGCAACTTACTGCGATCAAGCTGCCAGCCCTTGTTGCGCATTTGCTCCATCAGACCCCAATAGGTCAGCATGATTTTATCTTCATCATGCGCATAGAACCCGTCAGGGTTTGGCCCGTCAGGAGCAACCAATGGCCTTAGGCGTTCAGCAAGATCTTTGTCCTGATGAATGTTTTGCAGATTACGGCGCGTATGCTCGGCATCAAAATCTGCCTCCATACGATAATTGCGCAGAAAGATATGGCGCATCATCGTGCGATGCTCATCAATAGGCGTCGTAAATTCATAGAAAATATTGAATTCGCCCGAGCCAATGCCGCCGATCTCAACCTGCCCACGCAGGGTAAAACCAGGAATAAAGAATCTCATTCTCGATTCGACCTTCGCGCCCTCCTCTCGCATTTCACTCCAAACACCCTCGCTGGGTGCCGGGTTAACTCGCATCACCGATTGAAAGCCATGCTCAGTGCTAGTGACAACATGCTCGGGTGCCTGAATCGGGTTCTCATTACCCTGAAACAAAATGCCATGCACCACGGGAAGATGCACATAATCCAGGTTTGTGAACTTCGAAGTCACATAGTCGGCCTCCCAGATTTCTTCATTAGTCGTATGATGGAAGGCATCATCTTCCCACTCGGGAACATCAAAAATAGGCGAAGCAGCATCGAGGTCATCACCCAAAAATACCCAAATACAGCCATACTGCTCAACGGTAGGATAGGCATCCGTTTTTACACCTGGGGCAACA
The DNA here is from genome assembly GCA_018699155.1 of Chromatiales bacterium. Lineage (GTDB taxonomy): Bacteria > Pseudomonadota > Gammaproteobacteria > Steroidobacterales > JABIQA01. Next base: position 10,535 of record JABIQA010000146.1, read on the forward strand.
ACCTGTGGCTCATGATCACAGCGCGACGGAATTAAAGTACAGGTACCCTCACCATCGAAACGCCAACCATGAAACGGGCAACCTAGAGACCCGTCCTTATAAATTATACCGTCAGCCATGCTCGCACCTCGATGCGGGCAGATATTACTGATGCAATTCGGAGTACCGTCCATCTCACGAAACAACACAAAATCTGCACCCAGCATGGTGACTTTAATCGGATCTTTTTCGAGATCTTTTGAAAACCCCGCTACATACCATACGTTTGTATACACTCTAAACTCCTAAATGCTTACGGCACGAAATAATGCTGCCGCCTGCTTCACAACAACGGTGCATTCCTGCGGCGAAATACCCAACATCCGCAACACCAAACATTGAAACTCCCGCACGGCATTTTTATCGGCCGTACCGTTTAATACATCCTGCACCACCGCCAACGCTGCACCGCGAATTGTGATTGCCACAGTACGTGCACTTCGCACATCGAATCGTTTTTGTTTAACGCCCGCATTAATCATCGCCGCAAGAGGGTCTTTATCACTGGAAATTACCAGTGCGCGTAAGTGGTCACTCTTAATAAATGTCCAGGCTATGACCGGATCATCAGTCGCTATAGAAAGTGTCTGTTGCACGTTTATGGCAATGGCAACCGCCGGGTCTTTAACCTCTTCAAACACCTGCAACTTGCGCTCGCGGTCCTGACGAAAAAACTCTGCCGCAATCTCTCGCGCCAATGCATCTTTGGATTCAAAGTGGTTGTAGAAGGACGGCTGCGATACGCCAGCAGCACGGATAATGTCGAGCACCGTGGTGGCTTCAACGCCTTGCCCCGAAAACACGCTGCGGCCGCCATCAAGCAACTTACGCCGGGTTTTGGCCCAGCGGGCATCGTTCTTTTCCGTTTTTGCAGGGGCTGTGATGACCATTCAGCTATTTTGCACAGTACAAAATAAATATCAAGCGCTTAAAACACCTGAATTGCGCTCAGGCGCGCGAGACTTAGCCGTTAAACGATATGCAGGCTATTGATAATTACGCAACAACTTGCGGTACGCAATCACCGGGGCATCGCTGGGCAGAAGCCTTTCATCGCTAGCGTCATTCACATCCCAGGGTTCCTGGCTGGCAACAACCGGCCAGTCTTCCGCAAATACTATGAGCTGCGATAAACGGGTGTACCCGTCAGCCAGTATCTTTGGAATTGGCAAGCGGTAATAGCTGCGCCCGTAAACCTCAGTGCTGTGATCATCCACCGGAACAAACACAGCAGTCATATAGATGTTATGGGAAGCATGCAGCATCCACATATTCGGGTACAAAAACTCGAGCACCGGCTTGGGGCCTTTTTGCTTCATTAAATGACCGCGAAACCCTCCGGTGAATTCCTCGAGCTCAACCGGTGTTGGTCCATCACGCATAGCACGGCCGATAGTTTTTGAATGCACAAACGGCAGGTGACTAAAGTCGCAAACATTTTCGATGCAGCGAGTGTAATGGGCCGGCCACACCGAAGTTGATTCACCGTAGCGGAGTCCAATAAGGCCTGAATGCTTTGGCACTGGAGGAAGCTCAGCGGCAGGCGACTCGTCACCGCGCCACAGCCATACGTAGCCATCCACTTCGCACACTGTGTATGAGCGAAGCCCAAAATCATCAGTAATACGCTGACTCTGCTCCACCGGCATATGCACGCATTTTCCGCCCGGGGCAAATTCCAGACCATGAAAAGGACAGGCAATATTGTTGTTCACAACCCTTCCGAGGCTTAACGCGGCACCCCGATGCGGGCAGCGGTTGGGCATGCACACAACGCTTTCTTTGCTGCGCCAAAACACCAGCCTCTCCCCGAAGCGGGTTTTTGCCAGCGGCTTCTTTCCGAGCTCGCTGGAGGCCAGTACAGGAAACCAATGCGCCTTTTCTGCCATTTTCAACCTTCGTCCAATTCGCTTAACCAACCAGCAGTAAAGTCTTCGATGCAAGCATACCTGACTAATGTGGCTGTGAAAATCTACTGCGGTGTCACCTGCGCGTCATCATCGGTGGTAATTATTGTGCCGGATGTTATGGAGCCTGCAGCCAGACCTTTAATGTACTCAACCGTAGGAATATTGCAGTAGTTCTGTCCCTCGAGAGCCTCAGGCAATACCCAGGTCAGCCAACTGTCGTAATCATTTAATTTCCAATTAGAATTAATGTGTAGCACATCGTTAGTATCCACATAGCTCAATTCATAATCGGCAAGATAACTGTAGCCGGTAATTGCAGGCTCGTTATTCTCAACAACCATCGCTCTGACCGCATCGGCACCAGTTACATTGCCTTCAGCCTGCAACTCGGTTATCGCCTGCTCGCGGGCAATACGGGTAACACTCGAACAGGGTTGCTGCTTACCCGCCGCCGACTCACCGTAAGCTGCACGGATATGCGCAGCGCCCTTCAGCTTGCACGATACCAAAATGGGTGTGGTGGCCTGATAGGCCACAACCTGATAAGTCTTTAACGGATCAATCATCGGCTTGGAGTGACGGTATTCCGCCATATTGGTAAACACGCGGTTGTCACTTAGGAGAAGAGTGCCAGCCAATAACTGCTGTGCACGCTGACAAAACTCAGAAGACTCCGGCGAAGGTAGCAAAGGCTGCGCTGAATAACCCGCCGTTGATGCCATTGCGGCCATGAGCAGCAGCAACGATGAATATTGTCTCAACTGCAAAACCACAAGCCGACCTCCTTTTAATATCCTAACCTACGAAACTAACGCGAAACCATCTGGCCACCCACCCAGATTTGGACTGCCATGCACCCGCGGCAAACGCTTAACTCCATACCAGCAACAAACAAGTCAGTAGTTACAGATGCCCAGCGGTCAAGAAACACTTCCCCATTGTTAACCTTATTCCAGTACGCCACCTTCTGCTCAAGCACTTCTGGCGGAAACTGCGAATTCTTCTTCAGCATTTCCAGTCCTGCACCCTCAATGCGCAACGGCACCCCGGCAGGGTTGCTCACCTGTTCAGCGTAGAGGTTAAGCCACACCTGATCATGCAATTCGCCGCACACAGGACAGCTAAAACGCTGGGACTGAAAAGCCGGCTCTATAACTTCTGTATTACTCACTAAAAGTCTCTCGGTTCAATTAAACAATACTCAACATAACCCAATCAGCTTAGCCCGTGCGTCTTCCGCGGCTACTGCCGCCCGGCCGCCTGGAACCAGAACCACTGTTGCCGCCGGACTTACCTTTATACGGCCCAGATCGAGCGCCACCAGGCTTGCCCTGCGATTTTCCACCACCGCCTCGACGGGGTGAGTTACCGCGACCACCGCCTCTGCCATTCTGAATAGGCTCCGCTCTAATACTCGGATCAACTTCGTAACCTGGAATCACTTCCTTAGGTATTTTTTCGCCCAGCAGCTTTTCAATATCACTCAGCAACTTCAGTTCATCAACACAAACCAATGACAAGGCATGGCCATTTTCACCGGCGCGCGCTGTGCGGCCGATACGATGAACGTAGTCTTCCGGTACGTTGGGCAGTTCGTAGTTCACCACATAGGGCAAACGGTCAATATCAATACCGCGTGCGGCAATATCAGTAGCCACCAGCACTCGCGTCTGACCAGCCTTAAAATTGCTCAATGCCTTGGTACGCGCACTCTGCGACTTATTGCCATGAATAGCTTCCGCATTAATGCCGTCTTTTCCTAATTGTTCAGCCAGCTTGTTTGCACCGTGCTTAGTGCGGGTAAACACCAGCACCTGGCTCCAGTTTTCGGAGCCAATGCGGTGCGATAACAGCTCACGCTTGCGGCCCTTGTCCACCGGATACACCAGTTGACTCACTCGCTCCACTGCCGTGTTTTGCGGCGTCACCTGAACTTCTTTGGGGTCACGAAGAAAGTCATTGGCAAGTGATTTAATCTCTTTCGAGAAGGTCGCTGAGAACAACAAAGTCTGACGACTCTTTGGTAGTACCTTCAGAATTTTGCGAATATCACGAATAAAACCCATATCGAGCATTCGATCGGCTTCATCCAAAATCAGAATTTCAACGGTCGAAAGATCGACGTTGCCCTGGTTCATATGATCGAGCAAACGCCCGGGAGTGGCGACAATAATTTCCACGCCGCGACGCAGTCTGTCGATTTGCTTACCGGGTTTTACACCGCCAAAAATCACCGTAGTGCGGAACGGTAAATAACGACCATACTGCTCAACACTCTCGGCAACCTGAGCAGCAAGCTCACGGGTTGGCGTAAGAATCAGTGCACGTACCCTGGCTTTTCCTGATGGGTTACTTTCCTGGCGCTCCTGCAAACGCTGCAACATTGGCAGCGTAAAACCAGCTGTCTTACCCGTACCGGTTTGGGCACCGGCCAGCAGGTCGACGCCCTTAAGAACAAGCGGAATGGCCTGTTCTTGAATGGGGGTGGTTTCGTTGTAACCCTGCTGTTCAATAGCACGCAGCAGTTCGGCCGAAAGACCGAGCTCATTAAATAACATGTGGGGATTTACTCCTGTTGTCGGATGTTGCTGTGTGCAACATCCGCCGGAAAAACATTCCTTGCATTCCCGGAGCGTCTGACCAATGTGCAGAAATCGTTATTGCAACGGTTGCACGAGGTTCGGTCCAGACTTTGTTTTAAAAACTTAAACTGGCGAATCTGCCTTGCTTAAGTGGATGGCGCAGACCGAAGTGCGCCAAGACGAAGCCGACTATAGCAGAGTGTTTCTTTAGATGTTGTGCTTTTGAGCACCGTCTTAGCTCTGCTCATACCACCAATTCACATCACACCATAGGCGAGCATCGCATCGGCCACCTTCACAAAGCCGGCAATATTTGCCCCTTTTAAGTAATTGACGTACTCATCATCTTCGCGCCCGTATTGCTCACACTTGCCATGAATGTTGCGCATGATATCGCGGAGCTGGTTGTTCAGCTCATCGCGACTCCATGACATCCGGATACTGTTTTGACTCATCTCCAGCCCGGAAACAGCAACGCCTCCGGCGTTGGCCGCTTTACTGGGTGCAAACAGAATTCTCGCCTGTTGGAACACCTCAATGGCATCCTGTTCAGAGGGCATGTTGGCTCCCTCCGACACACCGATGCAGCCGCTGGCGATTAATGCCCTCGCCTCATGCATATTAAGTTCATTCTGAGTTGCACAGGGAAATGCAAGTTCGCACGGTACATTCCATGGGCGTTGGCCAGGGTAAAACTTCACGCCGAACTCATCGGCGTATTCCGAAATACGCCCGCGGCGAACATCTTTGAGCTCGCGAATCCATTGCAACTTGGCACAATCAATGCCGGCAGGGTCAAAAATAAAACCGGATGAATCGGACATCGTGACCGGCTTAGCACCCTGCTCGATCAGCTTATCAACGGCATATTGAGCGACATTGCCCGACCCCGAGACCACAGCAATTTTGCCTTCTAATGTATCTCCACGGGTGGCCAGCATATCCTCCATCATGTAAACGCAACCGTAGCCAGTGGCTTCGGTACGAATCTGACTGCCGCCGAACGACAAACCTTTACCGGTCATCACACCGGTAAAGGTATTTGACAAGCGCTTGTACTGACCAAATAAATAACTGACCTCACGCGCGCCCACACCAATATCGCCGGCAGGCACATCTGTATCAGGGCCTATATGTCGATACAACTCAGTCATAAAGGATTGGCAGAATCGCATAACCTCGGCATCGGACTTTCCCTTAGGATCAAAATCGGAGCCACCTTTACCACCACCCAAAGGCAAGCCGGTAAGGCTGTTCTTAAACGTTTGTTCAAACGCGAGAAACTTAAGAATACTGAGATTCACACTGGGGTGAAAACGAATACCGCCCTTATAAGGCCCTATAGCATTGCAATGCTGAACCCGATAACCACGGTTAATATGCACTTTGTTTTTATCGTCGCACCAAACGACACGGAAAGTAATAATACGATCAGGCTCGGTTAAGCGACCAAAGATGGCGGCATCCATATACTCGGGATGTTTGCGTAAAAAAGGCAACACATTAATACCGACTTCGTAAACAGCCTGATGGAACTCAGGCTCGTGCGGATTGCGCTTTTCCAACCAACTCATAAACTTGGGCACAAGTTGAGGCTGATCTGTCTTGGTGTGCCAAACTGCCATGCAGGATCTCCCGGGTCATACAAAAGTTATACAACATTAAGCTTATAAGGTCTGCTCCGGCAAGCTAACCTGGTCCGGCCCGCCAAAGGCGCAGAGAGTCGCCCCACTTAGCATCGACATTCGCAAACGCATCCGGCGCCCCTGCCAATAGCAACGATTCATTCGTTGCAGGAAACACCGCCGGGCCATTTTCTTCTGGCCACTGCCGCGTGGCATCGATTGCTATCTTGCTGCCCTTACCCACTTTGACCGAACTGGGATCCAATGGCAAAGCCGGCCTTTCTTCATAAACCTGCAGATTGCCATACGGTTGCCATCGCGCCCCTATAGCCGCGAGCACCGCATCATGATCGGTCACATCGACATCGTCATCAAGCACCACCACAATCTTCGCAAAGAAATCGCGCTCTGCTATCGCCCGGGCAATTTCCAAGCCCTGACCTGGCCGAGTTTTATTGATACTGACAAAATAGAACCCGACCGCACGCGTATCAGGAAAGAAATCCACAACGTCAGGATGATTCTGTTTTAGACGCATAAACGAGCGCGCATGACCGGCAGCCATTAATGCGCCAGCCTGCACACCGGTAAAATTGTTCATCAACCAAGGATTGCGCCGATGGGTTACGGCAGTAACCCGCAGCCAGAAGACTTCATCCTTCACCTTGCCCTGATAACCTACCATCTCGGCATAAGGGCCTTCCGGACGCAGGTCATCGAGCGGCACCTCGCCTTCGATAATCATTTCGGCATTGGCCGGCACCATAAAGTCGTTAGTCTCGCACTTTACAGTCTCTATGCTCTGCCCTGCCAAACCGCCGGCGATGGACATCTCATCCACTAATCCATTTTTGCCGAAAGACATTTTACTGCCCGCCACCATCCACACGTAAGGATCGGGCGTGAGCACTATTGAAACCTTCGCCACCTTTTCGCCGCGGGCCTGCGCCGCTTTCAAATGGCGATAGCCGGTCTGCCCGGGTTCCGAGTTAAGGCCTAACTCACGCGGGCCGCGCAGATGACAACGATAGGTGCCGAAGTTCACGCCGTACTTCGGGTGCCGCGTGTAAACCTGACCGGTATTGATGTAGCGCCCAGCATCGGCCGGGTTGCCCTGAATAAACGCAAACTTCGTCAGGTCTATTTCATCTCCATGCAACACCACTTCTTTACACGGTGAGTTAGCGGCTTCAACAACTACCGGGGGTATTGTCGGGTACTCGCCGTCGTTTGCTAATAACAACTGCTCGACATGCTGGCGGGCTTTGCGGTAGCTGTTAAACGGTTCCGCACTAATCGGCCCGTCATCCACCGGTGCAAGACCGAAGGCAATGCACTCAGCATGCGAGTTACCGCTTTCATTCACCAGCAATGGTCCCTTCACCTTCTTGCCGTCGATAATAACCTCATCAAACATAAAGCATGGTGCACCCCGCATGCCATGCTGGTCGCGAGCACGGCACATCAGTGCGGTGGCCTCATACTCATCCTGATTGACTTCGGCTATCCGCATAACCAGGCCATATGCATCAAGCGCAGCCACATAATCGCGCATGCTTTTGAAGGGTGCCTGAATATTGCCGCTCAACGCCGCGCCGGTCGCTGCCGATGGCGAACTGCCCTCTGGACTGCAGGCGGCGGTAAAAGCGAGACCTGCGGAACCTGCGGCCAAGCCGAGCATGGTTCGGCGTGAAAGCTTAGAGGCATCGATATTATCTTTGCTGTCACTGCTATCAACGGCGTTATCCAGCCGATTACTTCTACTCATTGTCATGTCCCCTTATACACCAGTACATCGGCACGTCGCTGATCGGATGCGGGCAACTGAGCAGCCCGGCCCGGTCGAATTGAGATCACCAGAACACGGTCGGATGCGACCCGTGCCTGCAACTCCTGAATCAAACCACCGTTGTAGTCAGAATGAAAGCTGCCAACGATATGCACCAGTTTAAGTTTATAGCGCTCACGGGCATCGGCGATCGAACCGGCCATGGTTGCATCCCAAACGCGATGCGCCCGGAACATTTTTGACATCTGAGCCTGACCAAGCGGTTTCATGCCCAACTTCTGATTGTTGCGTGCAACCTTCTCCATGGCCCTATAAAACCGCGCCTGGTATATAGGGTCTGCTGGCAGCAACGGGCACTCAAATAGCGCACGCTGAGCATCGGTAAGATCGCTGATATTTGTGCAGCCCAGGTTGCGGGCCATACGGGAATACTTAAGCGGCGAGTTACTCGCGATTAATGAAACGCCTCCGTCGCGGGCAATTTCCAGCTGCGGCAGATACCACTCAAACCATTGATCACGCACCGACGGACCAACAAAAGCTCGAATGCCTTTAAGCGCCTGCCCATCTATTTTTTTATCGGAGAACTCATCCAGTGCTGACTGCTGACTGCGGTCGAATTCTTCAACTGACAAGATAAACTTGATGTTCTGGTCAACCAGGTCACGCAGCAGATTCTGCTGCCACCGATGACCACCAGCATCGGTGTGCACTTCACCAAGCACCACCACATCAGCAGCGCTAATTGCGGCAAACAGATCGCTCCTGGTGAGCGCAACACCATTACCATCAAATAGATTCTCCGCTGCAGCAAATGCGCAACACAGCAAACAAAGCCAAAGAACAATAAGACGTTGAATCATGGCTTCATAATAGCCCTCCAGCGAAAGATAAATCTATGCATGGATGACGGATGACCAATTCGCGCCGCGCACCCTGCTGAAGTGCTGCCACCGCAACGCCTGTAGAGCGAAATACCTTGCGCTGCTAGCGCATTGCTATAACCTCAATACACTTAAGAGTTTGTCATTTATCGCCTATATAGCTGACCGAGTCTCTTCAGACTGCAGGAATAAATCTATGACCGCACCCGCACGGGTTCGCTACCAAACCATTGAGGTGGGCAATACCGACATCCATCTCTGCACATTGCGTGACAACCAACAGTTCAGCGACCCTGAACACACTGCGGAAACACTGGGCATATCCTCTGCTTCATGGCCCCTATTCGGCGTGATCTGGCCCAGCGGCGTGGTGCTTGCAAACCACATGATGAATTATCCAACCAGAGGCAAACGCATATTGGAAATCGGTTGCGGAATAGCCTTAGCGAGTTTGTTTCTTAACAAACAGCATGACGATGTTACAGCGACCGACTATCACCCCGAAGTTGAACTATTTTTAGAAAGAAATGCCCGGTTAAACGGTGATGACATCATCAATTTTTACCGGGTCGACTGGAATGACAAACAGGATAACCTTGGTCACTTCGATTTGATTATTGGCAGCGATATACTGTATGAAGACCAGCATATCGAACTGCTCGCAAACTTTATTGAGCATCATGCAGAACCAACCTGCGAAGTCATTGTGACTGACCCGGGCCGCGGCAGAAAGAGTAAATTCACCACGCTAATGGACGGCTACGGCTTTGCCAGCACCCACAGCAAACCGGTGCATACCGACTACCTTGAAAAGCCATTTAACGGGCATATTCTGAAGTTCTGTCGAACGGCCTAACTGGCTAAACTCGTTGCTTAGCAATGCTTTTAGCCAGTATACAACCAATAAAAAAACCCGCTGTCGCGGGTTTTTTTATTGGTGAGAACCCGGCCAAAAATTAATCCTGCAGCTTCCTCAAATGCGGAAATAACAGCACATCACGAATCGATGGCGCATCGGTCAGAAACATGACCAAACGATCGATACCAATACCCAGGCCTGCGGTCGGGGGCAACCCGATTTCAAGCGCATTGATATAATCAGCATCGTAAAACATGGCTTCATCGTCGCCGGCATCTTTCTGGGCAACCTGATGTCGGAAACGTTCTGCCTGATCTTCGGCATCGTTTAACTCAGCAAAACCATTGGCCAATTCGCGACCGTGCACAAAGAACTCAAAGCGGTCGGTGAGCCATGAGTCTGCCGTAGTGCGCCGTGCTAGCGGTGAAACCTCAGCGGGGTAGCCGGTAATAAAGGTCGGTTCAAACAGCTGGTCCTCGACAGTTTTCTCAAACACTTCAATCAGCAGCTTACCGTTACCGTAACCGTCTTCAACACGAATCTCCATGCGCTCGCAAACAGCAACAAGATAATCACGATCACGCAGTTTCTCTGCATCCAAATCAGGATTAAATTGCATTACTGATTCTTCAA
>JABIQA010000175.1 GCA_018699155.1 Chromatiales bacterium
CATGTTGCGCAGCTGGGCAGGGTTGGCAGAGCCCGTGGTGTCGGAAAGACCGACCTCATCGCAGCCGAGCGCCATCAGTCGCGCCGCAATTTCAACAACCTTGTCCTGCTTAACCACGCCTTCAATACTGCAACCGAATGCGGTGGACAGGCTGCCTTCGAAACCGGGGCGCTGATCTTCAGGCAGCGAACCAATGAGCGCCACAACCTTGGCAATTTCCCCAAACACCTGTTCATGGGTGCGATTCAAATTGCGCTGGCTGTGGGTTTCGCTCACCGAGAGTGGCAGCGAAATTTTATGGGCACCGGCCTTAATGGCATTTTCAGCGCCGCGGAAGTTCGGCACCAGAGCCGCCACCTGCAAGCCCGGAATAGTTCGGGCGTAGGCAACGATTTCTGCGGTATCGGCAAGTTGCGGCATGAGCTTGGGTGGCACAAATGAGCCCACTTCAATCTCCGGCACACCGGCATCGGCTTCAGCTTTAATCCACGCCTTTTTTGCCTCAGTGGGCATGATGGCCTGAATGCTCTGCAGGCCATCACGCGGGCCCACTTCACTGATTAAAACGTCCAAGCCTGAATGGTCGATGCTGTTCATTGTCTGATTCCTTTATTGCTGTCCCCAGGCACGCTGCTATTTCCAATATGCCCCGTGCTGGGCGATAATTCGCTCAATTAATAAGGTCACCGCAAGTTTGTCTTGCGATCTGCGGGCGGCTTGCGATTAAAACCCTTTGATTACGAGGAGTTTGCGCGCCTTCATCGACCGGAGGCTGCAGATTTTATAGGAATTTGGCCGGTAGTAGGCATAAAAAAAGGCATAACCATGAGCGAAAACCTGCCCCTGAAGGGCATTAAAGTTGTTGAATTCACCCATATGGTCATGGGCCCGGCCGCGGGCCTCATGCTGGCCGATATGGGCGCTGACGTAATCAAGGTGGAGCCTGTTAAGGGCGATGCGACCCGCAAGCTGCTGGGTTCCGGCTCGGGCTACTTTCCAATGTACAACCGCAACAAGCGCAACTTGCTGGTCGACCTGAAGTCAGAGGCGGGTAAGGCAGCGGTGCTTAAACTGTTAGAAACCGCTGATGTGGTTATCGAAAACTTTCGCTCGGGCACTATGGACCGGCTTGGGTTTGGCTACGCAGCTATTAAAGAACTTAACCCCAGCGTTATCTATTGCTCGGAGAAAGGTTTCTTGCCAGGCCCTTATGAAAACCGCACAGCGCTCGACGAAGTGGCGCAGATGATGGGCGGCCTTGCCTATATGACCGGTCCGCCGGGGCAGCCATTACGAGCCGGGGCTTCAGTGATTGATGTGCAGGGCGGTATGTTCGGCTCACTCGCGATTTTAGCAGCGTTGTTTCAGCGCACAGTGACCGGAAAGGGTCAGCAGGTTACCTCATCATTGTTCGAGAGCACTGTGTTCTTGGTGGGTCAGCATATGGCCCAGAAAGCAGTGACCGGCAATGCAGCAGCACCCATGCCCGCGCGCGTTTCTGCCTGGGCCATATATCAGGTGTTCCAAACCTCGGATGATCAGGTGTTTGTCGGTGTGGTGAGCGATAAGCAGTGGTTGCTGTTGTGCGATGCCTTCGGTTTGGACGAACTGGCCCATGACCCCGCCTACAAAACCAATAATGACCGGGTGACTAATAAACAAAAACTGCTCCCGATCATTAAAGAAACCTTCAAGCAATACACCAAGGCCGATCTCATGACCAAGCTTGAGAAAACCGGTCTGCCGTTTGCGCCAATCGCGCGACCTGAAGATCTGTTTGACGATGATCACCTGAATGCCAGCGGCGGCTTGGTGGACATCACTGTTCCCGATGGTGAGTTCAAAGGTCAGCCGATTAGATTGCCGGCGCTGCCCATTGAAATGGATGGCAAGCGTTTCGGTGCTCATCGTGACGTGCCGCGGGTAGGGCAGTATTCGAAAGAGGTGCTGGTTGAGCTGGGTTACAACGAGAAAGAGATTGCTGAGATGATCGCCGATGGTGTCATTGGCGCCGAGTAGTGATGTTGTTTCTTGATGTGGCGTTGTCAGTTGCCCCTGTGAAAGGCTCGTCATTACAGTTTGATACAGGCGCAAATGCGCTTTTATGCTAATGTTGATTTAACAATAGATCAATTATTTTATTGGCCTTCGCCCATGATGGCGCTGTGCTAAATGGTTTTGCTGAACGACCTGATGTATGAAAGGGGTTAAAAATGAGAAAGCAGTTAGTTGCTGTCGTCGCGATAAGTTTGTTGTCCGCAAGTGCATTTGCAGAGGCCCCCAAAGAAGGTTGGTTTGCCGGTGTTAGTGCCGGCGCTGCAAAAGTTAATGAAAATGCATTCCGTGGGCCAACCTATGTGGTGCAAAGTGATGTGGTTTCCATCGATGATAAAGATGCTTCATTGCAGGTTTGGGGTGGTTATCGTCTTGCAGACTGGGTTTCTATGGAAGCTCGTTACAGCACCTTGGGTGAATACGTAACCAATGGCGATGGCATTGCTGGACAGGATCAGGATAAAACTGAGGCCGAGGCACTGTCGGTGCACATGAAGTTAATTTGGCCATTTGGCGACAGTGGTTTTGATGTCTATGGGCAGTTGGGGCTGGGTATTGCCAAATGGGACAGTGATTTCACCGTCATCGAGTTTGAAGATGGCATTCCACCCATTAATGGGCAGTCTCGGTTTTCGGCATCCGGTACCGAGCCTGCTGTGAGTTATGGTGTGGGTGTTCGTTGGACAATGATTCCTCAGTTAACCTTGCAGCTTGCGGTGGATGCCTATCGCTTCGATGGGGCCGGTACATTCAGTTATGTCACTAGCACTGGGCCCACTGTAACTAAAGATCAGCAAGTTAAATTCGATGCCGATATTCTGACCACCAGCTTAGGCTTGCAGTACAACTTCTAGCATCCCGTTAATGAACAAAAAAGCCCCGCATTGCGGGGCTTTTTTGTTGCCTTGAAGGCAGTTCATGCTGCAGTTTTTCCATAAACAATGCAGGGAGTCGTTACAGGTCGGATTAATGCGGCTAACACGAGCGGCACTTTTCTCGCTGAAATCATTCTTCCAGGTATATCCACGGGCGCTTGAGTCGGTCACGTGCCTGAAAGGCAAGGATCTCATCATCGCGACGCTGTGTTACGGCGATGGCATCGAGCCCTTCGAGTAACATCTCGCGGTCACCCGGTCCGATCTCAAAGGCGTGCGCGAGTCCGTCGGCTGCGGTAACGGTGCAGTTGCTCAGGTTGACGTTTACCAGGTTGTTGGCAGGGTTTGCTTCGACCTGTGCCGCAATATTTTCTACGACATCATTGGCGAGCACAACCGGCAAAATTCCGTTACGAATACAGTTGCCATAGAAGATGTTGCCAAAGCCGGGCGCAATGATTGCCCGGATGCCCCATTCATGCAATGCCCAAACCGCGTGTTCACGTGAAGAACCGCAGCCGAAGTTGTCGCCTGAAAGAATGATCTTTGCTTGACGATACGGTTCCTGATTAAGGATAAAGTCTGCTTGTTCTTCACGGCCACCGGGTTCGGTGTAACGCCAGTTGGCAAACATGCCATCGCTAAGACCTTCCTTCGAGACGCGCTTCATCTCACGACTGGGAATGATGACGTCGGTGTCGATATTGATGCGAAGAATCGGTGCGGCAATGGCTTCAAGTACGGTAAATTTTTCCATGATGATCTTCGCTTAATCGTTATCAATATTACGAACGTCGGTCAGATGACCTTTGATCGCACAGGCGGCCACGGTGGTCGGGCTTGCCAGATGAGTTCGGGTTCGCGGGCCCTGCCGGTTTTCGAAGTTGCGGTTGGTGCTACTGACGACCCGCTCTTCAAAACCAAAGCTTTCGCCGCCTGCATAGAAGCACATAGAACAACCCGATTCGCGCCACTCAAAGCCAGCATCGGTGAAAACCTTGTCGAGGCCCTCGGCTTCTGCAGCTTGTTTAACCAAACCGGAGCCCGGTACGCAAATCGCTTTAACGCCCTCGGCAACCTTGCGGCCTTTCAGTATTGCGGCCACTTCACGCAGATCACTGATACGGCTATTAGTGCACGAGCCGATAAAGGCCGCATCAATGGGGATGCCTTCCATCGCGGTGCCGGGTTCAAGCGCCATGTATTCGAGCGCTTTTTCTATTGCTGTGCGCTTGCCTTCATCTGTTTCAGCAGCAGGGTCGGGCACGGATTGATCGATACCTGTTTCATGCATCGGGCTGGTGCCCCAGGAGACCTGCGGCACGATCGCATCGCAATCGATGACAATCTCTTTGTCGAAGCGGGCACCGTCATCAGTTTTGAGGGTGCGCCAATATTCGACCGCTTTGTCCCATTGATCATCGGTGGGCGCGTAAGGCCGACCTTTTACGTAGTCGATGGTTTTCTGGTCCGGTGCGACCATGCCACTCCAGGCACCAAACTCAACGGTCATATTGCACAGAGTGAGTCGTGCCTCGATTTCGAGATTGCGCACAGCTTCACCGGCAAACTCGATCGCATACCCAATACCACCGGAGGCGGTGTGCTCACCGATGAGTTTTAGGATCATGTCTTTGGCGGTAATCCCCGGTTTCAGGCTGCCGGTAAATGTAACTCGCATCGTTTTGGGTTTTTTCACGACGAGTGTTTTCGTTACCAATGCGTGCTCGGCTTCGGTTGAGCCAATACCCCAGGCCAGCGCGCCCAAACCGCCTAAGGTGCCGGTGTGGCTGTCGGGGCATACGAGCGTAACGCCGGGGAGGGCGATGCCCTGTTCCGGTGAAATAACGTGCGCAATGCCCTGGCGCCGGTCGCCCAAATCGAACAGATTGATGCCGGCCGCGTGTGATGCATCGCGGGTGGCAACGATAAAGTCGGTGCCGCTGGGCATCATTGTCTTGTCGGTGCGCCCGGGAAAGGTGTCGACGATGTGATCCATGGTGCAGAAAGTTTGCTCTGGATTACGCACAGAACGGCTTGCCGCCTCAAGGCTTTTGAGGGCTACGCTGCCCGTGCGTTCATGCAGAAACACACGATCGATGTAGATGAGCGAGGTGCCATCACCCAAATCGGCAACTAAATGTTCATTCCAGAGCTTTTCGATAATTGTACTGGGCATAGTATTGTCGGAGATTCTTTATAGTTTTGTCGAGTTTCTTTGTATCCACGGAGTGCTGCGGTTTCATTTGTGAGCTTAGCAGTCAATAATAGCAGCTTGAAACGCTGAATCGCAGCGTGAACAATCCGGTTTTAAAGAATTGAGTTCAGCTCCCAGGTTATATAAGTGCCCGTGTATTCTCCCACACTGCAAGCTACACATAGAGTCGCCGGTCTTCTGGCTGCAAGCTGGGGTATTGGTGGCGTGGTGCTGGTGCTGGTGGATGCAGCAACGCGCCTGAGTAAATACATGTTCGAAGCCTTGAACTACGAGTGGAGCATGCTTCACTGGGCGCTGTTTCTTGCGAACACTGCTTTCATGGCCTATTCGGAAGGCTATCGGGGGTTTCAGAAAAGCTTTGCGCCACGCACCGTAGAACGAGCCTTGTCGTTGCGCTCGGGTGTAGGTTGGGTCAACGGTTTGCTGGCACCCTTTTATTGTGTCGGCTACTTCGGTGCCGGCAAACGCACCGCCAAGGTTGTCTGGATTGGAACCGCATTAATTGTCGGTGCTGTCGTACTTATCAGGCAGGTGCCCCAACCTTGGCGCGGCATTATTGATGCCGGCGTGGTTATTGGTTTAAGTTGGGGTATTGTCTCAATGTGTTTAATCACTGTTGCGGCAATCATCAGTGGCCGTTCACCGACGCCGGTGCCGGCGCAATCCGAGTAGCAGAGGTGCCTGTGAATCATTCCGGCTTTAGTCATGTAGATGCCAATAATCAACCAACTATGGTCGATGTTGGCAACAAAAAGATCACGGCCCGCACGGCAGTAGCGCGATCGATTGTGGTGCTGCCGGAACAGGTGCAGGCAGCGATCAGCGGCGATGACATCGTAACCAAGAAGGGCCCCGTATTTCAGACGGCCATTATCGCCGGCACCATGGCCGCTAAAAAAACCCATGAACTCATTCCGTTTTGTCACCCCATTGGTCTAGAGCGTTGTAAGTTCACTATTGAACTGAAGCCGAATGGCGAAGTATGGATTGACTGTGAGGTGGGGCTTGCTCACAAAACCGGCGTTGAGATGGAGGCGCTCACGGGTGCCAGTGTTGCCGCACTAACCATTTATGATATGTGCAAAGCGCTGTCGCATGACATTGTAATTCGTGACACTCGATTGCTGAGCAAGACCGGTGGCAAAAGTGATTTCCGGAGTCCGGAGTAAACCTTGAGCATTGACCTGAAGGCGCTGGTGCTGGCGGGCGGTAGGAGCAGGCGTTTCGGCAGTGATAAGGCTGCAGTTGTGGTCGCTGAGCAGGCGCAACTCGATTTTCTGGTTAGCGTGCTGGCTAAAGTGGTGAGCGATGTTCGGGTTAGTATCCGGAGCGATCAGAGCGGCGATAGTTTGCGGGCTGCCTACTCACAAGTCCTTGACCAACAAACCGAACTGGGTCCGGCCGGTGGTCTGTTAGCCGCGCATAAACTGGAACCGGAGAGCGCTTGGTTGGTGGTGGCCTGCGATATGCCATCGATTACTGCCAATCTGCTCAGGGAATTAATTCACCGCCGTGAACCGCACCGTGGCGCGACCGCATTTGTAGGCTCGGACGGCAAGCCTGAACCATTGTGTGCCATCTATGAACCCGCTACCCTTAAGATATTGCAGGCTTCAGTTGCATCCGACGGGCACGGTGTTATGGGCCCAAGGCAGCTCTTGCTTGATGCCGATACAGCGCTGATCCAGCCTGTAGCCGGCAGCACCGAAAGTTTTAATACACCCGATGAGCTTGCCGGTATAAGGCAGCGTCGCGTTTGAACCGGGTTGCTAAGGACTTAGCAACCAACAGCAGAGTAAATTATGACTGACATGAAGCGGCCTAGCCGCGAAGAAGCCGAAGAGGCTGTCCGTACGCTATTAAGTTGGATGGGTGAGGATGCCGGGCGTAAAGGCCTGCTGCGCACCCCCACGCGGGTGCTTAACTGCTATGACGAGTGGTTTGGCGGCTACTCGCTGGATCCGCGTGAAATTCTGGGTACTTCATTCCCCGATGCCGAAGGTTATAACGACATCGTGGTGCTTAAAGACATCGATTTTGAATCACATTGTGAGCATCATATCGCACCGTTTATGGGTAAAGCCCATATCGCCTATCTGCCTTCCGACCGTGTGGTTGGGGTGAGTAAACTGGTGAAGGTGGTTGCGGCTCTATCCAAGCGGCTGCAAGTTCAGGAGAGGCTCACCAAGCAGATTGCCGATTGCATTAATGATGTACTGAAGCCCCGTGGTGTTGCTGTCATTTTAGAGGCCCAGCATGAGTGCATGACCACGCGGGGCGTTTATAAGAAAGACATCAATATGGTGACCAATGCTATGCATGGTGAATTCGACACCGATCCGGTGATGCGTGCCCAGCTAATGGAACTGGTCTACGGCGGAAAAAGCTAACTGCGCTCCGGTATAGGCTGGGATATACTCCCGCCTTGTTGAACCACCGATATTACTGATGACCCTGGAATCAGGGGTTGCGAACAGGGAAAGATTGAATGTCACACGTAGTAGCAACAATGGAAGATGCGCGCGCGCTGATAGGTACTGAAGTAGGGGTGTCTGACTGGGTGCTTGTCGACCAAGCCCGTATTAACAAGTTCGCTGAAGCCACCGACGATGATCAATGGATCCATGTCGATGAAGAGCGCTGTGCGGCTGAGTTGCCGATTGGTTCAACTATTGCCCACGGCTACTTAACCGTATCGCTTATCCCCAGTCTTATTCAGAACTTTGTTGATTTTGTTGGTCTAGAACGGGTTATTAACTACGGAATGAACAAGGTTCGTTTCAAAGCGATGGTGCCGGTGAACAGTAAAGTGCGGGTGCGTGCAACGCTGAAATCAGCACGTAAACGCGCCGGTGCACTGCAGTTTATTCTAAATATTACCGTCGAGGTTGAAGGCCAGAAACGCCCTGCGTGCGAGGCCGAGACTATTGGTCTTTACTTTTTGGCCGGCGTCTAGCCTTCAGCTTTAGCGATAGTTCGCTGCCCTAGTTCAGCAGCAATTTTTTCCAAGCCAGAATGCGTGCAGCATTCGCACCCATATCGCCTTTGCCCATTCTGGATTTAGAGCGAATATCCACAGCAATGGCATTGCCATCGTCACGAACCCTGATAACCACATCGTCTTTAAAGCCCACATACGCGGTTGATGCAACTGCTTCAATTCGCCCTTCGGCGGGCACTGCAGCGACAATTTCCCAGCCCATAGCTTCTGCAGCAGCCAGCGCCTCTGCAAAGGCATTGGCATAGCTTTCTGTAAGTACGATTGTTTTGATCTCAGGAAACGCAGCAATCTGCAATTGGGCGCTGCCATCATCCTGATAGGCATAAGGATTTGGCGCATTGGCGGCCTGACGTAATTCAATAATGTCAACAAATTGCGGCGGAGTTGAAACATCGCTAGTCACGTCATGAATTGCCGGTGCGCCTGAAGTGCCGACGATCGTGGCAATGTTTAAGACAGTAACACCTAAGCCTGCAACAACAACCAACCAGGTGGTGAGGGTGTTTTTTAGCACATTGCTATGGCGGTTTCCGAGCAGAGCACGGACACCAATAATAAGTGCGATAAATAACAGCAGCGAGGCAATAGTGAAGCCGAGCATGCCCACCATGGGGGAAAATACTCCAGCCTTTGCCATGGGGCCGCTTACTGCGATAAGAATAAGACCGATGATGGCAAACGCATGCGCACGCTTGCTCTGTCGTATCGGCTTGGGAGGGGTGCCTGCGGTTGCGCCTAAATCAGTCATGCCTTACTCCGGATGGTTTAAGTCAATTTGCTGTTAATAGCCCGAGTATGACACTAGCTGTGCAATTGCCCAAATCGTGGCCGGCTTAGAGAATGCGGCTGTTAATCGGGTTACAATTATTGGGCTGACACTGACGAGGTATGTTCATGGACCCGGTTCTCAAAGACTTAGTGCAATTGCTTGATCTCGAAAGGATTGAGGACAATATATTTCGTGGGCAATCGCGCGATATTGGTACCCCTCAGGTGTTTGGCGGGCAGGTATTGGGGCAGGCATTGTCTGCGGCATCTCAGACAGTGACTGACCGAGTGCCGCATTCGCTGCATGCTTATTTTCTGCGTCGTGGTGATGTTGATCTCCCTATTGTTTATGAAGTTGATCGCGCGCGTGATGGCGGCAGTTTTTCGAATCGCCGTGTTGTGGCTATTCAGCATGGCAAGCAGATTTTCAATATGGCTGTCTCATTTCAAGAGCTGGAGCCGGGCGTTCAGCATCAGTTTGACCCACCCGATGTGCCTGGTCCGGATGAGCTGCTTGACCTGAAAGATATCAGTCGCGATGCGCTGGCAAGGGCACCGGAGCGAATGAGTCGTTTTGTTACTACCGAACGTCCGTTTTATGTCCGTCCCGTGCAGATGCCTAATTTTGATAACCCTGAGAAACAGGCGCCAACCAAACAGGTGTGGATGAAAGCTATCGATCCGTTGCCCGATAAACCTTCATTGCATCAACGTCTGCTTGCCTATGTTTCGGACTACGGTCTGATTGCTACATCAACTTTGCCGCATGGCATTGCGTACATGCATGACAACGTGATTATGGCGAGTTTGGATCATGCGTTGTGGTTCCATCACCCTTGCCGGGTGGATGAGTGGCTGCTGTTTTCTTACGACAGCCCGAGCGCATCGGGCGCACGTGGGCTATCGCGTGCACAGGTGTTTACCCAGGAAGGCCTTCTGGTGGCGTCTGTGGCCCAGGAGGGATTGATCCGATTGATTGATCCGGTGGAGTGATCTTTCGGGTTTTAGGGGTAAAGGCTGACTCAACGCATGTGGCCTGTTAGTCGACATCTGCACAGCTTAAGTCACTCACCTTCGCCAAGGCCTTTCCGACGCGGTATTCTTGATGATTTTAGAGACCTTTATGGCATCCATTTGCATGCTTAAACTGCAGTGTCGGTTATAGCTTTGTGAGTTCTTCCAGGTAACGCTGACCGCGTTTGGCGTAGCGTTCGGCGCTGGCGGCCATCATTTCGATTTCTTCAGGGGTGACTTCACGTGCCACTTTTGCCGGCGAGCCCATCAATAGGACGCCATCTGGAAACACTTTGCCTTCGGTAACTAATGCATCAGCACCAACGATACAGTTCTTGCCGATTTTGGCACCGTTCAGAATGACCGCACCAATACCGATGAGTGAGTTGTCGCCGATATCGCAACCGTGCAGCATCACGAGGTGACCGACCGTTACATTGTCACGCACGGTGCAGGGGTTGTGTGCATCGGTGTGCATGACCGAGCCATCCTGAATGTTACTGTTCTTGCCGACGCTAATGGTTTCGATGTCGCCGCGCAGGGTGGCGCCGAACCAGATGCTGGCGCCTTCGTGGAGCACCACATCGCCAATTATGTTGGCATCGGGCGCAACAAAAACGCCATCAGCCAAGTGGGGTTTTTGTTGGCCTAGTTGATACACGGGCACGGTTTAGCCTTTCGCTTGATTGGCAACAGCTTCTGCGGCAGCTTTCGCGGCCTCAGGATCACCGACATAGCCGCTGCTGATGGGCTTGAGATTTTCATCAAGTTCATAGAGCAGGGGAATGCCTGTAGGAATATTCAGGCTAGTGATATCTTCATCAGAAATACCATCCAGCAATTTCACAAGTGCGCGTAGACTGTTGCCGTGTGCCGCGATGATGACGTTCTTGCCGGCTTTCAGATCAGGAACAATGACTTCATCCCAATAAGGTTTTACTCGATCAAGAGTAGTCTTGAGCGATTCGCTTGCAGGTAAGTCGGTGATGCCGGTATACCGTGCGTCATGACACGGGTGGCGTTCGTCGCTTTCTTCCAATTCAGGTGGGGGAATATCGTAACTGCGCCGCCAGATATGCACCTGTTCATCACCGTATTTTGCTGCTGTCTCGGTTTTGTTCAAGCCTTGAAGCGCACCATAGCTGCGTTCATTAAGACGGTAATCGCGGTAAACCGGAATCCACAATCGATCCATTTCTTCCATGATGTACCAGAGTGTGCGGATGGCACGCTTCAGAACCGAGGTGTAGGCCACATCGAACTTAATGTCGAGTTTGGCTAATTCCTGACCAGCGGCAATGGCTTCCGCGCGCCCCTGCTCGGTAAGATCAATGTCATACCAACCTGTAAACAGGTTTTGTTTGTTCCATTCGCTTTGCCCGTGGCGGCATAAAACCAGCTTGCCCGTCATTGTGTGACCCTTACTTAAATAAAACCTGAGTTAGCTATTAATTCTACCTGAGACGTCGCCTGAACCCCAATACAGATAAGCCATTTAAGAGCAGCCTGCAGCGGATTCGATGACGGGTGTTGCTTATGGCAAATGTGCCTCAGCCAGATATGCCTTCGATTGCATCTCGAGCAAGCGGCTTTCGGTGCGCTCAAATTCCATTGCAACTCGCTTGCCCAGATACAGTTCGCTGATGGGTACTTCGGCGGAAACAATGAGTTTTACCCGCCGATCATAGAATTCATCAACGAGCGCAACAAAGCGTCGTGCCTGATCTTCCTGTTCTAGCCCCATGACCGGGACATTGGATAGCAGTATGGTTGAGAATGTACGTGCGAGTTCGATGTAATCGTCTTTGCTGCGGGGCCCGTCGCAGAGAGTGGTAAAACTGAACCAGGCAATACCGTCGGAGCGGCGGATGGTGGTGAGGTTGCGACCCAGAATTTCGATGCTTTGACCACTACTGCCTTCATCCGGGGCAATCTGATCAAAGTAGCGCTGCAGATTTTGGTTGGCTAGCGCGTCGAGCGGTGAGTGATAGATCTCGGCTTGTTCAAGTACTCGCAAACGGTAGTCGACATCAGCATCCACATGCAGCACTTCGGTGTGTTTCTCGAGCAATGCTATGCAAGGTAAAAATTGTTGTCGTTGCAGACCGTCGGTGTAGAGATTCTCAGGAGGAATATTAGATGTGGCAACTAGAGTCACATGACGTTCAAAGAGGGCCTGCATCAGCCGCCCTAGAATCATTGCATCACCAATATCTGATACAAAGAACTCATCAAAGCAAATTACCCGAGCCTGGTCGGCAAGTTCATCCGCCACGACCTGAATAGGGTCTTCGACATTATTCAGTTCGGCGAGCCTGTTATGCACCCGGTACATTAAACGGTGAAAGTGATAGCGGAGTTTGTCGTCAAATGGCAGTGACTCAAAGAACACATCCATGAGTGTCGTTTTGCCGCGGCCGACACCACCCCACATGTACAGCCCCTTTACCGGTGAGGCGACAGAGTTACCGTCAAATTTGCTTTTTAGCACACGGAGCATACTGGTGCGCGGGCGACCCTGAAACAAGCCGGCATGGACACGGGCTAAGCTATGCAGGGCTTCACGCTGAGCGATATCCGGCTCCAGACCCATTTCGTCCATGCGCATTAGGTACAGCGCTTCGTGTTTGGCGTATTGAGGCATCACTATAGAATGCATTAAAAATGCCCTTGGTGGGTGAATTTTCTCTGTAAGCCCGTCTATTAGCCGCGCCCCAACTTAAAATTGCGTTCACCGATGCTACAATAATGCCGCATTTTCTTATGCTTGTTTTCGGGCAGGTTTAACGCATGTAATTCAATGGATATCTCGCATGCTGCGGTTTATCCCTCCACACAGGAAGGCAACGTGTCAGAACGCGAACAAATGGAATTTGATGCTGTGATCGTGGGCGCAGGCCCATGCGGTTTGTCTGCAGCCATCCGGCTTATGCAGCTGGGCGAAGCTGCTGGCCGGGAAATGAATATTTGTCTGGTTGAGAAGGCCGCAGAAGTTGGCGGACACATTCTTTCCGGGGCTGTGTTTGAGACCACAGCACTTGATGAGTTACTGCCGAATTGGAAACAAATGAGCCCGCCTGTCACCACCCCGGTCACCGGTGACGACTTCTATTTTATGTCCGGCCCGGATGGTGGCATAAAGGTACCGAATATATTTATTCCCGGGCCAATGCATAACGAAGGCAACAGCATTGTTTCGTTGGGTGAGCTTTGCAAGTGGCTGGGAGAGCACGCTGAGAGCATGGGCGTCAATATATTTCCTGGTTTTCCTGCATCCGATGTAATTGTTGAAGAAGGCAAAGTTATCGGTGTGATTACCGGCGATATGGGTGTCGCAGCAGATGGTTCGCATAAATCAGCTTTTGAGCCCGGTTACGAACTGCGTGCGCCATTAACCATTTTTGCAGAAGGTTGTCGCGGCAGTCTGGGCAAGCAGCTTGAGAGCCAGTTTAATCTGCGGGCTCACGGCGGCGATCCGCAGCACTATGGCATTGGCATTAAAGAAATCTGGGAAGTTGACCCGGCTAAACATGAGGCTGGCAAGGTGGTGCACAGTTTTGGATGGCCGCTGGACAGCCACACCGAAGGCGGTGGTTTCCTATATCACGCCAAAGACAACCTGGTGTATTGCGGCTTCATTATTGCACTGAACTATTCCAACCCGAACTTGAATCCGTACAAAGAGTTTCAGCGCTGGAAACACAACCCGAAGATCAGTCAATACCTCACCGGCGGTAAGCGTATTTCCTATGGCGCACGTGCGGTAAATAAAGGCGGTGTTCAGTCTCTGCCGCAGTTGGCTTTTCCGGGTGGTTTGCTGGCCGGTTGTGAAGCAGGCTTTTTGAATGGTGCCAAAATCAAAGGCTCGCACACTGCGATGAAGACCGGCATGTTAGCGGCTGAAAGTGTGTTCGAGACGCTGCAGAAGGATGGCCCGTTTAATACCGGCGTCGATTACCTCAATCGAATTAAAACATCGTGGGTGTATGACGAGTTATGGCGTGCCAGAAACTACGGCCCGTTACTGCATAAGTTCGGCACTATTATTGGCGCACCTTTAATCTGGATCGATCAGACTATTTTCCGCGGCAAGCTGCCGTTCACACTCCATAATCCCAATCCGGATTACGCAGGGCTCACTGATGTTAGTAAAGCCAAACCCATCGATTATCCGATGCCAGATGGCAAGCTGAGCTTTGATTTGCTGTCTTCGGTGTATTTGTCGAGCACTAATCACGAAGAAGATCAGCCTGTGCATTTGCAGCTGGCTGATGCCTCAATTCCTCTGGAGCAGAATTTGCCTAAGTTTGGCGAGCCGGCAACGCGTTATTGTCCGGCCGGCGTTTACGAAATCGTTGAAGAGGGCGGTGAGCAAAAGTTCAAGATCAACGCACAGAACTGCGTGCACTGCAAAACCTGCGATATTAAAGATCCGGCCCAGAACATTAACTGGGCCTGCCCCGAAGGGGGAGGCGGTCCGAACTATTCCGGCATGTGACTCGCTTGCCTAAAACATAAAAAAACCGGCTCAAAGCCGGTTTTTTTATGTTTTAGGGTTGGCTTTTTGATCATGCTAGAACCCGTAGCCGATTGCTAAGCCTATATATAAGACGTTGTTGTTGTCTTCAATAAAA
>JABIQA010000111.1 GCA_018699155.1 Chromatiales bacterium
GTGACAAACACCTCGCCATGCTGGAAAGGACTCATGGTGCCAGGATCGACGTTCAGATAAGGGTCGAGCTTGATCATGCTGACGGTAAGGCCGCGGGCCTCAAGAATGGCACCGAGCGAGGCCGAGGTAATCCCTTTACCCAACGACGAAACGACACCACCAGTAACAAAAACAAAACGGGGCATGAATGAATCCCATAGTACGCCTGAAAAGACGCTCAGCAATGTCGTCCCGATCAGGCTCCATAAAAAAATTGCAATTTGCGCAATAACTTAGAGTTTTTTCTTCAAGTGGCTTTTTACATTAAAACCTGAGGTTTTATGCATCCTGCGAAGCCCGGCATCCATACTCCAGAGGAGAACCCTACTCGGGGTTAAAAGATACCAGAGCACCGGGTTCATCACAATGAAAACCGGCGCTCAGAGCCAAGTATTTAATGACTCTCGCGGATCGGATGGCATAACTGAAAGGCGGATTTCCAGACCGGCAGCAGCCCGGGTTCGCCGACAGCAACGCAATATTCGTGCGCCAACCAGATATCGCCAATAGCCACTAACTCATCGCCGCTGTAGAAAAGCGGCAGCGTATTGCGACGCCAAGGTAGTACCCCGCGCTCCTGCAACAAGTTCTTCAGGCTACGAGTATTAGCTGCACCTTGCGGACGAAGCCGTTCACCGCCCTCACGAAAACGAAGCTGCAGCGGCCACTGCAATAGCCTCGGATCAAGGCCCTGCCCCACCGTCTCACGAAAACCTATAAGACCAACAGCCTCATCCACTGCCAACAACTTACCGTTTACTGCGGCATTACGCTCCAGCACAAATGCTGCTGTATTAGGATTGCTATCAGCTGCCGTGGGCAACACGAACAAACGGTCCCGGTAACGCGCTGCAAACCCACCCCGCCAGCGCACGCGAGGCTGGGCGTCGGCAGCAGCAAACAATAGGCTGCTCCAGATTTCCTGCAGGCGAACTTCCGAGGGCACAGGCAGCCCCGCGCTGCGAATTAAGTACCGCAGCAGATTTCGCTGGCGCAGCTCGGGCAAACGCAATAATTCAGGAATGCCCAGACTGCAACCGTCCCAGATTCCAGTCGCATCAATAGCCGCCAACGCTTCAGTGAGCTCAGCCGCTTCAGCAGCATAACGTGCGCTTCGCGCTATCGCTGGCGCCGCCTCCGGCCAACGCTGCTTCACTACTGGCAACAAGTGATGACGCACAAAATTACGATCAAACTCAGAATCTGCATTGGTCGGATCTTCAACCCACTGAATGCAGGCGGTCTCAGCGTAGGCCTGCAAGTCAATACGACGCGAATCGAGTAAAGGTCTCAGCACCTTGCCCGCGGCAAATGGGGCCGTCGCCGGCATACCCGACAAACCATGCACACCACCACCCCGCATGAGCTGCAGCCAATAGGTTTCTGCCTGGTCATCCTGATGCTGGGCCAATAACAGCGTTTCTTCCGGCAGCAATACCCTAGCCAGCGCCGCATAGCGGGCATTGCGCGCCGCCGCCTCGGGGCCAAACAGCTTGGCGTCCGTCACGTCAACCGAGAGCACCGTGAGTTCTACGCTGAGGTTTTTGCAGACGGCCTGACAATGTTGCGCCCAATCAGTACTCGCGGCCTGCAAACCATGATCAACATGAACTGCCCGCAGTTTCATATCGGGAATCTGAGGGCGCAACGCAGCGAGAGCGTGCAGCAGCACACTGGAATCCAGCCCGCCGCTCAGCGCGACACAAAAACAAGGATTAGCGTAATCGGGAAGGCGCTCCCGCACACTTTGCTGTAACTCTGTTAGAGCGACAACCAAAATTCAGACTCAACAGCCCGCCGCTGGAGAAACACTCCGGGGCATCGGACTAGGCCTCTTCGAAGCGGCCGAATGAGGCCAAACGCGCTTCACGGGAGGATCGCAACTGGTCATTGCCCTGCAATGACAAGGCATCGATATGACTAACGAGCGCATTTTTGACAACTTCGGCCATGCCTTCCGGATCGCGATGAGCGCCACCCAAGGGTTCTGGCAACACCTGATCGACCAGACCGAGTTTCTGCAACTTATCGGCGGTAATACCCATTGCCTCAGCCGCAGTCTCCGCCTTACTGGCGTTGTTCCATAAAATACTCGCGCAACCCTCAGGTGAAATAACCGAGTAAACGCCGTACTGAAGCATTAGCAGGCGATCACCAACGCCAATAGCCAACGCACCACCTGAACCGCCCTCGCCGATTACCAGCGAGACGATGGGGACAGTAAGTCGCGACATCACCAACAAATTACGGGCAATTGCTTCACTCTGGCCGCGCTCCTCAGCACCGACACCGGGATAAGCGCCGGGCGTGTCGATTAAAGTAACGATAGGCAAATTAAATTTTTCGGCCATCTGCATGAGGCGCAGCGCCTTGCGATAGCCCTCAGGCTTCGGCATACCGTAGTTACGCAGCACGCGTGACTTTACGTCTCGTCCTTTCTGATGCCCGATTATCATCACCGGACGATCTTCGATGCGCGCAAGACCACCTACAATGGCTGGGTCATCGGAGTACATGCGATCACCGTGCAACTCCTGGAAGTCGGTACAGATGGCTTCGATATAATCGAGCGTATAAGGACGTTGCGGATGCCGCGCCAACTGGGCGACCTGCCACGGGCTCAATTTCGAAAAAATGCTTTTAGTCAGGGTTTTGCTCTTCGTCTGCAAACGAGTAATTTCATCCGAAATATTAAGTTCGGAATCGTCGCCGACGTAACGCAGTTCTTCGATTTTAGCTTCGAGTTCAGCAATCGGCTGCTCGAAATCCAGAAAATTGAGGTCCATGGTGCTTCGTGTTTCCCGCTGAAGTCAGCCGCTATTGTCGCACAGCCAACGCGAAATGCTATGCCGCTGCACGACGATTCGCATCGCCGAAGAACGAAAAGCCATTTAAACCGAAAACGGCAGTCAGTCGGTCGCGCAATTCGGGCGTCGGGCGCACACACCAGCTATCGCCCAAATGAATCCGCGCCGAGCCCTCGACCCGCATGTAGTTAATGCTTACTGCGCAGCGGCCTGGCCGGTGCGGCTGCAACAGCGCCTCGAGCTCGGTGACATCGAGCTGGTGCCCATCGGTGGCATCCCAGTTAATTAACAGGTGCGTTGCGCGGTTCTCGACCACCCGGTCGATATCGGACATATCACTGACAGCAATGCGCCAGCCATCAATGAAATCATCCCAACGCAACTGCCCTTTTACAGTTCGAATCTTAAAGTTTTCAATTAGATGCTTTAGGTTATCAAAGCTATCTCTGAACATTTGAAGTTCGATGCGATGCTCTCCATCATCGAGAAACATCGTCACCCGGTTGCCTCGTTTACGGAAGTCGGTGAGCAAACCGACCACCTCGACATCTTCGCCTTTGGTCCGACGGTAAACGCCTTCTTCAGCAGGGGCAGGAGGCTTACGACCGAGCAAGCCGCCGATCGTGTCTTTACAGATATAGCGCAAATCGGAACGGTACAGATCAAGCGGATGACCGCTCAGATAGAGGCCCAGCGCCTGCCGCTCACTCTGCAGCAACTCGCTAAAGCCCCACTCCGGCAATTGGCGAATGGCGGTAGCGCCAGCAACAACCGGGTCAGCCAGATCGCCAAACATATCGTTCTGCCCCGCTGCCCTATCCCGCGACATCTGCTCCGCCTTATCAAGCGCCATCGGCAAGGCCGCAAGGATACTGGGCCGATTCGGGCCGAAAGCATCCAGAGCACCTGAGTTAACTAATGCCTCCATCGCCCTCTTGTTCACTTTCTGGGTATTTACCCTCGAGCAAAAGTTATCGAGCGAGGTAAATTCGCCATCCTGCTCACGCAGCTCAACGATCGTATCGGCCACTGCCTTACCCAAGCCCTTGAGCGCCCCTAGCCCATAACGGATTTGTAAATCACCCGGCACACTGAACTTAGCGGCAGATTGATTAATATCGGGGGCCAACAACTGCAGCCCTATGGATTTGCACTCGCGTTGCATGAACTCGAGCTTATCGGTGTTATCCATATCGGCCGAGAGAACCGCCGCCATAAAAGCTGCCGGATAATGGGCCTTCAGCCAGGCTGTCTGATACGCAAGCAAGGCGTAGGCTGCCGAGTGCGACTTGTTAAAACCATAGGCCGCGAACTTCTCCATAAGGTCGAAGATCTGCTTTGCCTTTGCCGGGTCTACTTTGTTCTTGGCGGCACCGGCCATGAATATCTCACGCTGCTTGGCCATTTCTTCGGGTTTTTTCTTGCCCATTGCCCGACGCAGCATATCGGCGCCGCCCAGCGTGTAACCGGCAAGCTTCTGAGCGATCTGCATCACCTGCTCCTGATACACGATGACGCCGTAGGTATCCTCAAGCACCGGCTGCAGATCAGGGTGCATATAATCAATCGGCTGACCGGATTTGCTGTGCTTGCGCTGAATAAAGTCATCCACCATGCCCGATTCCAACGGGCCCGGACGGAACAATGCTACAAGGGCAATAATATCAGTAAATTCATCGGGTTGAAGGCGCTTTATCAGGTCTTGCATACCACGCGATTCGAGTTGAAACACGGCCGAAGTGCGCGCGGACTTGAGCAAAGCAAAGGCTTTTACGTCATCCAGCGGCAAGACCCGGATATCGAGCGGCGACTCCCCAACGGCATCCCGCTGCCGATTCACAATTTTCACCGCCCAATCGATAATCGTGAGAGTGCGCAACCCGAGAAAATCGAACTTCACCAGGCCGGCGGCCTCCACGTCGTCCTTATCGAACTGGGTGACCGGTGAGGCACTGGCATCGGTGGTGTACAAGGGCACAAAATCAGTGAGTTCAGACGGCGCAATCACCACACCACCCGCATGGGTACCGGCGTTGCGTTTCAGACCTTCCAGCTGCCGCGCCAGATCCAACACGGTACGCGCCTCATCATCACTGCGATAAAGGTCACCGAGCTCGGCCTCAACATCGAAGGCTTTCGCCAGCGTCATACCGACATCCGGCGGAATCATCTTGGCGATGCGGTCACCCACCATATACGGCAGCCCAAGCACACGAGCTGCATCACGCACCACCGCCTTCGCAGCCATGGTGCCGTAGGTAATAATCTGGGAAACCTTTTCACGGCCATAGCGGCGCGCGACGTAATCAATAACGCGGTCGCGGCCGTCCATACAAAAATCGATATCGAAATCGGGCATTGAGACACGCTCGGGGTTCAAAAAACGCTCAAACAGCAGCGCATACTCCAGCGGGTCGATATCAGTAATACCAAGCACAAAAGCCACTAGCGAGCCGGCACCGGAACCGCGACCCGGCCCCACCGGCACATCGTTCTCCCTTGCCCAGCGAATAAAGTCGGCGACAATAAGGAAGTAGCCCGGAAAGCCCATATCCCGGATCACTTGCAGCTCAATCTCTAAACGGTTTTCATAATCACCCGCCGGGCGGGGCGTATGCGCCGGAGTGCCTGCAAGTTCAATCAGTTTGAGCGCTAACAAGCGACGGGATTCATCGGCAAGGTAATCAGCCGGGCTGCGGCCATCGCTGATTTCGTAGTTAGGCAGGTAATTTTTTCCCAACTCCAGCGTGAGGTTGCAGCGCTTGGCAATATGCACTGTGTTTTCGAGCGCTTCGGGCAGATCACGGAATAACTCCGCCATTTCTTCCGGACTTCGCAGGTACTGCTCAGCGGTATAGATTTTGGCGCGACGGTTGTCATCCAGCGCCATACTCTGATGAATACAGGTTCGTGCCTCATGGGCATCAAAATCGGCGGCAGTTAAGAAGCGAACATCATTTGTGGCCACCACAGGCAGGCCCGCGGCGGCGGCCAGCGTTACCGCAGATCGCACATACTGGTTTTCTTTCGGTCGCCCTAGGCGCTGAATCTCAATATAGAATCGACCTTCGAAAGCATCCTTAAACTTATGTATTAAAACAGTAATATTTTCTTTATTATTTGCCTGAAGCGCGGCGCCTAGCGCCCCAAACTGGCCCCCGGATAACGCAATCAAACCCGCTGTCGACTCAGCTGTTAACCAATCCAGCTCAATACCAACGCCGTGGTCATTGCGCCCCTCCAGATAAGCCCGGGTAATAAGCCGAGTAAGGTTCTTATAACCCTCGTTGCTGCTGCAGAGCAGCGGCAGCGGCAGCCCTCTGCCCGTTTCACCAGGCATTCTAAGCAACAGGTCACAACCGGCAATGGGTTTTATGCCCTGCTTCAGACACTCCCGGTAGTACTTGACCAGCCCGAACATGTTATTGGCATCGGTTAATGCCACCGCGGGCATAGCTGCCGTACTAACGGCATCAACCAAACCGGGCAGGCGGACGACACTGTCTTCAATGGAAAACTCGGAATGCACCCTCAGATGAATGAACCCCGGTGTCATCAATAGCTCCCGGTCTCACGCAGAGCCGCGGCGGCTTTTACCGGCTTAAAACTGCGCCGATGTTCCGGGCACGGCCCATGCTGCTCAAGAATTTCGCGATGTAAGGCTGTGGGGTAGCCCTTATGGCGCGCAAACCCGTACTCAGGGTATCTGGCATCCAGATCCCGCATTTGCCGGTCACGGGTCACCTTAGCGAGAATAGACGCAGCACTAATCGCGATGCACAAGCGATCGCCACCAATCAGAGGCTTGGCAATCCGATTGTAATCGCCCAAATCGGGGCAACGATTGCCATCAATCAGAATCTGGTCCGGAACCACTTCCAGCATTTGCACAGCCCGACGCATTGCCAGCATCGTGGCCTGAAGAATATTAAGCTCATCAATCTCCTCGCGGGAGGCCTCAGCAATGGCGTAATCCAATGCCACTTCACGAATCAAATCAAATGCGGTTTCGCGGGCACTCTCAGAAAGCTGCTTGGAATCACGGACGCCGGGAATTTCCTGACCAAGCTCAAGCACTACGACAGCCGCCACCACTGAAC
>JABIQA010000205.1 GCA_018699155.1 Chromatiales bacterium
CGGCAAGCACCCGTTCCTCGCCTACAAGGCGATTAACAAGCGTCGACTTGCCCACATTCGGCCGGCCAACAACGGCAATCTTCATGCCCTCGGGTGCTGTAGGTCGCTCCTCGGGCACAGACTCAGGAAAAAGTCGAGTCAACTGCTCAACCAACGTGGACACGCCATCACCACGGCTCGCCGAAATCACGGCCAGCTCCTCAAACCCCAGGGAGTAGAAATCAGGCAGCAGGTCATCGGCATCGCGTCGCTCGGCCTTATTGACCACCAACACAATCTGCTTGCCGGTCTTGCGAATACGGTTCGCCACGTACTCATCGCCCGCAGTCAGCCCGTCAACACCATCGACGAGCAACAGAACAACGTCAGCCTCTGCCACAGCCAAATCGACCTGGCGGTCCATCAAACGCGACATGTCATCACTGTCGCCGGTGAGACCGCCCGTATCGATAACAATAAATGGCGGCAGACCGCCGTGAGCAAACCCATATAAACGATCCCGGGTTAAACCAGGAAAGTCAGCCACCAACGCATCGCGGGTGCCCGTAAGACGATTAAACAAAGTTGACTTGCCGACGTTCGGCCTTCCGATGAGCGCAACAGCAGGTAACATGATTCTATCGCTTTCTTTTAGGACGAACGATTTGATAGGCGGCTATCTTGCCACTATCGCTGGTTGCATAAAGAATATCGCCCACCACGATTGGTGCAGCTGAAATCCGATCACCACTCACTCTGGCGCGCGCTTGCAACTCACCGGTGTAGACATCGAACCAATGCAGATAACCTTTGTAATCACCTACAACCACTGAGTCACCTTGCAAGGCTGGGCCGGTAATATCCCGATTCAAGACCAAGTCAGAACGCCACGCCTCCCGCCCCGAGGCATTACTCACTGCCACAAGCTCACTGTCCTGAGTCGATATGTAAATACTGCTGGCGTCGCCGGCAATACCCGCATAGCTGGAAAGTTCCTCAGACCAAAGCAATCGACCAGACCCTCCGTCTATAGCTGCCAATCGACCTTGATAGCTAATGGCATAGACGTCTTTACCAACAATAACGGCGGCCGAATCGAGATCAATCATGCGTTCAATTTCTGTGCGACCCGAGGGTGGTGCAAGCAGCACGTCCCATAAGGCATCGCCATCCGACAGATCATAGGCAACCAAATGACCGTTATCAAAGCCACAAATGACAGCGCCGGCAACAACTATCGGTGCAGAACTCCCCCGTAATGACAGTCTCGGCATAGACTGCTGATTAATCCAAAGCTCGCTGCCATCGGCAGTACTCAGAGAGGTAATCTTGCCATCGACAGTGCGGACGATGACCTGACCTGGGGCCAATGCCGGTGCTGCAAGCACCTCACTGCTAACTGGCTTGCGCCAGATTTCGCTGCCATCATTTAGGGATAAGAGGGCCACAATACCGTCGGTGGAACCAATCGCCACATAACTGCCGTCAACTCCAGCACCACCTGCCAGCTTCATGCGGGTTTTCTTTGACCAGAACTTGCGCCCCGTCTTTGCATCAAATGCAGATACGCGACCTTTTGGGCCGGTGGTCACTATCACGTCACCATTGGATGCGGGGCCCAGAGCCAGACGCAATAAGCTGCTATTGCGACCAATGCCTTTACTCCAAACCTTTTTTAGCTTGAAAGCTGAATCAAAACGCTCCAGCTCGGCAGGCGGAAATGGGTTCTCGCTGCCGCCGAATACACTGCAGCCTGAAACAGCCAAGGCCGCGAGGGCAATCGGCAGAGCACGCGAAAAAAAGTAGCGCATAGATGTCATCAGAACCTACTCAGTCGCAACTGGTGCAGGAGCACCCAGGTCATTAAGTTTTACACGAACATAACCGGCCTGAGGGAACCCCTCACCACCAGAGGCCAAAGCCTGCTCATAGGCGGTACGAGCCGCAGCAATATTTCCCTGCGCATAAGCAATATCGCCTCGCAGATCGGCAAACTCAGCGGTGAAAGCATCATTTTTCGCATAGGCGGCAATCTTTGCCGCCGCGCTATAATCTTCAAGCTGCAACAACACGCGACCTAGGCGCAACTTGGCAATATTGCGAATACTCGTATCGCCGGTGTTGCTCACCAAACGGCGCAATACCGAAGCTGCCTGCTCCTCGTCATTGCGCTTAATCAAGCTTGCAGCCTGTTCAAGCTCAGCCGAATCCGCATAAGGCGTACCCGCATAGTCGGCAGTGATTAACTCATAAAGCTCATCGGCTTTGTTGTAGCGCTGCTGAGCACTGGCTTCAAGTAACTCCTGAAAGGCGTTTGATGCCTCCTGCGATTTCTGGGTGCTATTGCTCTGCCACGCCTGCCAACCAAACAATCCGCCGACACCCAAAACAAGACCGCCCACCAGAAACAGCCCATTCTCCCGCCACCAGCTTTTAATCAGTTCAGCCTGCTGATCGTCCGTCAAGTTCTCATCAATCATGGTATGTATCTTTCCGTTAAATATCTTATAGTTAAAAGATTAATTAAAAGCAAAAGGTCTATTAAAAATTAGGCTTTATAACGCCAGAGCCTGGCGCAGGCTGGCCGCCAAGTCGGCAAGAGGAACCGTCTGCTGCTCGCCATCACCACGCAACGGCTTAATACCGACAGTGCCCTGAGCCAACTCTTCATCACCCAGCACGACTGCAAAACAGGCACCGCTTTTATCAGCCCGCTTAAACTGTGATTTAAAGCTCCCGCCCCCACAGTTTAATTCTATACGCACATCAGGAAGCTCATCACGCAGGCTTTCGGCAAGCACAAAACCCGGTTTCAATGCGCCCTCGCCCGCAAGCACAACGTAGACATGAGGATGCTCAAGAGCCGGCACACAACCCAGCTCCTCACATAAAGCGATGAGCCGCTCCAGCCCAATCGCCCAACCAATAGCCTGCGTCGGCTTACCGCCTAGCTGCTCAACCAAACCATCATAGCGCCCGCCCGAACACACGGCTCCCTGAGCACCAAGCTGGTCGGTAACCCATTCAAATACAGTGCGTGAGTAGTAATCGAGACCGCGAACTAATCGGGGATTAACGGTATAGCTAATACCTTCCTGATCAAGCAATTCCTGCAATACAGAAAAATGTTCGCGGGATTCATCATCCAGATAGTCAGTAATTTGTGGAGCTGCCGCCACCAGGTCCGCCATCGCAGGGTTCTTAGTATCGAGAATCCGCATCGGGTTACGGTGCAGACGATTCTTGCTGTCCTCATCAAGCGCGGTTTCATGTTGCAGAAAATAGGCCGACAAGGCTTCTTTATAGACACCACGTGATTCGGTGGTGCCGAGGGAGTTAATCTGCAGCTTAATTTTATCGAGCCCCAACTCACGCCAGACTCGCGCAGACATCATGATCATCTCAGCATCGATATCCGGACCACCGAAACCAAGCGCCTCTACATCAAACTGATGAAACTGGCGATAACGACCCTTTTGCGGCTTTTCATAACGAAACATCGGGCCGGTGGCCCAGATTTTATGACGCTGGTTATGCAACAAGCCATTGCTAATACCTGCACGCACAATACCGGCCGTAGCTTCAGGGCGGAGCGTCAGACTTTCACCATTGCGATCGTCGAAGGTGTACATCTCTTTCTCGACAATGTCGGTAACCTCGCCAATAGAGCGCTTGAACAACTCAGTGCGCTCAACCAATGGCACCCGCAATTCCTGGTAACCGTAGGACAGCATGATTTGCTTGAGCAGCCCCTCTATAGCCTGCCAGGCAGGTGTTTCTGTTGGCAGAATATCGTTCATGCCACGAACTGACTGCAAAGTATCACTCATCGGGTAGAATCCTTAACGGCTTGAATATCGGCAGCGGTTAGCTTGAACCGGGCTGTGTCGCCACGGACAGCACTGGCCGGCAACCGATACGCGATGCCGTCAACCATCAAGCCAACAGCCTTGGCATTGCCGAAAATAAAACTAAATGGCGGGGTGCCGGTGAGCGTGCGAACAGCACCTGCGGCTTGCACACTCTGCAGCAAGAGTCCGTTTGTATCAGTGATTTCAACCCAGCACTCATCGGCGAATTTGAGCACAATGGTGGCAACACCAGACTCAACCACCGCAGTCGGATAAGCAGCAACAGGTTCCGCAACATCAACTTTTGCGGCCACCTGTCCTTCCACCGCAACTGCGGCTGCAGACTCATCATCGGAATCGCCACTCAATAAAAACCATGCGACGCTAACCACAGCGACAAATATGAGCAGCCCAAAGCTCCATGGAGCCAGGTTTGCGGATTTCGTAGTTTCCGGTTTCTGAACTGCCACCTTCATATCCACAACAGGCTGAATAAGTTCATACAGTTCAACCAAAGAGTCGGGCTGCAAGCCGAGCAATTTTTCATACGCCCGGAGATGTCCCTTAATGAATACAGGCGCACCTAACGGCGAGAAATCGGCATGTTCCAGAGCCTGCACAACACGAAGCTCAAGTCGCAACTCTTCGGCGGCCTGCTGATGCGAGACATTCGCTGCCTCGCGTGCAGCAACAATAGCCGCAGCAAAGCGGCCCTCGCGCGCACTCTGCGACTCGTCAACTGACTCGGGCAAATCGGTATCGACAGACATAACTAGCGACCTGAACCAGCCTGTATCGCTGCAGCCTCTTCAGACAGCGGATACTCTTCCAATAACTGCTTACGGTATTTGCCAGCACTTGCAATATTGCCCAACTGCGAATCAGTTTTTGACATTAGATACAAGATACTCGCGCCCTGCTCACCCACTTCCTGTGCCCGCTCGAGAAACACACGGGCCTGGAGGTACTGCTGCTGCTTGTAGGCCAAAGCAGCAATCTGAACCATCAACTGCGGATTGTTTCGATCTGCAGCAAGCGCTGCACGCAAATAATTCTCGGCACGCTCCGGATCAGATTGCTCAACACAGCGCGCGGCGTTCGAATACAACATTGAACGGTTGTCATTAAGAGGGACGGCCAGAGCACGATCAAAATAAGTCATCGCTTTATCGACTTCGCGCCTATCAAAGCACAGAAAGCCGGCATAATCGTTCAGCGAGTCAACATTGTTGTCCGTGAGACGCACCGATTTAAGGTATTGCTTTTCGGCCTCAGCAGGATCGCCTAACTCCTGATACACCAGACCAAGAATGCGATACGCACCCGAAAGTTTCGGGTTCTGAACAATGGCCTTTTCTAACTTCTCGCGCGAAGCCGTCATGTTGCCCTGACGAAAGTAGCTCACCCCCAGATCCAGATTCAGCTGTGCAGCCTCCAACTGATTCGCGGCAGGACTTGGGTTCTCACCCACTTCCGTCGTCACACAAGCGCTCAGGAGCACAGCAACCGTTAATACCAGCAAATTTCGCATCATGCCTGTTTCACCGAATGCACCGAGCTTTTCTCCCCCAGCCTTACGCCCAGAGGAACCCGTACTTTATTATCCAAACGACCTGCCAACTGACCGCAAGCCGCATCAATATCATCGCCACGCGGACGCCGCGTAACAGTCATAATTTTGTTATCGAGCAATACCTGACGGAATTTATCGATCTTGGTCTTGGTAGATCTTCCGTAAACGATACCTTCAACCGGATTGTAAGGAATAAGGTTCACCTTAGCAGGACGCCCTTTCAGCAATCTCGCCAGATCTCTGGCTTCGGCCACCGAATCATTTACATCCTTGAGCATAATGTACTCAAAGGTAATGGCCCTAGCATTGGTTGCTTCCGCATAATCCCAACAGGCCTGCAGCAATTCCTCAATTGGATGCCTGCGGTTAATGGGTACTAACTCATTACGCAGCAAATCATTGGCCGCATGCAAGGAGATAGCGAGCGCCACATTAGTGGCTTCTGCCAATTTGTAGATCTGCGGCACCAAACCTGAAGTGCTCACGGTAACGCGGCGCCGGGACAAGGCAAAACCGAGGTCATCGGTCAGCAAGTTGCATGCGGGCACAAGTTCACGGAAGTTTGCCAATGGTTCTCCCATGCCCATAAACACAATGTTGGTAATATGGCTGCCATCACCCTGCTCAGCAAGTCGCCTCTGTGCCACCAGCACCTGACCTATAATCTCAGCAGCTGATAGATTGCGGTTAAAACCTTGCCGGCCGGTGGCGCAAAACGGGCAATCCATCGCACACCCCACCTGCGATGACACACACAATGTGCCGCGACTGGCTTCAGGAATGAATACCGTCTCTATATCCTGCCCGCCACCCACGCTGATCAGCCACTTAATAGTGCCGTCTTTGGCCTGCTGCACACGCGTAACACTGGGCAGCGCAAATACTGCCTGCTCCGACAGCTTCTGCCGCAGTCCCTGACTGAAGTCAGTCATCTCTTCCGGATCAAGCACATTATCGCGATACAGCCAGCGCATGAGCTGCTTTGCCCGATAAGGCTTCTCGCCGAACTGCGCAAAGAAGCCTTCCAACTCGCGTCGCGGCAGACCCAACAAATTGACCGGAGCGACTGGCATCAGAGCATTAACCTAAAAAATCCCGACCGCAAATGGCGGCAGGGTTACTTAACTTAACGAGTACGTGGGCACACGCCATCAGAACCGAAGAAATACTCAATTTCCTGAGCAGCAGTTTCAGTGGCATCGGAACCGTGACCAATATTTTCTTCAATACTCTCGGCAAAATCAGCACGAACAGTACCCGCATCAGCTTCGGCAGGGTTAGTAGCACCCAAAAGCTTACGATGCAAAGCGACTGCATCTTCACCCTCAAGGGCAGATACAACTACGGGACCCGAAGTCATGTAAGACACCAGATCATTGAAAAAGGGACGTTCGCTATGCACAGCATAAAAACCTTCCGCCTCCGCTTTGCTCAGATGAACCATCTTTGCGCCAACAATCTTTAAACCTGCCTTTTCAAAACGACCGAAAATTTCGCCGATCAGGTTTTTCTGAACACCATCAGGTTTGATGATTGATAAGGTTCTTTCAATAGCCATGCTTGTTACCTTGAAAATATTTTGAATAAATAATGAATGAAATAATGCTTTGTAAAAACGGCGACGTTAAACGCTGAAACTTTCACCGCAACCGCATTCGCCGGTGGATTTGGGGTTACGAAACTTAAAGGCTTCGTTCAGGCCCTGTTTTACGAAGTCGATTTCGGTGCCATCGATCATTTCGAGAACAGACTGGTCGACAATAACGGCGACGCCGGCAGCGTCAAATACGGTGTCTTCCGGCTCAATGCTGTCGGCGTAATTAACCACGTAGGCAAAGCCCGAACAGCCTGTTTTGGTAATGCCCAGCCGCAGACCAACACCACTGCCTCGCTCAGACAGACAGTTGCGCACACGTTCAGCGGCACTTTCAGTCAATGTAATTGCCATATCCTTAACTCTTTACTAATTTAATGAAACACTTACGAACAATAGTGAAGCCAGTACGGGCGCTAAATATCGCCTTCCATGAGCTCAGTCAGCGGGCAGGCCGCGCCGGCACCAGATCAGAGCATCCTGCAGAATAAGTATTTTACCCGCTTTTTCGGTCGGTATCTGCAAAGAAAGCATTAATTCTGCTGTATCCAGCCGGTCAATAGCGGTCAATTCACAGTCCTGAAGCTGCTCTGCCACATACGCGCAGGCGGCCAACAACTGCGGACAACCGAAAACCTGAAACTTTAAGGATGCAATCCTCTGCCCGTCGACACGCAGCACGAAGCCCACCCACGCCCCTTTGGCGGGGTCACCGGCAACGCCCGCCACGCACCCGTTTAAGCTGTCGCTCACCGCAAGAACATTAGTTGTATTCTTACAATATTCATTAACTTGAGAGCTATACTGCATGTTCTATTACCTCATCCATACGGCTCACATAACAACGCAGTTCGGTCACTGCATTGCGAAATACAGCCGCCGCTTCGGCAACTTCTTTGGCCGTGGTGTAGCGCCCCAAGCTAAAGCGGATGGTGCTTTCAGCCAACGAGTCATGCCTCCCGAGAGCCCTTAGTACATAGCTGGCATCGTCGCTGGCGGTATTGCAGGCTGAACCACTCGATACCGACAGGCCGCGCAATGCATGGATTAAGCTCTCGCCCTCAACTTCCGCGACGCTCACGCTCAAAATACCGCAGACAGTATCCGCATTAGCGCTGTTTCGAATCAACCCTGGCAGCGTTGCGATTTCTGACCACAGGGTTTCGCGCAAGCGCTCGATTCCTCCCGACTCACTGTCGACAGCAGCCTGAGCAATCTCGCAGGCCATGCCCATACCCACAATTTGGTGAGTGGGCAGCGTACCGGGTCGCAAACCATGCTGGTGGCCGCCACCGTGCATTAGCGGCTGCAGGCGATTAATCCGCTGAGGATTCAGATACAACACACCGATTCCTTTTGGCCCGTACATTTTGTGGGCACTCAGTGACAGCAGATCAATGTTCTGCGCGACCACATCCAGCGCCAAACGGCCTGCACTTTGTGCCGCATCCACATGAAATAAAGTATCGCTATCACGGCATACCTGACCCACCGCGGCGATATCCTGAATAACGCCTATTTCGTTATTCACATGCATCAATGACACCAGAATCGTGTTCTCGCGCAATGCGTTTTTAACGCTCTCAGGAGAAATGCGACCTTCGCTGTCCGGATGCAAATAAGTGATATCGAAACCCTCACTCTGCAACTGCCTGCAAGGCTCCAGCACAGCACTGTGCTCTGTAATTGACGTAACAATGTGCTTGCCCTGCATCTCACCGCGAAAACGGGCAACACCGAGAATTGCCAGATTATCGGACTCGGTGGCGCCGGAGGTCCAGATCACCCCTTGCGGCATACCATTGATAAGACCGGCCACCTGAACACTGGCCTGCTCAATCAATTTGCCTGCCGCTGCACCATGTCCGTGAATACCCGCAGCCGGGTTGCCGTAACTTTCGGCGCACAAACAATCATGCATTGCCTCGGTTACCCGAGGGTCGACAGGCGTTGATGCTGCGTTATCGAAATAAATATCTTTCACTCGCCCGCCCCGCTGCGCGATTAATCGCGCGGTTCATCGCGTTTAGCGGGATCCACTGACGATAAAATCCCACGCATAATATTGAGCTCATTCTCATCCAGATGAACCCTATTAAACAAACGCCGAACACGGCGCATCAGATTGCGGGGATTATCTGGGTTTAGAAACCCGCTATTCACAATTACCTGCTCAAAATGACTGTAGAACAATTCAATATCTTGCGAACTCGCATTGGGTGACTCGGGCTCCGGGCGAGGATCAGGAATGTCTTCGGCAACCCTGCATTCATAGGCCAGAACCTGCACCGCAGAGGCCAGGTTCAATGAGCTGTATTTCGCATCGGACGGTATGTAGACCAAACCATTACACAGGCTGAGCTCATCGTTAGTCAGGCCGGCCTGCTCATTGCCAAACACAATAGCCACCGGCTTGGTGGCAGCCGCATTAACGGCCTCTGCCGCGCATTGACGGGGGTTGTATTCAGGCCAATTGAGTCTACGACGGCGGGCACTCGCGCCGAATACCAGGCCGCAATCCGCAACCGCCTCGGCCAGTGTGTCGGTCACTCTGGCATTCAGCAGCACGTCACGCGCATTCGCCGAACGTGCTCTCGATTCGGGCTGTGGGTGTTGCTGCTCCGGCTTTACCAACACCAGTTCGTGGTAGCCCATAACTTTAATTGCACGGGCAGCCGCGCCGATATTGCCCGGATGAGACGGCTGAAACAGAACAAAGCGGATAGGTGCTGCGGATGGTTGAGTCATAGTTAACCTGTAAATTCTTCACTGCATAGGGCTGGGCTTTGCTATTCTACCCGCCCACGCACTCTGAATGCGGTCTGTTCGAACAAAAAAACTATGCAAGCATTACTCAACACGGCCGTCGAAGCGGCTCGAAAAGCAGGCGACATCATCTCGCGCCAGTCCCGTCAACTCGACCGACTGAAAGTACAGATGAAAGGGCAAAACGAATTTGTCACTCAGGTGGACCAAGCTGCCGAAAATGCAATTATTGAGCTGATTCATCAACGCTATCCCGACCACGCCATACTTGGCGAAGAATCTGGACAGATTGGCGATGCAAATGCCGAATATATGTGGATTCTCGATCCTCTGGATGGCACCACCAACTTTATTCACGGGCTCCCTTACTACTGCGTATCGATAGCCCTGAAGATCAAAGGCCGCCTCTCTGTAGCCGTTGTCTACAATCCGGAAAGCCAGGAGCTGTTTACCGCGACACGCGGCAGTGGCGCTACGCTCGACGGTCGGCGCATTCGGGTCAGCGCTCGAAATGAAATTGCTGGGGGCTTAGTCGTCACTGAATTTCCATTCCGCAGCAACGATCTATCACTCGACGCACATTTGAGTATTTATAAAAACGTCATGCTCGAAGCCGGATCCATTCGCCGCCCGGGCTCAGCAGCGCTCGATTTGTGTTATCTGGCTGCAGGTCGAATTGATGTAGGCTGGATGTTCGGCATGAAGCTTTGGGATATCGCTGCAGGCGTTCTAATTCTGCGTGAAGCAGGCGGCCTAATCAGCGCAATTGATGACAAAGAAGACTTCATGGAAACCGGCAACATCGTGGCAGGAACGCCCAGAATGCACGCTGAGTTGTTACAGCTAATTAAGAACAGCCGCTAGCCCGCAGCAACGCTAAACCTGAGTCAATCGAACCCAGGTTGTTGGCATCATTAAACCAAATCCAGTGCTATGGAAGCTCATCAAGCTCCGGGTCTTTCTCCGGCGGCAACAAATCCTGAGGGCTCACATTTAAAAACAGCGCGGATGCACTTGCCGTGAACACCGAAGAATACGTGCCCACTATAACGCCCACGATTAGCGCAATCGCAAAGCCATTGACGGCCTCACCACCAAGAAACAGCAGCGCCATCAGTACCAATAAAGTGGTTAAACTTGTGATGACCGTGCGGCTTAGCATCTGATTAACAGAGCCGTTCATGAGTTCTTCGGCATTGCCCTGATGAATTTCACGGAAGTTTTCACGAATCCGGTCAAACACCACAATCGTATCATTAAGCGAGTAACCAATAACCGCGAGAACCGCTGCCAGCACCGAAAGATCGAAGGATATCTGCAATACCGAAAATACACCGAGCGTAATAACAACATCGTGCACCAATGCGGTTACGGAGCCGACAGCAAACTTCCACTGAAATCTGAACATGATGTACGCAAGGATCAGTAGCAGCGCAAAGATCATCGCCAACCCGCCCTGCTCGGTAAGCTCTTCGCCCACTTGCGGGCCGACAAATTCAATCCGGCGTAACGCAACAGCAGGCTCTGAGCTTTGCAAAATACTTAAAATCTGCTCACCCAACTGACCGTTATTGACACCCTCTAACGGCAACACACGAATCAATACATCGCGAACGTTGCCAAAATTCTGGACTTGCGCCGCTGCAAAATCATTACTCGCCAAATCAGCACGGATGGAACCCAGATCTGCTGCCTGAGGATACTCCGCTTCAAGCAACACACCACCGGTAAAGTCGATGCCGAAATTCAGCCCTCGGGTACCTAATGACACCAGCGATACCAGAATAAGCACTATGGACAAGGTGGTTGTTATCCGCCGCTGCCCCATGAAATTAATCTGATTACCCAAAGCCGAAGCCTTAGCGACACTTCGTGCTTTACTCATGACTGCGCACCCGCTTTTTTGAGCCCTTTGGTCAGATCGCCCCCACCAATGGACAACTTACTCAGTGTTCGACCACCGTAAATTCCATTCACCAACGCACGGGTCACAATGATCGAGGTAAACATCGAGCTCAAAATACCCAGCGACAAGGTAATCGCAAAACCTTTAATCGGACCGGTGCCAAATATAAACAACATCGTGGCAGCAATAAGCGTGGTGATATTGGCATCGGCAATGGTCGACAAGGCTTTGTCGTAACCGGAGCTAATTGCCGCTTGCGGACTGACGCCATTGCGCAACTCTTCTTTAATACGCTCGAAAATAAGTACGTTAGCATCGACGGCTATACCCACAGTCAGCACAATTCCCGCGAGACCTGGCAGAGTTAATGCTGCCTGCAATAACGACAACATAGCCGTGATCAGAATCAGATTCGCAAACAACGCCACATTGGCAATCAGGCCGAATACCCTGTAATACAGGATCATAAAGACGACCACCAAGAGAAAGCCAATAACAATGGCGCGGAAGCCGGCATCGATATTATCCTGACCAAGGCTCGGACCAATGGTGCGCTCTTCAACTTTATAAATAGGTGCTGACAATGCGCCAGCTCTGAGTAGCAATGACAGGTCGCGGGCTTCGATAACGTCAAGACCGCTAATCTGGAAACTGCTGCTGAATACGCCGCGGATATTGGCAATATTAATAACCTCGCGCTCGATGCGGGTTACTTCCTTCTGCTCACCGTTGAACTCGACAAAGCTGCGCTTTTGCTCAACAAAAACCACCGCCATTGCCTTATTCAGATTTGCCTTGGTGGTTTCGAGCATCCGGCTGGCGCCCTTGGAGTTAAGCTTAACGAAAACCACGGACGAACCTTCTGAAAAGCCCGAGCTTGCATCGACCAATTGATCGCCACTGACGATGGTCGATCGCTTAAGCAATACCGGCGAACCATCACGTTCGGCAAAAAGCTCACAGCCTAGTGGCGCACGTCCGCGACGCTGCGCTTCGTAGGGGTCTTCGTTCTCGCACAACATGCGGAATTCAAGGGTGGCTGTGGCGCCAAGAATACGCTCAGCCTGTGCCGGATCCTGTACGCCCGGCAATTGCACCACAATACGATCGGCACCCTGCCGCTGAACTACTGGCTCGGCAACACCGAGCTCGTTCACGCGATTTCGCAGGGTGACGGTGTTCTTTTGAATAGCAAAGTTCTGTCGATCGCGAATCTGCTCTGGTGTCATGCGAACACGCAACACCTGCTCACCATCACGTTCGACAGTATCAATATCGAGCTCGTTATCTGCTTCAGTGATTAATTCTTCGGCCTTATCCAGATCATTAGGGTTGCCTACCTTCACTTCGATCGTGTCACCAACAATCCGAACATTGCGACGAATCCGCTCTTTGCGGAGCAACTGATCAAACTCATCCTGATAGATATTCATCCGCTGAGAAACAGCCGAGGCCATGTCCACTTCGAAC
Source organism: Chromatiales bacterium (assembly GCA_018699155.1). Lineage (GTDB taxonomy): Bacteria > Pseudomonadota > Gammaproteobacteria > Steroidobacterales > JABIQA01. Next base: position 13,140 of record JABIQA010000205.1, read on the forward strand.
AAAAAGTGCACGCCACCGCGCAGATCAAGTCCCAGGCTCATTGGGCGCAAACCTAAATCCCGCAACCAGATCGGTGTACGCGGGGCCAGCGTCAATGCAATCACAAAGCCTTTGCCCAAGCTCGATCGCAACTGCTCAGCCGCTGCCAACTGCTGCTCTACACTGGAAAAATGAATGAGTACGCGGTCATCGCTAAGGTAAGGCGCATCGCTCTCGATACTCCACTGCTGCAGCACTGTGGCCACCGAAGCCAGAGCAGCTTCATCCAATGGCCTGCCGTCGTCATAGCTGACCTGCAATGCAGGATCTTCACCGTAAATATTCGGCAATGCGAACAATCCGGCCAACGCCAGCACGGCCACAATCAACAGGCTTTTCCACAATGCGTAATGATTCATTCAGTCGGTCCGTGAGGCCCAACAGGCCTCTGTGCATAGTCGATGGTTAAGGTTCGGTAATTGCAGCTCGATTACTTCTTAGCATCTTTCGCGTCGTCGAGCTGTTTCGGAGCCGCTTTACCGCTGCGGGCAGATTTCACCGTCCCCTTTGGCATAACTGCACCAAGTGTGTGTTTCTGCGCTGCAACTTCAACGCCATCGGCTATTTCGATGATGACAAACTGATCGGCAACCTTCACCACTTTGCCCAACACGCCACCTGCAGTGACGACTTCATTGCCTGCCGAAATGGCAGCAACCATCTCACGATGCTCTTTCTGGCGCTTGGTTTGCGGACGAATAAGCAAAAAATAGAAGACCACAAAAATAAGCACCAGAGGCGCCAGCCCCATTAAATCGGCACCACCGTCCATTATTCCCTGTGCATTAGCGCTCTGTATAAAGAAATCCATAGTGTTTAACCCTAAATAGAAACTGTTTAGCCCCGCCGAAAATGCGGCCCGAAAGGCGACGCATTATGCCATAGAAACCGTTGTCGTCTCCTGCCGCAGCCTGAATTCAATGGCGAAGGTGGCGAAATCTCCGGCCTCAATCGCAGCTCGGATGCGCGTCATGAGATTGAGGTAGTAATACAGGTTATGAATGGTATGCAGACGTGCGGCCAATATTTCGCCGCATTTATCCAGATGCCGGAGGTAGGCGCGTGAATAATGCTGGCAGGTATAGCAGCCGCACTCGGCGTGAATCGGGCCCAGGTCGTCCTGATAACGGGCATTGCGAATACGAACAACGCCATCATCGGTAAACAGATGGCCGTTGCGGGCGTTACGGGTTGGCATGACACAGTCGAACATATCAATACCCTGCTCCACCGCATTAACGATGTCGACCGGCGTACCCACCCCCATCAGGTAACGCGGCTTATCCGCAGGCATTTGCTGCACAATATGGCGCAGCACATCCATCCGCTCGGTTTCAGTCTCGCCGACCGATAGCCCGCCAAGTGCCATCCCCTCGAAGCCGATATCGAGCAACCCGGCAAGCGACTCGTCCCGCAAGTTGTTGTGCATCCCGCCCTGCACTATGCCGAACAGTGCATTGCCTTTCTCCAGGCCGCCCAAATTAATAAACTCATCGCGAGAACGTTTTGCCCAGCGCAGCGACAATTCCATCGACTCACGCGCCGCCGTTTCTGTTGCCGGATAATCGGTGCACTCATCAAAAACCATTTGAATATCGCTGTTTAATGCATGCTGCATTTGCATCGAGACTTCCGGAGATAGAAAAACCTTGTCGCCATTGGTTGGTGCCTGAAACTCAACACCCTTCTCCGTCAGCTTGCGGCGTTCCGCCAAGCTCCAAACCTGAAAGCCTCCTGAATCGGTCAGTATCGGGCCGCGCCAATTCATGAATTGATGCAAACCACCGTGCTTACGAATAATGTCATCACCGGGACGCAACATTAAATGAAACGTATTGCCGAGAATAATATCGGCACCCAGACCTTTAACCTCCTCAGGTGTCATCGCCTTCACCGTGCCGTAGGTACCCACCGGCATAAATGCCGGCGTTTGAATATCGCCATGGGCAGTATTCACGCAAGCTCGCCGGGCGCCCCCCGACGTGGCTTTAAGCTCAAACTTAAACAGTTGCTCGTTCACACGCTTCGCTCCAAAAACATCGCATCACCGTAACTAAAAAACCGATAACCCTGCTTAACTGCATGGTCATAGGCGACCAGCACATTGGCTTTTCCAGCAAAAGCACACACCAACATTAGTAGAGAAGACTCGGGCAAATGAAAGTTAGTGATCATCGCATCCACCACCTGAAATGAATAACCCGCCTGAATAAAGAGACGAGTCTCACCGGAAAAAGGTTTGAGTTCACCGGCAGCAGCCGCCGTTTCAAGACAACGCACAACAGTCGTACCCACAGCAATCACCCGGCCACCGCGTTCGCGGGTCTCGGCAACCTTGGCACAAAGCTCTGCATCAACCAGCACTCGCTCACTGTGCAGCTGCCCGGCATCGATCTGCTCCTGGCGCACCGGCTGAAACGTCCCCGCGCCAACATGCAACGTAACCTGTGCTGTTTCGATACCCCGTTTAGCCAGAGCATCTAATAGTGCTGTGTCAAAATGAAGCCCTGCCGTCGGTGCAGCTACGGCACCCGGCTCATTGGAAAACACCGTTTGGTATCGCTCAGCATCGGCAGCCGTATCAGAACGGTCGATATAAGGGGGCAATGGCATGTGCCCCTGCTCATTAAATACCGCCAGAGCCAATTCAGAAAACTGCAGCACATAAAAACTGCCCTCACGTCGCAGCAGTTCGGCAGTA
>JABIQA010000019.1 GCA_018699155.1 Chromatiales bacterium
ATATGCGGATCAGCCTTCTGGACGGTTTCGCCATCCATCTCCAAAATCAGTCTTAATACACCATGTGCGGCAGGATGTTGCGGCCCAAAGTTCAATGTGAAATTCTGAAACTCAGCCATCAGCCTCTCCCAGTGACGACTGATTGGAGTCGGGTGTATAACGGGTATCATCGCGAATGACGCGCGGCACCAGTGTCCGCGGCTCAATACTCACAGGCTGATAAACGACCCGCTCCTTTTCCTCGTCGTAAATCACTTCAAGGTTTCCGCTTAGCGGAAAATCTTTGCGGAACGGGTGTCCGATGAAACCGTAATCAGTAAGAATACGCCGCAGGTCGGGATGCCCATGAAACATGATGCCGAATAGATCATAGGCTTCACGCTCGTACCAGTTAGCGCTGCTCCAAATATCCACCACGGATGGAACAATCGGCGGATTCGATTCCCCGCAATAAACCCTCACACGAACCCGCAAATTGCGGCTTATCGACAGGAGGTGATACACCACCGCAAAACGCTTTTCATGATAAAGCGTGTCGGCATCGGGAACGATGACATCCCGGTTAACACCACGACTAAAGCCATTGTCAGTAGCGCCATGGGTTTCCCATTCGGAGTCGCCGTAACCCAAATAATCGACGCCACAAAGATCAACAAGTATTTCAAAGCCAAACTTATCGCGGAGTGCGGTTGCCACTTCAGTGATGCGGTCTTTACTAACCTCAACAGTCACTTCACCGACACGGGAGCCAACCAGCGTAAGAGCGCTGGCATATCCGTTCTGCAATTCAGTGACGAAGTCTGTGTAGCGCTTGTTCATCTTGCCCGCTCGCATCCTTCACATCCAACGACATGATTCATTACTGTATCGTGCTTATTCATCAGTTTAAAAATTCTCAGAATTCTATCGGGCAATTGTATTCGTTCTTTTAATTTTATTTTGCAACTGAATGATGCCATACAGCAGCGCTTCTGCAGTGGGCGGGCAACCGGGTACATACACGTCAACAGGCACGATGCGGTCGCAGCCACGCACAACAGAATAAGAGTAGTGGTAGTAGCCACCCCCGTTAGCGCAGGAACCCATTGAGATAACCCATTTCGGCTCAGCCATCTGATCGTAAACCTTACGCAGGGCCGGAGCCATTTTATTGACCAGGGTGCCCGCCACAATCATCACATCAGACTGTCGCGGACTGGGCCGGAAGATTACACCGAAGCGGTCGAGGTCATATCGGGCAGCGCCCGCCTGCATCATCTCAACAGCGCAACAGGCCAGACCAAAGGTCATCGGCCACATAGAACCGGTGCGCGCCCAGTTCATCAGGTCATCGAGGCGAGTCACAACAAAACCCTTGTCCTGCATACCTTCCTGGACGGTAGTCAGGACATCTCGTGACGACTCACTTGCCATTTCAGAATCCACACTCATTGATCAACCTGCCCCTGCCAGCACTGCGAAAAACCCCTGAACCCGCTCTTTTTTGAACTGACTAGTCCCATTCAAGCGCGCCTTTCTTCCACTCGTAGATAAACCCGACCACCAATACGCCGAGAAAAATTAACATGGCCACAATACCGAACAGACCAATAGTATCGAGCGCCACCGCCCACGGGAAAAGAAATGCGATTTCCAAGTCAAAAACAATAAATAGAATGGCCACGAGATAATATCGGACATCAAATTTCATTCGGGAATCTTCGAATGCATCGAAACCGCATTCATAAGGAGAGAGTTTGGCATCGGATTTTTCGCCTCGCCCGAGCACAAATCCGAGAGACAGTAGAACCAAGCCGATACCTGTGGCTATACAAAGAAATAACAGGGCAGGAACATAGTTCTCTAACAGCATTACTTTCTCACACGCTTTCAATGTTGACGATATTAACAGACGTTGGGGAAAGGCAACAGCCCACACAGAAACGAATCACTAACTTGTCACGGTCAAAACCGAGGCCTTACCGCATTGGGTGTTTTAGCCAAAAAATACCCCGGTCAGACGAAGCCCGACCGGGGTGTTTTTTTGGTGCCGACGGCCGGACTCGAACCGGCACGGGTCTCCCCACAGCCCCCTCAAGGCTGCGTGTCTACCAATTTCACCACGTCGGCGTGCGATATGTGCCCTGCCTATTAGGCGAAGCACGTTTAGCGAGTTCCGGGTAGATCAGGAACCGGCTAATAAAACTTATTCTGCTGGAGGGATAGCCGGCAAGTCTCCATCGGTCATTAATGCATCAGCAGGTACCGGAGCAATTTCAACTTGGGCTTCAAACGGAACTTCAGTCGTTTCCATAAGACTGCTCGAAACCGGACGCTGTGAACCGAGAAACGCCAGAGACAAACTTGTCACAAAGAACAAGGTTGCGAGAACAGCGGTAGTACGAGTCAGAAAGCTCGCTGAACCTCTGGCACCAAATACTGTGCCCGCACCGCCCGCACCAAAGCCCGCGCCGGCATCAGCGCCTTTACCCCGCTGCAAGAGCACGGTACCGATCAATAACGCTGCAATCACCACGTGACAGCCGAGCAATAATGTATTTAATGTTGTCATGAATTTAAATCCGCTGTGAAAGACTTAACCTGCCGCACAAATGCCCAGAAAATCTTTCGCTTGCAAAGAGGCACCGCCAATCAGGCCTCCGTCAATATCTGCCATCGCAAACAGTTCGACAGCATTTGAAGGTTTTACACTGCCGCCGTACAAAATCTGCATACCATCAGCTACTTCAACGCTGCGTGCCGCAGCAACCGCACGCAACTGAGCATGCACTTCCTGCGCTTGCTCAGCCGATGCTGTTTTTCCTGTGCCAATAGCCCAAACCGGTTCGTAAGCCAGAACTGCATTTTTCATGGCATCGATACCTGCCAAATCAAGCACCGCTTCAAACTGTTCGCTCACCACGGCAACGGTATTACCTGCTTCGCGCTCTTCAAGAGTTTCACCGACACACAGTACCGAAATCAAACCTTCGTTCTGAGCAGCGACAAACTTCTGCGCCACAAGAACACTGCTTTCGCCGTGAATCGCACGCCGCTCTGAATGCCCAACAAGCACATAGCTACAACCCATATCTTTCAACATAGATGCAGACACATCACCGGTGAACGCGCCAGACGCTTCAACAGAAACATCTTGAGCGCCCAACTTAACGTTACTGTCGCTCAGCGCTGCAGCAACCTGCGCCAGATAAACATGCGGCGGGCAAACCAGCACTTCAGCCGGGCTAGAGCCCGCACCTGCAAGAATACCGGCGACCAACTCTTCAATTGAAGCGCTGTTGCCATTCATCTTCCAGTTGCCTGCTACGAGTGATTTGCGCATAAGTCCAACCTGCAATCCTAAGCCAAATAATGGTTTAGCCGCTATGTTAAGGCCTAACAAAAAACCGCCTGAGCGGAGTCGGTAAAAAAGTTGCGGAAGGTTAGCCTTCTAAGTGCCGAAAATCAATGCTAACCGCCGTTTAGGGCCGATGTCAGCCTGCTGCTACAGCGCGCACAACGTCGGCCAACTCGTCGGCGAGAGCCACCACTTCATCGTGATCCTGACCTTCGACCATAACGCGCACGACGGGCTCTGTGCCTGAAGCCCTAAGAACCACACGACCACGGTCGCCCAACTGCGCCTCAAGCTTGGTCACACCAGCCCGAATCTCTGGCGCTTCAAGGTCTACCTTTGACGGCGTACGGACGTTAATCATTGTCTGCGGGTATTGCGGCATGTCAGCAACCAATTGCTGCAAGGATTTGCCGGTTTCCGCCACAATGCTCAGGACCTGCAAGGCACTAACTAGGCCATCACCGGTGGTGGTTTTATCGAGCACCAAGAGGTGTCCCGAGGTTTCGCCGCCCAATTCACCGCCCTTATCCCTCAGCATTTCCAATACGTAACGATCGCCCACATTAGCCCGATAGAACTCAACGCCCTTAGCTTTAAGCGACACTTCCAAACCCAAATTGCTCATCAACGTGCCCACAACAGGGCCTTTCAGCGTACCGCTGGCTTTCCTGTGCATAGCGAGCAAGTAGAGCAAGTGATCGCCATCGAGCAAATTGCCATCGCTGTCGACCATGAGCAATCTATCGCCGTCGCCATCCAACGCAATGCCCAAATCTGCACCCACACCTTTCACCGTGGCCTGTAATAAGCCCGGCTGCGTTGACCCACAGCCTTTGTTAATGTTTATTCCGTTGGGCGAGCAACCAATGGCAACCAAATCGGCGCCGAGTTGCGACAGCACACGCGGCGCCACCTTGTAAGCGGCACCATGGGAACAGTCCAGCACTATTTTGACGCCATCGAGACGCATTTCCTTGGGTACCGTCGATAGAGCGAACCACTGATATTGGCTGCGGGCTGTATCCACCCGACTCGCAGACCCCAACTCTTCGGAAGGCCGGGTAATAGCCGGCTGCTCCAGGAAGGCTTCAATCTGCAGTTCAAGCTCATCAGAGAGCTTACGACCTTTCCGGTCGAAGAACTTAATACCGTTGTCTTCAAAGGGATTGTGCGATGCGCTGATTACCACACCCAAGTCGGCATTCAGCGAATGGGTCATATGGGCAATGCCGGGCGTAGGCAGTGGGCCCAGCAGCGATACATCCATGCCTGCCGCAACGAAACCGGCCTCCAATGCCGACTCAAACATGTAGCCCGACACGCGGGTGTCTTTACCAATAACAGCACGTCCGCCATTGGGGGCAAGCACACGGGCCGCAGCACTTGCCAGCCTCAATGCAAACTCAGCGGTCATCGGCTTCTCGCCTACGGTGCCACGGATTCCATCAGTACCAAAATATCGTCTTGTCATGCCATTTCCCTTTATGACGCATAACCGTCTCCAACCTCCCCAGATCAGACCAGCAACGGCTTACGCGTATTACTGCATCGCCAGCCCTGTTGTGGACTGTTTCATACAGGATCGCTTTCATTGTTAATTAAAGCCTGCAACAGAGTTAATGCATCTGCGGTGGCTTTCACATCATGCACTCTAACTATATGCGCACCGCGCTGCGCCGCCAATAGCGCCAGCGTTACACTCCCAATCAAGCGCTCGCTAGAGTCTGAAGCTAAAATCTTTTTAATCATTGCCTTACGAGATAAACCCACCAAGATAGGATAAGTATAATCGGCATACACTCCGAGGTGATGCAACAGGCTGAGATTGTGCTTCACCGTTTTACCGAAACCAAACCCGGGGTCAAGCACAAGGCTCGAGGCTGCAATACCAGCCGTCTCTGCCACATTAGCTCGCTGCAATAAAAACTGAAGGACTTCGTTCACAACATTCTGATACGCCGGACTCTCCTGCATGGTTCGTGGCGTTCCCTGCATATGCATCAGGCATACCGCTACCCCGCTTTGCCGGTGAACCAACGCGGCTGCGTCGAGGGCTCCCGGTTTCCGAAGTGCAGCAACATCGTTAATCATGCCTGCACCAGCTGCGGCTGCGGCCAGCATTACCTCGGCCTTGCTGGTGTCTACGGAGAGGGGGACATCAAACTCACGATGCAGAGCTTCTATAACAGGAACGACCCGCTGCAGCTCTTCATCAATGGAAACTTCCGGGCTGCCGGGGCGAGTCGACTCACCGCCAACATCGATAATGTCGGCCCCCTCTTCAATCATCTGCGCAGCGTGGCGCAGAGCGGAATCAAATTCCTGGTAACGACCACCATCAGAAAATGAATCGGGCGTGCAATTCAGCACGCCCATAATCCGCGGTTGACTGAGGTCGAGTGACTTATCGGCAAGCTGCAGAATCACTGTAGGACCCGCAAATCGTTACCCCTCAATTAATGCAGTTCGGCCGGACCACCAACACCTGCAGCCTTATCATCAGCTGAAGCAGACTCGTCAGTATCATCGGTACCTGAAGCACCGCTGTCGCCCCAGTCTTCAGGCGGACGTGGTGGCTTGCCTGCCATAAGGTCTCCGATCTGGTTCTGATCGATTGTTTCGAACTTCATCAATGCTTGTGCCATGGCATCAAGTACAGAGCGATGCTCTTCCAGAATTTGTGTAGCCACATCGTAATTAGTCTCGATAAGCAGGCGAATCTCTTCATCAATAATGTGCGCGGTTTCATCTGAAACCTGCTTATGCTGAGTTACCTGCCGACCAAGAAATACTTCGCCGTCATCTTCGCTATAGCTCAAGGGACCAAGTTTGTCGGACAAGCCCCATTTCGTCACCATGCTGCGAGCGATGTCGGTAGCCCGTTCGATGTCATTTGAAGCACCGGTGGTCACCGCTTCCGCACCAAAGACCAACTCTTCGGCAATACGACCACCAAACAAGCTCGCAATCTGGCTGTTCAGTCGACGCTTGCTGTGGCTGTAGCGGTCTTCCTCAGGCAGGAACATTGTTACACCCAAGGCGCGTCCGCGCGGGATGATAGACACTTTATAAACGGGGTCATGGTCCGGCACATTCAGCCCAACAACGGCATGCCCCGCTTCATGATAAGCCGTGAGCAGCCTCTCTTCTTCACTCATGACCATGGATTTTCGTTCGGTGCCCATCATGATTTTATCTTTGGCGCGCTCAAACTGCTCCATCCGAACAGTGCGAAGATTTCCGCGAGCAGCAAACAATGCTGCTTCGTTCACTAGGTTGGCAAGATCCGCACCAGAGAAGCCGGGCGTGCCGCGTGCAATAACGCCGGGTCGCACATCATCATCAATAGGCACTTTACGCATATGAACTTTAAGAATCTGCTCACGACCACGTACATCGGGCAACGGCACCACAACCTGGCGAT
>JABIQA010000018.1 GCA_018699155.1 Chromatiales bacterium
ATCGGGATCAGCATCGGGGAATGCAATAAATGGATTCTTACCGCCAAGCTCTAGCGACAAATGTTTAACAGCCACTTCCGCCGCGGCGCGCTGAATGGCCATGCCAGTGCCAACAGAACCGGTAAAACCAATACGATGAATTTTTTTGTGCCGCACAATGGCATCACCAACTACCATACCCTGCCCATGAACGATGTTCACCAAACCAGGTGGCAACACCTCATGACAAATCTCTGCCATCAACGAAGCCGACAACGGACTTTGGTCTGGTGACTTCAAGATAACTGCATTACCGGCAATCAGTGGCGCCGCAAGATGAGCTGCCGCAAATAAAAATGGATGATTAAAGGGCACAATACGACCAACAACGCCATAAGGCTCACGCATGGTGAAATGAATATTTTCAACGGTAGCAGGAACGCTTTCGCCTTTAATCTCAATACCGAGGCCTGCGACAAAATTCAGATAGCCTTTCGCCAAATGAATATCGCCACCGAGGCTCGCTATGGTATTTCCTGTATCTGCAGCTTCAAGAGCAACAATTTCATCAGCCCTTGCCACAATGGCGGCAGCTAATTTACGGATAATTTCACCGCGCTCCCACACGGAAACTTTCGCCCATGCTTCCTGCGCTTTCAAAGCGGCCTGCACCGCTCGGTCAACGTCAGCAGCGGTGCCCGCAGGCACTCGCCCATGAACTTCCTCTGTTGCCGGATTTACCGACTCCATCCACTCGCCTGACTCACTGGCAACAAACTCACCGCCAATGTACATCAGCCGATCACCAAACCTGGTTTTCATCAAAACACCTCAAATTGGATATTCCGCATGGCCCTGCACCCTGCGTTAACCCCCCGATACGGGGGTATGGAGCTACGATACTTATTGACTAAGGCAATAACGTTAAGGCGCACGATCAATGTCCACCTATTGGAGTTAAACCAGCAGGTTTCCATGAATACTTTGTCTGGCATCCGATGAATGAACAGCGCAGTCGCCCAAACCGGAAAATGTTGCCGGTCAAGCTCCACAAAAAAGGGGCGGCATCTCTGCCGACCCTTTTGGTGTATCGATGAGCCCTAAGCCGGGCTCACATCGCCACTATTTATTAAGCGGCGCCGGAGTCTGCTCTTTTACATAGTTCTCGAGGCTTGAGGCCCCAAAGCCCTCCCATGTATCAGGTGCATTGAAATACTTAGGGTAGTTCTTTTCAATGTAATCAAGCACATTACGAGGGAGCACCTCCTCCAGGTCTTCGCCACTGCCCATAAAAGCGTTATACATACAATGACCCGGCTCCTGCCCCATCAGCATCCACGGCAACCACGGTGTAATACGACCCCATGTACCGTTGAAATCAAGGGTGGTGAGCTTCTCGTTCTGCATATCTGCCGGGCTGAGGTGGTAATTAAACATTTCGGATGCCTGCACCATTGGACCCGAAGACTCACGCGGCCAAGTGGCTGGGTCGAGTTTGTTCTTATAGAGCAAGTGAATATGCATTTCGAGCTCTAAACGACCGCCGCGGCTCTGCCAAGGCAAAATAAACGGCACCATTTTCATTTTGGTTTTGCCCGTTTTCTCGTTAAATACTTCAGCACCCGGAAAACTCTTACCAATCTTAAAGTTGTAAGGGTCATTCGCAATTTGCACCACTTTTACGGTTTCATTGTTAAATGGGTTGTCCCATTCTTCTAACACTTCCCCTGTTTTTAGGTCAGTGTACAAACCCACTTCACGCAAAATTTTCTGATACAGACCGGTTTTTTCTTCATAGTGCAGTCGCGACACGCCGAAGCCCTGAAAGCCCACAAGATCTTTGACCTTCTCACCCGGACGCACGGCCATCACATAGCCTTTAAACCAACCCGTTTTCTGTTTGGTTTCGTCCAGATCGCCCGACATACGGGCGAAGGCGATTTGATTGCCAGCAGGAGTTCTCAGATCAAGATACGGCCCATCCAGACCCGGACCCATGGCCTGGCCCAATGCCGCAGAAGTGCCGGCATCATCAGAAGCTAACACCTGCTCGCCGGCCAGAGTCATTGCCAGACCACTCGCGCCGGCAGCACCTGCTGATGCCAGCTTCAGAAAATCTCTACGTTCCAGCTCCATAAATCCGCCCTAGTGTTATATCGACTGTATTTCGATCTCAATATTCGCCTCTGCCACACGCAGATGCAAGGCGGATAGCCACCTAGGCTGATAGCGCCTTTTCGCACTATGCCTGCTAATAAGCGATGGCGGCCGGCCTCGACCCTCTCTTAAAGATCAGCAACAAGCTGGTCAATGAAAAGGCCATGCCTTTGGCTATACAGATGCATTTTCACAAACTATCCCGCTCAGGCTGTTCATACGACGGCATGACGGCGGTCATTGGGTTACACTTTTGGCATTAAAGCTGCACCGAGGGTGTATTCTCAGTGTCAAAGAAGTCTCTATAAGAAGGATATCTCAATGTTGAAACTTATACGTAAACTCGCGCTCGCTCTCGGTGTGCTGCTCGGCATTACTGTAGTGATCTCAGTGTTTTACTTAGCACGCGGAGGCGCCTTCAAAACAATAGACTCGCATTATGCCGGCGAATGCACGTCGTTCCCGCTCGATGGCAGTGCGGAGGATATTGAGATTGACCGCGAGCGTGGCTTTGCCTATTTTTCGCAGCTCGATCGTATGGCGACAGCCCAAGGTCGTCAAGCGGCACCCGGGTCAATCATGCGCCTAGACCTCAACACCATGGAACTTAGCAATGCTCTGCTGACGACAACTGATCACATGGGACCACATGGGATCAGTCTGTATATCTCGCCTGAGGGCGAGCGCACGCTATTCATGATCAATCACCCTGCCGATCGGGAAAACGGCATCGAAACCATTAATCGCTACATTGAAACTCAGCCTGGAGAATTCAGCTTAGCCGAAGTACTTAGCCATCCCGACGTCATCAGCCCGAATGACCTTGTGGCTGTTGGCCCAAAACAGGTGTATGTGGTCAATGACAAGGGTGCCGAAGGCTCGCTGCAAAAGTTTCTGGAAAATATCTTCGGTGTTGGCTACTCCAAACTTGTTTACTTTGACGATAACGAGGCTCGCACCGTACTCAATGACGTTGCATCAGGGGGCGGCATTAATGCCTCCACCGATGGACAGCTAATATATATTGCCGAAACGGGCGGCCAAAATTTACGGGTATTAAACCGCAATGCCGACGGCACTCTAACCGATGCAATTAATGTGGCGCTGGGCACATCTCCGGACAACATCGATGTTGCAGCTGACGGAAGTCTGACTATCGGTGCGCATGCAAATATAATGGCACTGATCCAACACTTTATTAGCGGCGAACCTGCGCCCTCACAGATACTGAGCGTCAGTGGTTCACCTGAAGCCGGCTATACAACAGAAGAAATCTATTTAAATACAGGCGAAGAAATTTCAACCAGCAGCGTTGGTGCAACCTATGGCAACAAGCTGTTGATCGGTTCAATTACTGCTCGTCAGGTTCTTGTCTGTGAGAGCCCAATGTAGGCTCTAGAGCTTGAAAGTTAAAAAGCCGACTCCTCGTCGGTTTTTTTATGCCTTACTTTTGTTGCAACGCATTTAAACCAAATGACCTTTGCCAGAAAATCTCCTAAAAAATAACGCCTTTTGCAGCGAATTAAGCAATCCTTCAGGCTTATATAAATTGGCTTTTAAAGCTTAATTGCTAAAAAATACAAGCACAAATGATAATCATTCGTACTTGCTATTGATACTTATTCTCATTTGAGATAGATTGGGATACTGCTTCAATACTGGCAAGGCAATAAGCAAATAGCCGGTCCGCATTGAGGCTGCTTGGAAGGACCAGAGGTTATAACTGAAGCTATTCGTTAATTGGCTTGAATGCGCTAAAGCTCAAATATCTACTTTTAGCTGCACCGGATAGACAGCGCTTATTTCAATACAGAGCAGCGAAAGTGTGAACTGGTTCACAGTTTAAAAATTTGACGTTAAATAGGATTA
>JABIQA010000064.1 GCA_018699155.1 Chromatiales bacterium
AGAGCATCCTATGTTGAGCGAGCATGCCCTCACCGAGATTGATCATTGGGTGGCAAAGTTTCCTGAGGGTAAGCAGCGTTCGGCAGTGATTGCGGCATTGCATGTCGTGCAGCACGATAACCACGGCTACCTTACTGAAGAGCTTATGCAGGCGGTTGCTGAATATCTCGATATGCCTGCCATTCAGGTTTACGAGGTGGCTGCGTTTTATTCAATGTTTGAAGCTAAACCGGTGGGGCGTTGCAGTATTTCGGTGTGCACCAACATTGCGTGCATGTTGCGCGGCTCCGATGAGATTTTACAGCATATTGAAAACCGCCTTGGTATTAAAGAGGGTGAGAGCACCCCGGATGGAAAGTTCTATCTTCGGCGCGAAGAGGAATGTCTGGCCGCATGTAACAATGCGCCGATGCTAATGGTCGGTCACCAGTACCATGAAAACCTCACAACTGAAAAAGTAGATCAGTTGCTTGATGCGATCGCCAGTGAGGATAGCAAGTGAATTATATCGATCAGCTCAATACAACCTGTTTAACCACACTGGGTAAAGATGAGTGTTGGAGTCTTGCGGCATACCTCGAGACTGGCGGTTATCAGAGTTGGGAGAAGGTGCTGAGCGGTGAGTTAGCTATTGCAGAGATCATTGATGTGGTCAAAGCCTCTGGTTTAAGAGGGCGCGGTGGCGCGGGTTTTCCGACGGGCGTGAAGTGGACGTTTATGCCGAAGGATTTTTCCGGACAAAAGTATTTGGTGTGTAACTCCGATGAGAGTGAGCCCGGCACCTGTCACGACCGTGACATTCTGCGTTTTAACCCGCATGCGCTGATTGAAGGCATGGCTATTGCCGCCTATGCGATGGGCGCCACGGTGGCTTATAACTATGTGCGCGGCGAATTTATGGATGAGCCCTTTCCGCGCTTTGAAGCAGCTCTGGCCGAGGCTTATGCTGCTGGCTTGTTGGGTAAGAACCTTCGCGGTTCTGGTATTGATGTTGATATGCACGGGTTTCTCGGAGCCGGTGCGTATATTTGCGGCGAAGAAACCGGATTGCTTGAGTCGTTAGAGGGCAAGCCTGGCCGACCACGGTTTAAACCGCCGTTTCCAGCGAATTTTGGCTTGTACGGTAAACCGACCACAGTAAATAACTGCCAGACCTTGGCATCGGTTCCTGCAATTATTCGCAATGGTGCTGATTGGTTTAAGGATATGGGGCCGGAAGGTTCAGGCGGCACGATGATTTTCTCTGTGTCGGGGCATGTCGCCAACCCGGGTAATTTTGAATTGCCTCTTGGTATTCCCTTTAACGAACTGCTGGAAATTGCCGGCGGTGTTTGGAAGGGGCGTGAACTAAAAGCTGTTATTCCTGGTGGTTCTTCTGTGCAAGTGATGACTGCGGCCGCGATACGCGAATGCACTATGGATTATGACTCGCTAGCAAAAGGGGGCTCTTCTTTGGGCACGGGTTCAGTGGTGGTGATGGATAGTACGACCTGCATGGTGAGGATGTTGCGTCGGATTTCTAGATTTTATTACGCCGAATCCTGCGGTCAGTGCACGCCGTGTCGTGAAGGCACCGGTTGGCTATACCGAATGTTGTGCAGGATTGTTGACGGTGAGGGCAAGCCCGGAGATATGGAAATGTTGATGAATGTCGCTAACAATATCGAGGGGCATACCATTTGTGCGCTTGGCGATGCTGCGGCCTGGCCGGTGCAGAGTTTCCTGAAGCACTTCGGCCATGAGTTTGAGTACATGATTGCCAACGGTGGCAAGTCTATTGTCGATGCGATAGACACGCCGGAGGTTGCTGCCTGATGTCCGGTAAGCGAATTAATCTGGAAGTAAACGGCGTCACTCTCGAGGCCAATCCCGGTCAGATGCTTATTGAGGTCACCGACAAAGCGGATATTTATATTCCGCGGTTCTGTTATCACGAAAAACTCTCCATTGCTGCTAACTGCCGTATGTGTTTGGTTGAAGTGGAGGGCGCAAATAAGCCTATACCCGCCTGCTCAACTCCGGTGGCTCCCGATATGAAAGTTCACACGCGTTCTGCTTACGCCATTGCGGCACAGAAGGCGACGATGGAGTTTTTGCTCATCAACCATCCGCTTGATTGCCCGATTTGCGATCAGGGCGGAGAGTGTGAGTTGCAGGATCTTGCGATGGGCTATGGGCGCGATGTATCGCGTTTTTCCGAAGGTAAGCGCAGCGTTAAGGATGAAAATCTCGGGCCGTTAGTTTCTACTGATATGACCCGCTGCATTCATTGCACGCGATGTGTTCGCTTTGGCGAGGAGATTGCCGGAATTCAGGAGTTGGGTACGATGGGCCGCGGCGAACATATGCGGATCAGTACCTATGTGGCAAAGACCGTAGATCATGAGCTTTCTGGAAATATTATTGATCTTTGTCCTGTCGGCGCACTGAATAACAAGCCCTACAGGTTTGCGGCGCGAGCCTGGGAGATGGAACAACGGGCATCTATTGCGCCGCACGATTGCGTGGGCTCAAATATTTATGCACATGTGTTACGCGGTACGGTGAAACGCGTGGTGCCGAGGCCAAATGAAGCAGTGAACGAAACCTGGCTGTCTGATCGCGACCGATTTTCCTATGAAGGTATTTATAGTAAAGATCGTTTGAAGGTGCCGATGGTTAAGGAGAATGGCGTCTGGCAGGAGCGCAGCTGGGAGGATGCACTGGAACATGTTGCGCTCAAACTAAGGCAATCGGGAGCCGATATCGGTGCCCTGGTCTCGCCGTCGAGTACCTGCGAAGAAGCATGGATAATTAATCGTTTGTTTGAGCATGCGGGTTCGGCACATCTTGACTCCCGTTTGCGGCGCACTGACTTTCATGATCAGAATAATGATCCTGCATACCCATCGCTGGGCGTGCCCATTGCCGAGCTCGAACAACAGCAAGGTGTATTGCTGATCGGGTCTGACTTGCGTTGCGAGGCACCGATACTCGCGCATCGCTTGCGTAAGGCGGCGCTGAAAGGCTGCAATGTCGGCGTGGTTAATGCTATCGACTACCCGTACCTCTTTCCTGTCGCCGATACCCACATTGTTGAGCCGGATGACTGGTGTGCCTCGCTCGCCGGACTGGTGGTTGCTGCGGGCGGTGAACTGCCACCAGCAGTGGCATCGATGTTTGAAGTGAGCCCATCCGGTTCAGTCGATTATCTTAAGAATGCGCCCTCATTGATTCTTTTGGGACAAATGGCTCAGCGACATCCGGCATTCGGCATGTTGCGTTATTTGGCTGCGGTGCTGGCGCAACTCACCGGAGCTACGCTCGGCTACGTCACAGATGGCTCAAACACCGCCGGTGTTAGCCTCGCAGGTGTATTGCCACATCGCTCTGCGGGCGGTCAGCCACGGCCTGAAGTGGGCGATACAGTCCTATCGATGCGTCCGAAAACCTTGTTATTGGTTAATGTTGAATCGGTAACAGACCTGTCCGATCGGATAGATCGTAATGCTATGCGTCAGGCTGCCGAAACTGTCGTTGCATTAACCCCGTATGCACCCGATACGCTGCTTGATGATGCGGATGTTCTATTGCCTATAGGCACTTGGGCGGAAACCTCCGGTACCTTCGTTAATGTTGCGGGTGTATGGCAGAGTTTTACAGGTGTGGCAAACCCGGTGGGCTTGGCACGACCGGCATGGAAGGTTTTACGGGTATTGGCTAACCTGCTGAAGGTGCCGGATTCCGATTATGAATCTTCTGTGGCCGTGTTGGCTGAGATGCGCGAACACTGCGAATCAATATTGATGAATAACATGCCTGAGTTTACTGCGCCTGCTTCGCCTTTGGTGGAACAGTCGGCAGAGATATCCGAGCTTGAGGTTTCACTTTATCAAAGTGATAACATCGTTCGCCGTGCTGCCGCTTTACAAAATACCCAACAGGCGGCGCGTGAGCGGCCGGCCACTTTTGTATCTTCGTCTACCGCGGAGGTGCTAAGCAGTGGCTAATCAGCTGCAACAGTTGCTAGGGCGGTTTTTGCCAGAGCCGTTCGATTGGCTTGCGCTTACGGTGCTGCAGATTTTGGTGCTTATTGTATGCGTCATTCTTTGCGTGGCATATCTCACGTTGGCCGAGCGCAAAGTGATTGGCTTCATGCAATCTCGTATTGGCCCTAACCGGGTGGGACCGGGCGGTTTATTGCAGCCCTTTGCTGATGTCATCAAGCTGATGTTGAAAGAAGTGATCGTGCCAAATCGGTCGAATAACTTTCTGTTTGTAGTTGCCCCGTTACTTGCCATTGTTCCGGCGCTCGCAACCTGGGCAGTGATACCGCTGTTTCCCGGGTTTGTTATTGCCGACATAAACGCGGGCTTGCTTTATGTCTTGGCGCTTACCTCGCTGGGCGTCTACGGTGTGCTTCTTGCTGGTTGGGCAACCAATTCAAAATACGCCTTGCTGGGTGCGATGCGTTCTGCGGCGCAGATTGTAGCCTATGAAATTGCGATGGGCTTTGCGCTGGTTGGCGTGCTGATGGCATCCGGCAGTTTGAATTTAGGTGATATTATTGAAGCGCAGTCCGGAGGCGTGAGTAACTGGTTCGCTATCTGGCTATTCCCTCTATTCATTGTCTATTTTATTTCCGGTGTGGCCGAGACAAACCGTGCGCCGTTTGATGTGGCCGAAGGCGAGTCAGAAATTGTGGCTGGCTTCCACGTTGAGTATTCCGGAATCACTTTCGCCATATTCTTTCTTGCCGAGTACGCAAACATTATTCTGATTGCTGCACTTACCTCAGTGATGTTTTGTGGCGGTTGGGAATCACCGTTTGCGGGTTGGGAATTTTTGCAGGGTACAGTGTTCGCCGTAATCGCAAATCCTAGCTTGGCCTGGTTTGCGGTGAAGATAGCGTTTTTTCTTTTTTGCTTTCTCTGGTTTCGCGCCACTTTTCCGCGTTATCGCTATGACCAGATTATGCGCTTGGGTTGGAAGATATTTATTCCAGTGACTATCGTATGGATTGTTGTGGAGTGTGGCATGTTGTTGTTGAAGGTCGGTCCCTGGAGTGTGGTCTCATGAGAAGGCTGATCCAGCTACTAAAGACATTCACTCTTTGGGAATTGCTCAAAGGGTTGCAACTCACTTTGCGGGCTTTCTTTATGCGCAAGGTAACCGTGCAATATCCCGAGGAGAAAACCCCGCAAAGTTCTCGTTTTCGGGGCCTGCATGCATTGCGTCGTTACCCGAATGGTGAAGAGCGCTGCATTGCCTGTAAGCTCTGCGAGGCCGTTTGTCCGGCACTTGCAATCACCATTGAGTCTGAAGCCCGTGATGACGGTACTCGTCGTACCACCCGCTACGACATCGATCTATTTAAGTGTGTGTACTGCGGTTTCTGTGAAGAGGCTTGTCCAGTCGACGCAGTTGTTGAGACGCGAATATTTGAATATCACATGGAAGAACGTGGCGAGAACATCATGACCAAAGAGAAGCTTTTGGCAGTGGGAGATAAGCATGAAGCGACAATTGCTGCTGATAAGGCTGAGGATGCGAAGTACCGATGATGTTCTTCATTTACTTTTTCATTCAAAGGAGCCGTTCATAAATGGCTGAACAGATCGTTTTTTATGCGTTCTCCGGTTTGTTGATTATTGCAGCGCTCGGGGTCGTGGTTTCACGAAACCCTATTAATGCGGTAATGTCTTTGGTGCTTTGCTTTGTCACCAGCGCTGCCATCTGGTTATTGCTGGAAGCGGAGTTTCTCGCGATGATATTGGTGCTGGTTTATGTCGGCGCTGTTATGGTGTTGTTTGTATTTGTGGTGATGATGCAGGACATTGAGTCGGCTACCTTGAGCGCCCGGTTTGCACCTAATCTTTTGCCCGGCCTCATTGTTGGCGCAGTAAGTTTAGCGGAATTGCTGGTGGTGGTTTGGGTGCGTCGCGAAGGCTTACCGATCGCAGCAGTGCCTGAACCGCATCCTGCCGATTACAGCAATACTCTAGAGTTAGGCAAGATTCTCTACACCCAATACGTCTATGCTTTTGAATTGGCAGCTTTCTTACTTCTGCTGGCAATTGTTGCTGCTATTGTTCTCACCATGCGCGAAAGGCCGGGACTAAAGAAACAGAATATTTCTCAGCAGGTTAGTGTTCGTAAAGAAGACCGGGTGAGGTTGGTAAAGATGGAGCCGGAGTCTGACGCATGATTACCTTGTCTCACTACCTCACATTATCTGCTGCATTGTTTTCTATTAGCATTGTGGGCATCTTCATCAATCGTAAGAACATGATCCTGCTTCTCATGTGTATTGAGTTGATGCTGCTAGCGGTGAACTTCAATTTTATTGCATTCTCGCGTTATCTTGACGATACCGCCGGTCAGGTATTTGTGTTTTTTATTCTCACAGTTGCTGCAGCAGAAACTGCAATTGGGCTGGCAATTTTAGTGGTCTTGTTCAGAACGAGGCACAGTATTAGTGTCAGCAAAATGAGTTCGATGAAGGGATGAATATTTACCTCACAGTCGTTCTTGCACCATTGATTGCAGCTCTTTTGGCGGGCTTGTTCGGCAAGCTCATCGGTCGTGCTGGCGCACACACTGTAGCCATCGCTGGCGTCGCTCTGGCCTTTGCCTTGTCGGTATACACACTTTTTCAGCAACTGGCCGGTGCTGCAG
The DNA here is from genome assembly GCA_018699155.1 of Chromatiales bacterium. GTDB lineage: Bacteria > Pseudomonadota > Gammaproteobacteria > Steroidobacterales > JABIQA01. The sequence goes on from JABIQA010000064.1 coordinate 6,658, forward strand.
TATTTAACGAGACTGTCTACACCTGGATGGTGCTTGATGGTTTGACCATGGAGGTCGGCTTTTTGGTCGATCGCCTGACCGCATTAATGATGGTTGTGGTGACCTTTGTTTCTCTGATGGTGCATATTTATACCATTGGCTATATGTGCGATGACCCTGGCTACCAACGCTTTTTCAGTTATATATCGCTGTTTACCTTTGCCATGCTCATGCTGGTGATGGCAAATAACTTTATGCAGTTGTTTTTTGGTTGGGAAGCCGTCGGGGTGGTGTCTTACCTATTAATTGGTTTTTGGTACACCAAACCCACTGCGATATTTGCCAATATGAAGGCATTTTTGGTTAATCGGGTTGGCGATTTCGGGTTTATTTTGGGTATTGCTGCAGTGTTGTATTTCACTGGAAGCCTGGATTACGCCACGGTATTTCTCCAAGGCGAGAAAATGGCTGGGCAGACCATGGAGTTGTTCCCCGGTCAGGTATGGTCTGCTGTCACCGTTGCTTGTATTTTATTGTTTGTAGGTGCGATGGGTAAGTCGGCCCAAATGCCACTGCATGTTTGGTTGCCTGATTCTATGGAAGGGCCGACACCGATTTCGGCTTTGATTCATGCCGCAACTATGGTTACTGCCGGCGTATTTATGGTGGCGCGTATGTCACCTTTGTTCGAGTACTCGGACACGGCGTTGAGCTTTATATTGGTTGTCGGTGGAACCACAGCATTGTTTACCGGTATTCTCGGCGTCATACAGACTGACATCAAGCGGGTGGTCGCTTACTCCACACTGTCGCAGTTGGGCTACATGATGGTTGGGTGTGGCGCTTCGGCTTATGCGGCCGGCATATTTCATCTAATGACCCATGCCTGTTTCAAAGCCTTGCTGTTTCTTGCTGCAGGCTCAGCGATTATAGCCATGCATCACGACCAGGATATGCGGAACATGGGTGGCTTGAAGAAGTACCTGCCAATAACGTACTGGACTTGTTTGTGCGGTTCGCTGGCATTGATAGCTTTTCCAGGTACCTCCGGCTTCTTTTCTAAAGACGCGCTCATTGAAGCGGTGCATGCAGCAGAAATTGCCGGGTCTAGCTATGCCTATTGGTGTGTTTTAATCAGCGTGTTTGTTACAGCACTGTATACCTTCCGTATGGTCTTTATGGTGTATCACGGCCGTGAGCGTATGGATGATGAAACCCGCAGTCACCTGCGTGAGTCACCATGGGTTATTACATTGCCGCTGATCCTGTTGGCTATACCTTCCTTGTTTCTTGGCTGGGTCGCTTTCGATCCGTTGTTGTTAGACAACTATTTTGGTTCCGCTATTTTTGTATTGCCGCAGCATGATGTGCTGGCCGGTTTTGCTGCCGAGTATACTGGTCCGGTGCAATTCCTGATTCATGGTTTGCAATCGCCTCCGGCATGGTTGGCTGTGGCCGGCGTTGCAACCGCCTGGTTCATTGTTCTGGGGCGTCCCGATTTGGCGAAAGCCGCTGCGGACCAATGGCCAAGGTTCTATGCATTCCTGATGAACAAATATGGCTTTGATGACTTTAATCAAAAGTTTTTTGCTGCTGGTAGCAGGGGGCTTGGCCAATTTCTCTGGAAATACGGCGACATGATGATTATCGATGACGGTCTGGTGAACGGAAGTGCCAGGGCGGTTAGTGGTTTGTCAGCGCGTTTACGCCGCATGCAGTCGGGCTATCTGTATCACTACGTCTTTGTCATGGTGATCGGCATGACCGCATTGGTTGGCTGGTTGTATTGGGGTTTTGATTGAACATGTTATTGGTGCAAAAAATCTTAGGGATTACGGGGCGTCGTGGGCTTACTTAGTTTATTAATCTGGTTGCCAGTGCTCGGCGGTTTGATGGTGCTTGCAGTAGGCAGTAATACGGCATTGCGGCTTGACCGTTGGTTGGCGATGACGATCTCGGTGCTGGTTTTCGCATTGAGTGTGCCGCTGTACCTTAATTTTGACTCGATTGATGCGAGTATGCAGTTTGTCGAACGCTGGGAGTGGATACCGCTATTTAATATAGAGTATTACCTCGGTGTCGATGGCTTCTCTGCTCCGCTGATTCTACTTACAACATTCCTTACACCGCTAGTGCTGTTGGCGGGCTGGGATGTTATTAAGGTGAAACCCGCTCAATACCTGGCGGCATTTTTGATGCTCGAGGGTTTCATGATCGGTGTGTTCGCATCACTTGATGCCATGCTGTTTTATGTGTTCTGGGAAATCATGTTGATTCCGATGTTTATTATCATCGGTATCTGGGGTGGCCCCCGGCGTATCTATGCAACCGTCAAGTTTTTTCTCTACACCTTTTTCGGTTCGGTGTTGATGCTGGTCGCGCTTATCTATCTTTATCTGCAGTCCGGTAGCTTTAGTATTCTTGAGATGCACAGTTTGCCGTTAGCGGAAACACCTCAGGTGTTCGTGTTTTTGGCTTTCGTGGTGGCGTTTGCAGTAAAGGTACCGATGTGGCCGGTGCACACCTGGTTGCCAGACGCGCACGTTGAAGCGCCCACAGGCGGTTCGATTATTCTTGCAGCAGTGTTGCTTAAAATGGGCGGCTATGGCTTTCTGCGCTTTGCCTTGCCCATCGCGCCTGATGCAGCAGAGACTCTATCCGGCGTAATGATTGGCCTTTCATTGGTTGCGGTTGTCTATATCGGCCTGGTGGCGTTAGTTCAGTCAGACATGAAGAAGCTCATTGCCTATTCATCAATCGCACACATGGGCTTTGTGATCCTGGGCATTTTTATTCCATGGCAGATTATTGCCAACAGTGGCAGCGAGGATGGCGTTGTAATGGGCCTTACTGGCGCTATGGTGCAGATGATCTCCCATGGCCTGGTTTCCGGTGCGCTGTTTATGTGTGTTGGCGTGATGTATGACCGGCTTCACACTCGGGAAATATCGGCTTACGGCGGCGTGGTGAATACCATGCCTGTATTTGCTTCGTTCATGATGCTGTTTGCATTGGCGAATGCTGGGGTTCCAGGTACGTCCGGTTTTGTCGGTGAATTCTTGGTCATTCTTGCGAGCTTTAAGGCCAATTTCTGGATTGCATTTCTTGCTGCCACTGCGTTGATACTTGGCGCCGCTTACACCTTGTGGTTGGTTAAGCGAGTTATTTTTGGTCCAGTTACGAACCCGGGTGTTGCCGGCTTGACTGATGTGAACAAGCGTGAGGCTGCGATCCTTACGGTGCTTGCCATCAGCGTTCTTGTGGTGGGCTTGTGGCCGGCACCGCTGGTGGAAATGATCGAGAGTTCCGTGGCTGGCTTGGCGGCTCATATTCTGGAGTCTAAGCTGTGATGCTGCAGACCGATGTATTGAATTATGGAATAGCCGCTGCTGAAATCGCATTGGCGGTGGGTGTTTGCCTTGTATTGGTGGTGGATCTGTTCGTTCGCGATAAAGATCGTGATATCACTTACCTATTGAGTTTGGCTGTTCTTGCAGTGACGGCATGGCTCGTTGCGCCAACTGGTATGGATGGCCGCGAAGTGACGTTTTACGGAAGCTTTGTTGTTGACCCGATGAGTCGTGTGCTTAAGCTCTTTAGTTTGTTGACGGTTGCCGTGGTGTTTTTGTATTCACGGAAATATCTCAAGGAGCGCGGCCTTTATAAAGGCGAGTTTTTCCTGCTGAGTCTGTTTGCGCTGCTCGGGGTGTTCGTGCTTATTTCTGCCAACAGTCTTCTGACAGCATTTTTAGGCCTTGAGTTAATGTCGCTGAGCTTGTACGCGATGGTTGCGTTTAATCGTGACTCGCCGAAAGCCGCCGAGGCCGCCATGAAATATTTCGTCCTGGGTGCTATTGCTTCGGGCGTTCTGCTCTATGGCATGTCCATCATCTATGGTGTTACCGGTAGCTTGCAGTTTGATGAAATTTCGACATCTTTGGCGGCAGGGCAGTCGAATTACCTGAGTGTGTTGCTCGGCCTTGCATTTATTCTGGTCGGTGTGGCGTTTAAGTTAGGTGCTGTGCCATTTCATATGTGGCTTCCCGATGTCTATGAAGGTGCCCCAACGAGCGTGACATTGTTCATCGCCACTGTGCCTAAGTTGGCTGGCTTTGCTATGGCGGTGCGATTGTTGGTTGAGGCTATGGCTCCCGTTGCGGCCGATTGGCAATCAATGATGATTGTGCTGGCATTGCTTTCCCTAGGCGTGGGTAATATCGTCGCTATCGCTCAGACCAACATTAAGCGCATGTTGGCTTATTCAACCATTGCGCATGTCGGTTTTATTTTAATCGGCTTTATTGCTGGCAGTCCGATGGGGCTTGCGGCATCGCTGTTTTATTCGATCATCTACGTACTGATGAGCGCTGCTGCGTTTGGGTGCATTATTCTGCTCGGCACTAAAGAGGCTGAAGCCGATCAGCTTGACTCATTCAAAGGGTTGAACGAGCGCAGTCCATGGTTGGCTGTCATGATGTTATTGGTCATGGCCAGCATGATAGGCATACCCCCATTCGCTGGCTTTTACGCGAAGTGGGCGGTGCTCTCGGCAATTGTGGAGCGCGGCGAGATCTGGATTGCGATAGTGGCAGTGCTATTTTCAGTGATAGGTGCGTTTTATTACCTGCGGGTAATCCGAATGATGTATTTCGATCCGCCCAAGCGTGTATCAACCGATAGCGATGAGTTGGTTCCGATAGTGGCAGGCTTCGACGTTAAGCTGGTGTTCAGTTTGAACGCCCTGGCTTTGCTTGCATTGGGTATTTTTCCCAACCAGCTGCTGGCTTTATGCACGGCTGCCTTCATGTAATGCACCGCATCCGCTGTGGGTTATTTCTGGCTTGGGGTCGACTGAAAATCTTCAGAAAGGCAAAGGATTGCTTGCAAAAACCGCCAATGTCAGTAGTATGCCGTTTGCCGGTGCGGGGTGGAGCAGTCTGGCAGCTCGTCGGGCTCATAACCCGAAGGTCGTAGGTTCGAATCCTACCCCCGCTACCAATAAATACGAAAC
>JABIQA010000017.1 GCA_018699155.1 Chromatiales bacterium
AGCCTCAAGTGGCCTATCGTGAGACCATCACTGCGCCAATCACCGACAGTTACACTCATAAGAAGCAGACTGGCGGCTCAGGTCAATTCGGCAAAATCGATTACACCATCGAACCCATCGAAGCTGGCGGCGAGAACTACGAGTTTGAATCAAAAGTCACTGGCGGTAACGTTCCGCGCGAATACTGGGGAGCCATTGGTAAAGCTTTCAACGGCATGATGCAAGAAGGCACATTGGCTGGCTACCCGCTAGTGAATGTTAAGTTCATATTGCAGGACGGTTCATACCATGCAGTTGACTCATCAACGATGGCGTTTGAAGCGGCAACGCGTAATGCTTATCGACAATCTATTCCTAAGGCGAGCCCGCAGTTGCTGGAGCCAATTATGAAGGTCGATGTCTATACTCCAGAAGACAATGTGGGTGATGTTATCGGAGACCTTAACCGTCGTCGTGGCATGATTAAGTCACAGGATAAAACGCCTACAGGTGTGCGCATTAAATGCGACTGCCCATTGAGTGATATGTTTGGCTACATCGGTGACCTGCGAACCATCACATCCGGTCGTGGTCAGTTCTCTATGGAATTCTCACACTATTCGCCGGCACCGCGGAATGTTGCTGAAGAAGTTATGGCAGATGCGAAAGCTCGTAAAGCTGCCAAGTAAGAAAGGTTTCTTCACGAATCTCGTTTCGTGGTAGGAAAAAATAACCGGTCGCAGAAATGCGCCGGTTTTTTTGTGGCGATTTAAAATATCTCTCAGAGCCAAGGCTCAAGCATAACCATCGTTTCAGACCGCAACCTCTGAGCTGTTTCGCGATCCCAGTTAAGCGGGACCGAGCGAATCTCATCGCCTAACCCCAAATCCCGTCGTCGCAGGTAAAAACACCCATTAGGTGCAGCAGACTCATCAGACGTCGCCATAAAAAATGGAATATCTGCACCCTGCTCAGGTGGACGCATACCAGATCGCATACGCTCATAGGCACCATCAGAAAAAACTTTATTGGTATGAAAAAAGTTTGTGTCGATCAGCCCAGGACAACAGCTATTTGAAACGACACCACTGCCACTTAATTGCTCAGCAAGAAGATTACTAAACAGCACGTTGGCTAACTTCGAGTTTGCATAGGCCTGCCAGCCATCGAAGTTCTGCGTCATTTGCAGGTCGTCAAAATCAACATGCCCTCCCCCAAGAGCGGATGAGGCAACATTCACGATACGCGCAGGTTTGTTTTGTTGCAATACTGGCAGCAGCAGGTTCGTCAGCAGAAACGGGGCCAGATAATTAACTGCAAAAGTCAGCTCATAAGCATCGGCACTTTCCTGACGATGGTCGGTGAGATGACCCGCATTGTTCACAAGCAGATTCAGGTTCGGGTAATCAGCCCTGATAACGGTGGCCAGCGACGCCACCTGCTCAAGGTCAGCAAAATCGGCACATACTGTGCTTACCGAGACGCTCGAAATAGCATCCACTTCTGCTGCAACAGCAGCAAGTTTATCGAAGTTGCGACCATGTAAGATCACGTCATGGCCTGCCGCGGCAAGCCTTGTAGCAAGGGCTTTGCCAATGCCGTCTGTGGCACCCGTTATCAGGCATGTCACACTATCCATCACTATCTCCAAGCATTCTTAGCACTGCCACAAAGGAATGAAACACAAAAAAGGCCCGCGTGATGCGAGCCTTGAAGTGCACCTGTTTGTCTAAGCAGCTTTGAAAGTATTACTCCGGGCTAATGCCGCAATCTTTAAGAAAATCACGAATCGCCACAACCTGATTCTTGTCATCAACGTTTTTGTGATGAGGATGAGCAAAGGTCATTTCATGGCCATTCAGCTTAACTTTAAGATGATTCTTCTTAGTTTCTTCGACCTCAGCACCAAGCTCTTCGAACATATGCACAACCTTGCTGTACTCAATATTCATTGAGATAGGATGCGCAAAAAGGGCTTCGAGGGTTTTCTGGGATTTGTGATGCAAACTCATTTGTCGCTCCAACGATTGCTGATGTACAAAATATGTTTTCAGTATAGAGCGCGGTTGGCTCATTGAACGCTAGGGAAACTACCTATCGGGCAATACAAAATTGTCGCAGATACCGGTACCAGTCAGTAGACACCTAACCTAGCCTTATCAAGGCATGCATTCCTCTGCGATGCTTGAGGTATTTGCAAATGATTGCGAACTAAAGCCCAAGCGCTCACGCAGCATGGCGGCAGGCATAGGCCTGCGTCCCAGCTTGTCACCCACAAAAACTGCATGCGCCACAAGATCTTCATTGCGTGCTGCTTGTGTGCGTTTATCATCTAGCCACAAATTATCTTCCAGCCCAGTCCGTACTCCCCCGCCAAGCGCAAGAGACGCGGCTATAGCTGGTGATTGCTGCAGACCAATCCCGCCGATATTCCAGATACTGTCTTCTGGGAGTTCACTAAGCAGGACATCAATGTGCGAGGCCTTAGCCTGTGCGCCAGCAATGTTGCCCAGAATAAAATTAAAGTAGTACGGTGGCTCGATGTAACCTTTTTTGATGAGGTAATGAGCAAAGTTCATCATCCCGAGATCAAACACTTCCAACTCAGGCTTAATTCCACGCTCCCCCATCGCAGCCGCCAACCGAATAATCGTGTCCGGTGTGTTCACGGAGGCAGAGTTAGGAAAATTAAGGGAACTCAACGTCAACGAACCCATATCCGGGCGCAGGTCACCGGTCAGTTCTAGTACTTTCGAACGCGCCTCAAATGACGGATCCAAACGACCGCTGCAGGATACACACACAACGGTATCGCAAGATCGTTCCCGTACAGTCGCAATGTAGTCCGCATATCGGGCGGGATCACCCGAATGTTGCTCTTTCTCATCACGAGCGTGCAAATGAACGGCGGATACATCGACCTCGATATTGTCCAATACTGCTGCCAACTGCTTAGGATACAAAGTGGCATGCTGAGTATTGTGTGAACTGGGAATAATTCCAGTCGGTGCCAGCGAGAGCACGAAATATTTCTGATTCATCACTTGCCTTCAAATATTGCATCGCGCCACTGCCTAAGGGCATCTTTGCGAGAGTATACATGCCCATAGGCGCGTTTAATTTGCAGCCAGACATCCTCATCGTAAGCTTCCAGCACATCCGAATAATGCCGTATACCCTTATCGAGAATAATCACTCCCGGCAGCCCGGAATAGGCCCGGACAGTTCCCGGAATATTTGATAAGAATACCAGTTTTCCACACTGCAAGGCATCACTGACTACCG
>JABIQA010000016.1 GCA_018699155.1 Chromatiales bacterium
GATCCCAATTTCGACCACACCGTCACCTATTTGCTTGAGCATAATTCAGAAGGCGCTTTCGGGCTCATCATCAACCGGCCTATCGAACTCGACATGGGCGATATCCTTGAACAACTTAAAATAACCAGCAGTGACCCTCAGCTTAACGCTCAGCCCGTAATGTCGGGTGGCCCTGTACAGCCAGAACGGGGGTTTTTGCTGCACCCCACTGAACCCTCCGAATTACCAAAATGGGATAGCACGGCCCGTTTTGACGATGGCATTAGCGTCACCACGTCACCCGACATCCTAACTGCGCTGGCCAATGGCAATGGGCCGGACGATATGCTGTTTGTGCTGGGTTACGCAGGCTGGGAGGCCGGTCAACTGGAGTCAGAAATAGCCAGTAATGCCTGGCTGAGCGTTGAGGCTACTCCGCAGATCCTCTTCGAAGTGCCCCTGCCAGACAGGTGGGATGCCTCAGCAAGACTTTTAGGCGTTGATCCTGCCGCCATCAGCCCCGAAGCAGGACACGCGTGAACACACCTAAAGCTATTCTTGCCATCGACTTCGGCGGAAGGCGAATCGGCATTGCCAGCGGCTCGGTTGTTGCCGGCACCAGCTCCCGCATTACTACCCTGCAAGCCGATAATGGTGTTCCAAAATGGGCGCAGCTGGATAGCATCATTAATGAGTGGCTGCCAGACCTGCTGGTTGTCGGCATGCCCTATAATATGGACGGGACGGAATCAGCGATGTCGGTTAGAGCAAAAGAGTTCGCGACAACATTGGCCGACAGGTATGATTTGCCGGTAGATACAGTTGATGAACGGCTCACCTCCACCGAGGCCAAGTCGATATTAAAAGAACAACGTCGACTGGGCATTAAAACCAAAAAGATCAATAAGTCTGATATCGATAGCCTAGCCGCCTGCCTGATTGCAGACAGCTGGCTGCAGATGCAACAGAATATAAAATAAAAAATACGCCAAATGGCATTAACCAGAGCAGTCTGAGAACAAATGACAAAGCTAAATTCCGACAACCTGCAGCTAAGCGCTGCCGGCAAGTTAAAGCACCTGCTTAACCTTGAAGGGTTGGACAAAAATTTCATTACACGGCTGCTGGATAACGCCGAAAACTACCTGCGACCCAAAGGCTCGCTCCCCGCACGTGACTATGGTTTACAAGGCCAGACTGTGGCTAATTTATTTTTTGAGCCTAGCACCCGCACACGAGCATCGTTCGAACTCGCCGCCAAACGCATGAGCGCAGATGTTCTCAATCTCGACGTGAACATGTCATCCCGCATAAAAGGCGAAAGCATTCTCGATACCATCTTCACGCTTCAGGCCATGCAAGTTGATGTGTTTGTTGTCCGCGATGCCGGCGACGGTATCCCGGAGTTTATTGCGCGCAATGTCGGTACTCATGCAAGCGTCCTTAATGCCGGCGAAGCCTCTACTTCGCACCCGACTCAGGGCTTGCTCGACATGCTGACCATTCGCCAGGCCAAAGGCCGCCTTGACGGATTGAGCGTGACCATTATTGGCGACATCGCGCACTCACGCGTTGCTCGATCACTGAGCCACGGACTGAGGATCATGGGCAATAATGATATCCGGCTGGTCGCACCCGGCGGTATGGCTCCAGATATGGCGCTCTACCCCGGCGCCAGCCTTTACGAAGATGCCGATACTGCCGTTAAGGACGCAGACGTACTGGTGGCTTTGCGCATTCAACGCGAGCGTATCGAAGACCCCAGCGGCATTCCCACAGAAGCGGAATATAATCAGCGTTATGGCCTTACTACAGATAGAGTGGCACTTGCTAAACCGGATGCCATTGTCATGCACCCCGGCCCGATGAATCGTGATGTGGAAATCTCCGGTAAAGTTGCCGACGGCCCACAATCAGTTGTTCGACAGCAGGTGACCAACGGCCTTGCCGTCAGGATGGCAGTATTATCCGCGGTCATGGAATCTCGTTAGGAACGGAACGCGACATTGGGCAAAGAAAACCGTAATACGATCTTTATTGATGAAGGGCAGGTTCACTCGATCCGTGAATTTCCCGACCGGCAATACATCATGCGCATCGAGGCGCCAAAAGTTGCCGCAACAGCGCGGCCAGGTTCTTTTGTGCATGTCCGTTGTAATCCAAAAATACCAATGCGTCGTCCAATCTCGCTTATGCGGGTTAATGCGGATGCCGGCTGGGTAGAGATCTACTTTAAAGTCCTCGGTGATGGCCTCGCAGCACTGAGCGATACCGCCATCGGTGAATGCGTGAGTATTCTGGGCCCTATCGGCAATGGCTTTAGCGCAAACCCGGAAAGCAAAACCCAGCTGATGATTGGCGGTGGTGTAGGCATACCACCAATGCTATTCCTTGCTGAGCATCTAAACAGCGATCCAAACCATGACTGGTCACCCGTAGTATTTATGGGCTCTGAATCACCTTTTCCGTTCGACCTGAAGGCATCGGGCATCGAGCTAAGCGGCATACCAGCGGACGCCACTGGCTGCCTTCCAGAGATGGAAGACTGCGGTATACCCTCACGATTGGCCAGCCAACAGAGTTATGAAGGTGTGCATAAAGGTTTTGTTACTGATCTGGCTGCGGCATGGCTGCTCGCCAATCCCGAGCTTCAGGCCAACACAGAGATCTTTGCCTGCGGACCGGAGCCGATGCTGCATGCGGCGGCTAAACTGGCGAGTGAATTCGGCATTGATGCACAGCTCTGCCTTGAAGAGTATATGGCCTGTGCTGTTGGTGGTTGCGCTGGATGCGCGGTGGAAGTGCATACGCCTAATGGCACTTCAATGAAGCGCGTATGCGTGGATGGACCGGTATTTAAAGCCCGTGAAATCTATGTCCAGTGACATTACTGCTTACAGTGTCATAAATACCAGCTCATAACTCGATGTGAGGCTAGTCGACATATAGCGATTCAAACTGCGTCTTGGCAGTTGATCCACATTTGAAAACTTGGTTGGCAGAGCCCCACACTCAAGAATTTCATAGCACCAGAAGCTCTCACTACAAGAATTTAAGGCTAAAATGAGCTCGTCTTAAAAGGGCTGAGGCTTGGCTAATCAATGTCCTCACGATAGTAGAAATCACGAGCAATATCGTCACAAACCATATTCTCAGGAACAGGAATAATGTGACGCAGAAAACTGTGCTTATAGGGAAAGAAATGCACATGAGGGTTGAAGGTAAACGAGTACTCACGTTCACGTGGCACAACAATAATCAGTCGTTTCCGACATACCCTACGCAACTCCGAAATTGCTTTACGGATATCAAGTATGTGCTCGAGAAGATGTGTGGAAATAACAACGTCAAAGGAATCATCCGGAAACGGTAACTCCTCAACCTTGCCTTCAAAAAACTCTGCAAAGGGCAACTGTTGCCCTAATGCCTCATCAACTTGAATATCGAAACCCTTATAAGTGCAAACAACATCACGGGTGTTTTGATGCAGATAGTTGATAAGGTAACCTGTGCCACAGCCCACATCTAAAACGCTGCCGGAAATCATGTCCTCACATATTCGCTCTAAACAAAGACGCGAGTTATCGGTCTGAGACTGAATGCGTGGAAAGGCCGAATACAATTGCACATATTCCTCATCGGTATATCTATGGCCGCGCTCACGAAAATCTTCAAGGTCATCGATTAAAGGCCCCCAGTAAGTTTTGAATATAATGCGCATCAACGCGCTATCCCGCAGCGCAGGGGGCAGGAGCTCTTCAAGAACGTAGCGAATCTTATTGGTCGTCTCTCGATTCATCTCTAATTATCAGCCTAAAAATTTAAATACTAATGGTGAAATTAACGCTTAATTACCTGAAATACTCTATTTATTATAAGAGCATTTCCCTGGCAACGACAGTTCAGCTATGGCGTAACCGTTATAAACTTGACTGCATTCATAAGATAGAAACTTTGCTCTCATTCTTCGAATCGGCTGTGACCATAGGAAAAAATATTCAAATTGTTAGATGTCGCGTTAGTTTCAAGAAGGGGTCGAGGTAAGCAAAGTTTCGATGGGTGAGACTAACCGAAGTTAATTGATGCTTCTAGATTAGTACGAGAATCGGCATGTGCCAATGCCTCTTCCATGCTTACCCTGCCGCTCTTATATAAGGTCAGCAACGCTTGGTCGAACGTCTGCATGCCCTGCTCTGAACTCGAGGCAAATGCCTCTTTCACGGCCGATACGTCACCACGATCAATCAACTCGGAAATGTGTGAGGTATTTACCATGACTTCAACAGCGGCAACCCGCTTGCCATCCACGCCAGCAACCAGCCGCTGAGAAACAATGGCCCGCAAATAGTGTGATAAATCCATATAGACCTGGCGATGTTGGTCCTGTGGAAACATATTAATAATTCGGTCCAGGGTTTCAGGAGCATTATTTGAATGCAGGGTGGCGACAACGAGATGTCCGGTACCCGCCAGATCAATAGCCGCCTGCATAGACTCACGATCACGAATCTCACCGATTACAATGACGTCAGGCGCCGCTCTCATGGCGCTCTTGAGTGCACGAGCATACGAGGCTGTATCCACACCGACCTCGCGCTGATTAATAATCGAGCGCTTATTCGGATGCAGAAATTCTATCGGGTCTTCAACCATCAGAATGTGTGATGAAGTCCGGTCGTTGCGGTAATTAATCATGCCGGCAAGCGTTGTAGACTTCCCGTTTCCCGCCGCACCCACCATAAGCACCAGACCACGACGAAACATGATGAGGTCCTTGAGTATGGGAGGTACACCGAGGTCATCCAATGACGGGAGATCCATCGTAATGTAGCGCAGCACCATTGCAATGTTCCCGCGCTGCATAAATACATTGACGCGGAAGCGCCCGAGTCCGGGTTTAGAAATTGCAAAATCAATTTCCATGTCTTTACTGAACAGATCAAATTGTGCTTCGTCCATTAACTCGATGGCTGCTTGCTTCACCATCTTTGGTGTCAACTCAAGTTGATTCACCGGCATAATTTTACCGTCAATCTTAATTTTTACCGGAGCATAAGACGTTAAAAAAAGGTCAGAAGCTCGCTTCTCGACCATCAGTTTAAATAGGGGTACTGCATTCATGAACAGGCCTTCCGCAGGACGGCTGCACGCAGTTTCTCAAAAAAAAGTCTTTGGTTATCGCGTACCATCACCGGTCTCATCAAGCAACTGAAGGCTGTTTTCAAACGCTGCCTCGCTTGTTTGCTCGCGCTTACTTTCGAGCTTAATACGCAAGCGAAGTTCGTTTTTAGAATCAGCATTTCGCATGACCTCTTCATACGAAATATCTTGTGACTCATACAACGCAAACAACGCCTGGTCGAAGGTCTGCATGCCCATGCGTGTAGACTTACCCATAATCTCTTTAATGGCAGCTACTTCGCCTTTAAAGATAAGATCTGATATCAATGGCGAGTGCAGCATAATCTCCATGGCTGCAACACGACCATCATCGAACTCCCTTGGCACCAAACGCTGCGATACCATTGCACGCACATTCAGCGACAAATCCATCAGCAACTGTGAACGCTTCTCTTCAGGGAAAAAGTTAATGATTCGGTCCAGCGCCTGATTGGCACTGTTAGCATGCAGGGTAGAAAGACACAGATGGCCTGTCTCTGCAAACTGAATCGCATACTCCATGGTTTCACGGTCACGAATCTCACCAATCATAATTACATCCGGCGCCTGACGGAGAGTGTTTTTCAGCGCCGAGTGCCAGGAATCAGTATCAACACCGACTTCTCGCTGAGTAATTACACTGTGCCCATGGGGATGAACATACTCGACCGGATCTTCAATAGTGACGATATGGCCGCGGGAGTTTTCGTTACGATACCCAACCAGCGCCGCCAAAGTGGTGGACTTACCTGAACCGGTTGCACCGACAATAATCACCAGACCCCGGGTAATCATAGCCACGTCTTTCAAAACGTCCGGCAGATACAGTTCATCAATTGTTGGGATTTCGGTGATAATGCGACGCAGTACTGCACCCACCTGACCCTGCTGCACAAAGGCGCTAACACGAAAGCGACCAATGTTTGGGGGATTGATCGCAAAATTACATTCTTTGGTCGCGTCAAAATCACGCGCCTGTTTATCGTTCATGATCGAGCGAACCATAATTGCGCTCTGATCTGCAGTCAAAGAGGTCTCGGACACACGATGCAAATCACCGTCGACTTTAAGTGCAGGTGGAAAACCCACAGTAATAAAAAGATCGGAGCCTCCTTTTTCGACTAACTTCTTCAATAGCGACTGCATTAGACGCGTGGCTTGATCTCTTTCCATGTAAATCTCCCTTAGCTCACATCTACCATAAGATGCGAGCTAAAAAGTCTCCTTGTTTACAGCCTTGAAGCGCGCTTCTTCCTTGCTTATCACTCCAGACTCAATAAGAGTTTGTAAATTCTGATCCAGTGTCTGCATACCGTGGGCCTGTCCAGTCTGAATTGCCGAGTACATCTGTGCAATCTTGCCTTCGCGTATCAGATTCCTGATGGCTGGCGAACCGATCATGATTTCATGCGCAGGAACACGCCCACCGCCAACACGTTTCAGTAGCGTTTGCGAAATAACCGCACGCAGCGACTCTGACAACATTGAGCGAACCATTTCTTTCTCTGCAGCAGGGAACACGTCAACAATACGGTCAATAGTTTTCGCTGCAGAACTGGTGTGCAGCGTACCGAAAACCAAATGGCCGGTCTCCGCAGCCGTAAGCGCCAAGCGTATAGTTTCTAGATCGCGCAGCTCGCCCACCATAATTACATCAGGATCCTCGCGCAAAGCCGAGCGCAAAGCCTCATTAAAACCATGTGTATCTCGATGAACCTCTCGCTGATTAATCAATGACATATGGCTCTCATGCACAAACTCAATTGGATCTTCAATAGTGAGTATATGATCAGGGCGGTTTTTGTTGATGTAATCGACCATTGCGGCCAAAAGTGTCGATTTACCTGAACCGGTAGGTCCTGTAACCAGCACAATACCGCGCGGAGACATAGAAATATCTTTAAAAATCGCCGGAGCCATGAGGTCATCCAACGACAGAATGGTTGAAGGAATAGTGCGGAAAACTGCACCAGCACCGCGCGCATGGTTAAACGCATTTACCCTGAAACGGGCGAGCTTAGGGATTTCAAATGAAAAGTCAGTTTCAAGAAACTCTTCAAAATCCTTACGCTGTTTGTCATTCATGATGTCATACACCATGCTGTGTACGTCTTTGTGGCTCATAGCAGGCATATTCACCCGCTTTATATCACCATCAACACGAATCATCGGAGGAACACCCGCTGAAAGATGCAAATCCGAAGCGTTACTCTTCACCGAGAAGGCGAGCAATTTAGCAATATCTACAGCCATGTCAGTCCCTTAATCTATGCTTATGATTGGAGTACTTGATTTACCATAAGTGCGCATTATCAGCCACATTGTATCTATTTTCTTAAGAGCGGCGTTGTGATAGAAATCACGGAACACCTAAACAGCTTAAACCTACAAATTTCAAGGGCTTTGAAGGCCTCCGGCCGCCCCCATGGAACCATGGTTTTGCTGGCTGTCAGCAAGAAGCATGATATTTCGGCCATAAGGGTGGCGGCTGCCAACGGGCTAACAGATTTCGGAGAAAATTATGTTTCGGAGGCCGTTAATAAGATCCAACAAGCTGATTTTCCCGCAAAATGGCACTTTATCGGGCGAATCCAAAGCAACAAGACTCGCGAAATCGCCACGCATTTCGATTGGGCACAAACTGTAGACCGAATAAAAATTGCGCGACGCCTCAATGAACAACGCCCTGCCGAATTGCCGCCTCTGCAGGTCCTTATACAGGTTCAAATAAACCCGGAAGACCAGCATGGTGGTATAGAACCAGCCTCTATCAGTGAATTAGCGGCCCAAATGGCCGAACTCCCTCGACTCAAATTACGTGGACTCATGTGCATACCTGAAGCCTGCGAAGATAAAAAGGCGCAGCGCATACCTTTCAAGCACATGCAGCAAATTTTCGCTGAACTTCGACAGCAATACCCAGATATCGATACGCTATCAATGGGCATGTCGAACGATCTCGAAGCAGCCATACTCGAAGGCAGTACAATGGTGCGCATTGGCACCGCACTTTTCGGTTCCCGAAACTAAAGCCCGCCTGAGAATGAACCTGGCTATCAACACGGAAGCACACAGTGAAAACAAACAGTAAAACTATCGGCTTTATTGGCGCCGGCAACATGGCTCAGGCCATTATTCGCGGATTGTTAGACGCTGGACACCCGGCCAAGCAGATCGCTGTGGCAAACCCAAGCAATGACAAACTGGAAATACTGAGGGCAGTCAATGCCGATATCTACACCACATCAAGCAATATCGATGTCGCGGAGAAAAGCGATGTGGTTGTGCTTGCAACAAAACCCCAGCACATCGCAAAGGTTGCTGCAGAAATAGCTGGCACCCGTCCGCAACTGGTCATGTCAGTGGCTGCGGGGATTACTATGGCGACCATTGAAGCCGCATTAGCTGCAGGTACTGCAGTGGTAAGAAACATGCCTAACCAGCCGGCCATGGTCGGGCTTGGCATGTCGGGTCTAGTGGCTAATAGTGTTACTGACGATACCGCTAAATTAATAGCTTCCTACATCGGCGAAGCCAGTGGCGAAGTTGTTTGGCTGGAAAAAGAATCTTTGATAGATGCGATCACCGCCATCTCGGGTAGCGGGCCCGCCTATTTCTACTTGCTTATGGAAATGCTCGAAGCCAGCGCAGTGGAATTCGGCTTCTCTCCGGCAGTGGCAAGAAAACTTGCCCTCCAGACCGGCCTTGGGGCGACAGCGCTCGCTCGCGAGGATGGTGGTGAACTCGCAGAGTTACGTCGGCGGGTCACATCGCCGGGAGGTACCACTGAAGCCGCTATTCAGTCACTGGAAGCTCATGATATTCGTACTACGTTTCAAGGTGCAGTTACCGCAGCAAGGAATCGGGCAACCGAACTGGGCAAAAAATAAGCGCCCCGTCCGCGCAAGGTCACGTAGTATTTCAAGAACACACATAAGGAAATCACACTACAATGGATAACGCGTTCGTCTTTATTGTTAGCACTCTGGTCAACCTGTACATCATTGCGTTTATCGTTAGGATCATTCTGCAATGGCAGCGGGCCGATACGCGAAACCCGATGGTTCAGTTCATCCTGCAGGTGACTAACCCCCTGGTATTGCCGCTGCGCAGATATATGCCATCAGCTTATGGCCTCGACACCAGCAGCCTGCTGGTCGCGGTTGTAATTAAAGCCGCAGAATTCGGGCTGCTACTGACAATACTTTGCAACGATACACCTGGTTTCGCGGCACTGGCTGGAATGACCTTTTTTGGGCTGCTGCGCACCGTACTAAACCTATATTTCTTTCTAATTTTAATGTCAGTCATTATGAGCTGGGTATCGACCGGGAGTTACAATCCTGCAGCAATGTTAGTGCACAAATTAGCCGAGCCTGTACTAAGTCCGTTCCGCAAATTAATACCGCCCATAGGCGGTATCGACATTACGCCAATATTAGCAATTATTGCTATTCAGGCACTTACGATGCTACTGCCTCAAGGCGATTTTTTTGGGGGACTTGGCTGCCCGCCAGCGGTAGGCATGATCTAACTATCAGATGCCAAGCACCTGATTTTTAATCCTGATTACATCACTATTCGGAACGTACATCAGATCTGCAATCTTACGCACTAAGTGATCTTCATACTTGTTCAAAATGGTGTCGCTTAACGCAAGCTGCCACAACAACTCAATCACCTTGAGCCGTTCTTCCGCTGAGAGACTGGCCTGGAGGGTAGAAATAAATTCGTGCAATGAAACCGAATCATCCGTAGCAATCTGCGCCTCGCTCAAAAGCACTATTGCCTCTTCAGTAGACACACTGAAGTAATCAACCAGCATGCGGGTTATTTCCTTATCTTCCTCAGCCGTTTCATCGAAATCTGCACGCGCTATTTCAACCAGCAGTGCGGCCAAAGAGGCCTGCAGGCGCTTATTATCATCGTTTTCATGCGCAACATCCGCAGAGACAAAAAGATCTTTTAGCTTCTTCAACATATTTACTTAATTCCTATAACCATTCCCGACAACACGCTTCCGAACTACTAATCAGACTCTAATGAACCCAACTTTTCAACAACCAGACGACGAAGGTTGACCAACTGGCCGTGAAAAAAATGAGTGGCTCCCAACATAACAATGAACTCTGGCGGCCTAGGCAAATGCTCTGCCCAAAGTTTCACAACATCGACAGGCACCAACTCGTCATCCGCCCCATGTATAAGCAACCATCGGGCCGAAGGCTCAGGCTGCACATCGGCGGCAATCATGCCCACCGCCGGTGCCACGGTAACCAGCTTATCTGCGTTGGTGCGACAAGCGGTCATTGCGGCAACCATGCCGCCAAACGAGAACCCCGCCAGGCATAAGGCCGCACCTGGAAACTGAGCCTGCAACCAATTAGCCAGCAACACTGCATCGTCGATTTCACCAAGCCCCTCAGCGTATTCGCCAGCGCTTTTTCCAACCCCACGAAAGTTAAATCGCAAGGTCGCGATGCCCAGCTCCTGCATTGCACGAGCCAGAGTATGGACAACCTTGTTATCCATAGTGCCCTGATACAATGGGTGAGGATGACAAATTAAAGCCACCCTAGCACCACAAAAATCTGCCGGAACCTCCAGCAGGCATTCAATGACGCCAACTGTGCCCGGTAACATCAGGCGTTCTTTTCGTTGTCTTACTGACGAACCCATAAATAATTTAGTTTGCTAAGATCCTGTGTCAGGATACCTTGGTCTTTAATGAATACAACACGGAAGCTCACGATGAAACTGTACTCCGAATCATTTGCGCACAACCACCCTATGCCCGACCGAACCGGTTTCGGTATCCCGCATCCAGAGAGCCATATGACCTTGGGGCAAAACCTAAACCCGCATCTCATCTGGCGCGAACTGCCTTCCGGCTCTAAAACCCTGGTTCTACTGTGCAATGACCCAGATGTTCCAAGCGTCAAAGACAATATCAATAAAGAAGGCAAGATAATTCCTGCCGATATGCCACGCACCAATTTTTGTCACTGGATCATGGTCGATATTGCTGCCACCGATGGCGAAATAGCTGAAGGCGCGTGCTCCACCCAAGTCACTGTCGGCGGCAAACGCAACCCACCGGGTCCAACAGGATCACTTCAGGGCGTTAACGACTTCACGCGTTTTATGGCTGACAACCCGGACATGAAAGGCGAATATTTCGGTTGGGATGGTGCCTGCCCGCCGTGGAATGATGAACTCGTGCACAAATACGAGTTCATTTTATACGCGACAGACCTGGAGCATTGCCCCGTTAAGAGTTCCTTCAGCGCCGATGACGTTGCTGCAGCCATTAGCGGCCACGTATTAGCTGAAGCACGCCTTTGCGGCACATACACACTAAACCCGGCTCTGCGTTAAACCATCGAGTTACCGGAGCTCCAGCAACTCCACCTCAAACAGTAACGTCGCGTCGGGCGGAATAACGCCCCCCGCGCCGCGACTTCCGTAGGCCATGTCAGGTGGAATAATTAATTCACGCTTACCACCAACCTGCATGCCGGGAATGCCGTTATCCCAGCCGCTAATAACCTGACCAGCGCCCAACTTGAACAAAAATGGGTCATTGCGGTCTCGCGAACTATCAAACTTGCTGCCACGAAGGTCGGGCGATGTAGGCTCGTAGATCCAACCGGTGTAATGCATTACAGCTGTTTGTCCAGCCTCAGCAACCGGACCATCACCGGGCGCAATCTCTTTAACGATAAGCTCAGTAACCACTGCAGGGCTGCTGCTATCTGACTCACTCACTGAAACATCTCCTTCATTGTTACTAACACTCTGACCACATCCGGAGACAAGTCCGGCAAAAGCCACGAGGCAAATCAGTTTTATAAAATTTTTCATCGATTCCACCATTATTCCGCTTCGTCAAAATCGAGCGAAGCTGAGTTTATGCAATAACGTTGGCCCGTAGGCTGAGGCCCATCGCTAAAAACATGCCCGAGATGCGCATGACAGTTGGCGCAAACCACCTCTTCACGCACCATCCCATGGCTACTGTCTACATTGACCTTTACGCTTTCTGCGGCAACCGGCTGATAGTAGCTAGGCCAACCACTGCCTGAATCATACTTGCTGTCAGAAGCGAATAACTCAAGACCACAGCACACACAGCGGTAAAGTCCCGATAGTTTGTTATCGACATATTCGCCGGTAAACGCCGACTCAGTGCCCTGTTCCTGAGTCACGTGATACTGCTCCGGCGTTAACCGCGCCCTTAGCTCTTCCGGCGTTGGTTTAGAACTCATGCTAATGCTCCTGATGCTATTACACGGGGTATAGCTGCAGACTAACATCTCCACATAAAGTTCCGAAACCAGCGCAACGTATCAACTATGCGCTGAGCTCAATCAGCAAACGATTCATCCGCTGAACAAATGCACCCGGATCCGCCAACTGACGACCTTCCGCCAGCGCAGCCTGATCAAACAACAAGTGGCCCAACTCAGAGAAGCCCTCGTCGGCTGACTCACCGCTTAAGCGGATAATTAGCGGATGCTCTGGGTTAACCTCCAGCACCGGCTTGCTCTCCGGAACAGCCTGACCACTCGCAGCCATAATCTTGCGCATCTGCTCACCAATATCGTATTCACCGAGAACCAAGCAGGCCGGGGAATCAGTAAGCCGCTGAGTTGCACGCACTTCGCTCACCTGATCAACAAGTACCGCGGATAGCCGCTCAACCAGTGCCTTATTTTCCTCAAGCAGCTGCTCTGCTGGCTTCAGGTCTTCGCTGTCGCCCAATTCGCTCAACTCCAATGCGCCACGAGTGATGTCGACCAGAGCGTGTTCCTGATATTCGCGCAACTGTCCCATCAGCCATTCATCGATAGGCTCGGCAAGCAACAACACTTCAATACCCTTCTTACGGAAAATTTCCAGATGCGGGCTGGACTTAGCAGCGCCGAAATTATCGCCAACCACGTAGTAAATTTTCTTTTTGTCGCCCTGAACACGTGAAACATAGTCATCAAGCGACTGGTCCTGCGTCTCAGAATTGGTATGGGTTGTGCTGAAACGAAGCAGCTTAGCAATCTGCTCACGATTGGCAAAATCTTCCGCAGGGCCTTCTTTCAGTACCCGCCCGAACTCATTCCAGAAGTTCTGATACTTCCCGGCATCATCCTTTGCAAGCTTTGCGATCATATCGAGCACACGCTTAGTTAATGCTCCGCGAATCGCAGTGACATTGGCGTCTTCCTGCAACAACTCGCGCGATACATTGAGTGCTAAGTCATTAGTATCGATAATGCCGCGCACAAAGCGCAGATACAGCGGCAAAAACCGCTCAGCGTCATCCATAATAAAGACGCGCTGCACATATAGCTTCAGGCCCCGGGGAGCTTCACGGTTTTGCATATCGAAGGGTGCCTTCGCCGGCAAATACAGCAGACTTGTGTATTCGCGCTTACCCTCAACCTTGTTATGACTCCACAAGATCGGATCCTGAAAGTCATGCGAAACATGCTTATAGAACTCCTTGTACTCTTCGTCATCGATCTCGGTGCGCGCACGGGTCCATAAGGCCTTTGCGCTGTTTACCGAGACAAACTCGCGCGCTGTCTGTGCGGCGCCGTCCTCATCACTGGCAGGCACTTCGGGCTCCAACATCTTGACCGGAAACGCAATGTGATCGGAGTACTTACGAATCAATGCCTGCAAGCGGAAGTTATCAAGAAACTCTGTCGCATCATCGCGAAGATGCAACACGATGCGGGTGCCGCGCTCTGCCTGCTCAATATTTTCGATGGTGAAATCACCTTCACCGGCAGACTCCCAATGAACCGCTTCCGTAGCAGGCAAGCCTGCGCGACGGGTAAACACCTCAACACGATCCGCAACGATAAACGATGAATAGAAGCCAACACCGAACTGGCCAATCAGCGCTGACTCTTTGGCGTCAGTATCACTGAGACTATTAATAAATTCGGATGTGCCGGACTTCGCAATCGTTCCCAAGTGTTCGATCACATCATCACGAGACATGCCGATGCCTGTGTCAGTAATAGCGATCGTGCCCGCATCTGCATCAAGCTCAATCCGTATCTCCAGATCAGGCTGATCTTCCAGTAGCTCACCATCGGAGACGGCAGCGAAACGCAACCGATCATTGGCATCAGATGCATTTGAAATAAGTTCGCGGAGGAAAATTTCTTTATTGCTGTACAACGAGTGAATCATCAGTTGCAGCAACTGCTTCACTTCGGTTTGAAAGCCCAGTGTTGTTTTCTCATTTGCCATTTTGTGGCTCTCCAGAACAAATCCATAGGAAAAACCCGGTCATACATGACCGGCCGACAAAATGCCGGAAACAAACTACATAGGGGCAATACTCAGTCTTTCAAGGGGGGCACCCTGGATTCTGACAAATCAGCCCCCTGGCGAGCAGTACCGCAGCACCATCAAAAAGAGCAAAACCCAAGGAGTTCATTGCTGGATTTGCCCGCCACAGGGTATGCCGAGCAAGGGACCATGCCATGATGACTGAATCAAGCTCAGCATAGAGTTTAAGGAGAATATTAGAATCAATGCGCCGCGCGACAACTGCCTTAGGGCTGAAGGGTATTTGCGGACTGCCCCGGTTACTCGGAGTCGGTCCAGTTGCGCGACCAGGCCACATATAACGTGGGCTTGGGGGTATTCTGAGGTGCCGGCGGCTTATCTGCCGCAGGCAGAGAAACAGGGCTTAGCCGTGACCGGACAGCCTCAATCGCACTGTCGACCCATGCACGACGCCACAATGTGGCCTCATTAGTAATCTTCATTTCACCCTTCCGTGAAGTTGAGAAAATATCATTCCGGCTATCTTTATCCATAGCGGTAAATCCAAAAACACCTCAATTGCGCTCAGACTAGTCGGTGTTATCCCAGTCACGACGAACTTTCTCCGCCCAACTGCGATAACCCTTCCAGCTGAAGAGCGCCACATCCGGTAGATTGCGATGCTGATCTGGCGCCTGCACTTTCGTTAGCCAGTTTTTGTAAGCATCCCAACTACCAACATCGTTACTCATACTGGCGACCTTCGCTACGCCGACTGCGCCAGTCACACGGCCCAAGCGACGCTCGTATCCCGATGAGACTCGGTCGGCATAATGCGCATCTTTATAATCACTCATTATTTTTCTCTCGCTAAACTAACTTAAAAGGAGAGTACGCCGGAAGCAAAGACACGGCGAGGAACTAGGTCACAAGCAACCTGATTTGACACACTGGTTATTCAGTGACGTGGTTCACAGTTTTGGAATAAAGCACGTCTACAGCAGCGGAATGCCACTCACTAAACTACGGAAGAATACTTATAGGCGTATACAAATCCGTTAAACGCCAAACATCAACCATGTCAGAATTAGACACGGCAATGCAGCCATCCGTCCAATCAACATTACCGTAGTAGCCAGAATCATGACTTGGCGTATTCGGCAGCCCGTGGATCATGATCTGTCCGCCAGGACTTACACCGATCTTCTCTGCATCCAGACGGTCTTTGGTATTCGGGTATGAGATACCGACCGATAAAAAATAGCCGCTGCTATTATTGCGCCTGTCCAGCACATATTCGCCTTCAGGCGTTCGGAAATCACCTTCAGCCTGCTTATCACCATCCGGGCGCAACCCTAAAGATATATTCATCTCACGCATTACCTTGCCCGCGCTCAACAGATAAAGCTTGCGCTCCGACTTAACCACAATAACGCGGTCGGCCAGCTCATTCGACCAAGCCATGCCCGGGGCGATAAAAAAAACCACAATGGCTAACAGTGCGTTACGCATCAGCGTTTATAAGTTCAATAACCGGGAATAGGATCACGGTGCCCGGCCGAACCTTATTAAATTCTAGATCAGGGTTGTACTGTCGCAACAACCATTCCGGAACCTGAAAGTTCTTCCTATTCAGCAACCAAATCGATTCATCGCGACGTAACTTGTGCTCTTGCGCACCAATAATCCTATAGCGCACAAAGAACGCTTCCTGGAGCTCCTTATGGTACTGAGCGCGCCGATCAGTAAACTCATTGACGGACACATCAGTAAACTTCAAACGCACGCGGCGACCAATAACAACAGGCTGACGGAAGCTATAGTTGTTCAACTCACGCAATGACTGGGTGGGAATACCCAACCAGTCGGCGTAGTGCCCCATGGTTTCGGAAGCCTGCACCTCAATAGTGCCATCATCGGCAACCTCATAGTTATTTGGATCGATCGTCGAAATGGAGACTCCGGCAGCATCAGTCTCGGCAGCCGCCATATCGGGAAGCGCTAAGGATTCTATTGCAGGGTCAGCCAATGCCGACTCCTGTTCAAATTCAACGTCCGACTCAACCTTTGACTGAATGGGCTCAGCAACTATAGCCACCGCATCATCCCGTACCTCATCTGTGGGCTTCTGCATTAACAGTTTCTGACCTGTATAGATCCTATCGCCATCATCGAGGTTATTCGCCCGAATTAAATACGATCGCGTTGTGCCTGCCCGCCGAGCAATCTCGCTCAGAGTGTCACCCGATTTCACAACATACTCATTCTGAACAATTGTGCCTTGCTCATCGGAATACGGCAGCCGTAACACCTGACCCGCGCGAATAAAATCACTGCTGCCCAAGTTATTCAGTGCCATAAGTTCGCGAACGGTGGTCTCATGACGTACTGCGATGACCGACAGGCTGTCGCCCGCAGCAACCTTGTGATAAAGGTCGGGTGTCTGGCTGCGATAAAGGTTCCGGGCAGGAACTGCAGCCATAACTGCATCAGCATCAAGCTGAGACTGATACGGTAACCGCAAACGAAAACCCTTAGGCACGTACTTATTGCCCTCAATCACCGACGGCATTAAAGCAGGGTTGTAGCGACGTAATTCTTGTACCGAAACACCGAAAACGCGAGATAGCGTATCGAACTCTACGTAAGCCGGCAGTTTCACCGTGATGTCATTGGCGGGGGGATTAAATACCACATCACCAAAATACTGGGTGTAGTTGCTATCAACTTCCGATGCCGCCAAAAATGCCACATAAAAATTTCTCGAGGCAAACCCGAATCGCCTACCACTGTAGTTGTGCACGATAGACTGAATATCGCCGGTACCAAGCTGGGTAACCGCGCGTCTCATTCCTGCCAAACCATGGTTATAAGCGGTAATAGCCAGCGGCCAGGAGTTCAAAATAGAATTGTTGTAGCTAAGCAGCTGCGCAGCAGCATCACTGGAAATAAATGGGTCACGTCGTTCATCAACAACATGGTCGATTTGCATGAAGCGGCTCCCCGTAGACCGGGTAAACTGCCATATGCCGGTTGCACCAACGCTGCTGCCGGCCGCGGGATTAAATGATGACTCAACATGCGGCAAAGCCACCAGCTCACTCGGCACCTGCTCAGCACTTAGCTGCTGTTGAATGTAATCGCGCCAACTGCCCGAGCGCTGCAAACCCTCAACAAACCGATCCGCCAAGCCGCCCTGAAAACGAACCCTTCTTGAGGCTTGACGCAATTCCTCATTACTCACATTAGCCGGCCACAATGCCAGCACACGACGCTGCTCCTTGCTAAGCGAGTTGCGATCACCATCGGCAATATCCAACAATATCTGCCGATACTTTTTCCGGATATCCTCAGATACGCGACGTTGCTTTTGCCAGCTGGCATTGCGCGGAATGCGCACCACCTCATAAACAACGCCCAAGTAACGGTTATCATGAACCAGCGCCTGGTTAGTAGGCACCTCGACGAAAATACGCTTCCAGAAGTCGACTTCAGTCTGCAACTCGGGCGGACGCACAATACCCTGCGCTATCGCGACGCTCAGCGATGTCACGGCCAGCAATACAACAATAACTTTAAATAGAAAACCGGTTCTCACTGAGACATCCATATCGATACAGTGGCGTTAAATAACTAGGCAAAGGCTGAGCCGTCGCCGGCAGACATTCATAGTCACTCAAAGCCACAACAGATTTCAAGCTTCGACTATGCCCCATGAGTAATACATACTTCAGATGCTTATTTACAATCATTCACCTAGTATTCGCATATGACAACTAACCCACCCCCACTCTGGACATTCTGGCGGCCGCGCTATTGGCTGCTGTGGTGCGGCTTAGCGCTGTTGCGGCTGATTGTTTTGCTGCCACAAAAACAACGCATGCGGGCAGGCTCGCTACTGGGCAAACTAAGCTATCGCCTTGCGGGAAAGCGCGCATTCATCGCGCAACGCAATATCGAACTGTGTTTTCCTGAGCTTGGTGCCAAAGATCATCTGGCACTCACTCATCGGCATTTTGAATCCCTCGGCAAATCCGCCATAGAAATGGGTATGAGTTGGTGGATTAGCGATGCCGAAATTGAACGCCTCTTTGTTATCGAAGGCATTGAGAACATGAATGAAGCCGTTGCTCGCGGAAAAGGTGTGCTGATCCTCTGCGCGCATTTGGCGGGCGTTGAACTCAGTGGTCGCGCCATTATGACGGGGCTGCCGCCGTTAGCAGCAATGTATCGCCCCAACAACAACCCGATGTTAAATGCGCTTATGTGGCGAAGCCGAGCGAAATCAATTTCGGAGCTCATCACTAAAGACAGCATTCGGCAATTACTGAGGGCACTAAAAAACAAGCGGGCTGTCTGGTACGCCCCGGACCAAGCCTATACAGGGAAAAATAGCGTACTTGCCGAGTTCTGCGGAATCCCTGCAATGAGCAATGCGGCAACCACCCAGTTGTTGAAAGCCAGCGGCGCTACCCTTGTCCCTTTTTTTCCATCGAGATTGCCTGACGACAGCGGCTATAAGGTGCAGTACCTGCCGATAGTTGAAGATCTGCCCAGCGATGACCCTGTGGCCGATACCAATGCAATCAATCGGATATTAGAGCAACATATCCGCAGGTTTCCTGAACAGTATTATTGGGTGCACCGCAGATTCAAAGGCCGGCCTGAATCATTTTCAGACCCCTACGCAACTTCCGAATAAGCAAAACTCAGTTGCCGCCCAGCACCCGCCGGTAACCCTTCATTAGCTCGCCCCAGCACACCTCGTTGAAGCAAATAGAATTGCCTTCGCTAATTTTCAAAAACGAGCGCTTCAGCCGGGACAAGTTACTGTTTTGCCAACCGCCCGAGCCTGCCATGCGCCGGCCACGGTCAAAATCCAGCAAATAGATCTTATTGGCATCGCTGATCTGCAGATTATGCGCGGTCAGATCGGCATGATAGACCCTGGCTGCATGAAACTGCCCCACACATTCGCCAACCTGTGTCCAAATCGATGTTTGCAAAGGGCCCTCTGCCAAACGTAAGGACAGCGGAGTTACCTGAGGCAACCGCCGTGTAATCAGATCGGCCGTATAGTAGAGCCCTCTGCGGACATATCGGGCCGCAACCGGCTGCGGCGATGGTAACCCTTGCTTGTAAATCCAATCGAGCAGGTCGTACTCAAGCATCGGGCGGGTTCTCCCGCCACCCATAAACAAAAAGCCATCTTTGAGCAGTTGGCCAATCTGACCGCCACGGTGGTAGTGCCGGAGCACCCACGGATCGCCTTCATGCTCGATAAACAGAGTGGCGCCGCGGCCACCCGAATAACCGGGCGCAGCATCAGCATCGGGCCAACTGGCATAGTCAAACAAATGCTCAGACATTTGTGGCACAACGGAGTTGTCGTATACGATGAAGCTCTTACCTAATTTTTCGAATCGTTTGGACAACCGTGACCCCTTTTCGCAATAGCCCATTCAGCAACCGATCACCGACAACTATCTGTGTCATCCGGCTATCGGCTATTGGTGACTGCTGCCATACCTTGCCCGTATTGCGCACAATTCAACAACAATGGCCCGAAGCAAAAATCACCTGGATCATTGGCAAGACTGAATACGCATTGATGAAAGGACTTAAGGGTTTCGAGTTTATCACCTTCGACAAGTCCGACGGGCTAAATGCTTACAAAGAAGTGCGGCATAAACTCGCCGGTCGCAGGTTCGACCTACTTCTGCACATGCACCCGAACATGCGGGCGAATCTGCTTAGCCTGCTTGTGAAAGCCCGGTTCACACTTGGCTATGACAGGCCTCGCGCCAAAGATTATCAGTGGCTGTTCACCAGAAACAAGATCGCCGAGAAGCGCAACCAACATGTTATGGACCAGTTATTCGGGTTTTCCGAGGCGCTGGGCATTACCGACCGCCAGCTCATCTGGGACATACCCTATGACGATGCAGCCCGGGCTAAAGCCGAGAAGCTCTGCGCAGGCGAAGCTCCCGTCGTGGTATTAAGTCCTTGCGCTAACCCCCGCTTTCGTAATTTCCGTAACTGGCGCCCGGGTCTTTATGCGGGCGTGGTTGATTATCTAATCACCAACTATGGCGCCAAAGTTCTCGTTACCGGAGGTCCTTCAGAAACCGAGCTTGAGTTCGGCCGGATTATTGATGCCAACAGCAGCTGCGACGCGGTAAACCTGGTCGGCAAAACCAGTCTGAAGGAGCTCATCGCCATCATTGACCAATGCGATATGGTCATTTGTCCCGATTCGGGCCCAGCCCACATGGCAACGGCAATGAACACGCCTGCGATCGGATTATTCGCCAGCACCAACCCCGACAGAGCTGGGTCGTATAACAGCAGACAATGGGAAGTGAACCGTTATCCGGAGGCCACCAGACGCTTTCTGCAAAAAGAAGTGGCAGAACTGCCCTGGGGACAACGTGTGCGCACCCCGGATGCGATGGACATCATCGCCCCCGATGACCTGTGTCGCGTTTGTGATAATTTGTTAAATGATCTGGGCTTCGGAAAACACACATAGTGTTGCTTTCCAGCTAAAATGATTGAAGCTAGTCTGCAGGCTTTACGCAGAGCGCAATACCTCAGGAGCGCATGATGCTGGACACCTTCTCAACCGAAAGACTCAAACAATGCACCCATGGCGAAGTCGGTGACTCGCTTGAGAATGGCAAAATTCCGTATTTTCCGGAATCACCTATAGAACTGCCTTCAGAAGCGGATCTCGCGTTCCTGCGCGAAGAACTGCCCAAACAACTCAAGTCGAAGAATGTCAGCTATCACCCTGAGACGGGCTCCATCCGCGGGCTAGAAAAGGGCACGGCAATTTATGATAAGACCCGTGAAGTACTGACCAAACACAGTCGACGTGTCAGTGAGTTTTATCAAGACAGCATGCCGGAGCTGTTTAAAAATGCATTAATTGGCACCAGCAGCTTTCGCCCGATTCAGGAAAGAGGTCGCAACCTTGATGCGCATGCCAGCAACGAACTCATTCATTTCGATGCCGGTGCCTATGGCCCCACCAATGGTGCGCGGATTTTGCGTTTCTTTGTAAACCTGAACCCGGTCGAAGACCGTGTCTGGGCAACACGAGGCGACTTCCCCACCCTATTTAAAGACTATGCTGAAGAAGCCGGACTGCTGGAGAAGATTCGTAAAAATCAGCTGGATAAAACCACGCTGGATAACATCCGCACGGGCGCATTAACAGGCTTAACGAGAGCTGGCTTACCCTTGGCGCGACTCCTCGACAACAGCCCCTATGACCGCACTATGCGCCAGTTCCACAACTTCATGAAAGACACCCCAGCGTTTCAGAATAACCCGCAGGGTCATCAGGAGCTGAGCTTTCTGCCATTCTCCGCCTGGACCGTGTTTACCGACATGGTAAGCCATGCCTGCCTTTCTGGTCAGCACGCGTTCATTTGGACGGCGCTCATACCTCTTGAAAACTGCCGGCACCCTGACATGGCACCAATCAATATCATGCGCTCTGCAGCATGATACAAAAAAGCCCATGACTTAAAGATGGCTTTTTTTATGCCGAAGAGCGATCCGCTATCTTTAGGTCGCCGCTAACAGCATCTCCACAGAGGCGAGCACATCATCGACATGGATATTACGCAAGCAATTGAGATGGGTCAGTGGGCACTCCCGTTTAAAACAAGGACTGCATTCCAAATTCAAATAGTGGATAGTTTTCTTATTCGTTAGGGCTGGCGTATAGGCTGGACTACTCGAGCCAAACATCGCAATAACGTGAACGCCCGAAGCAGCGGCAACATGCATCAAGCCCGAATCATTGCTCACCGCTGTGGCCGATAGAGCCAGCAGATCTGCTGTGTCTTCAAGCCGGGTGCTGCCGCACAGGTTTTTGGCCGATTCAATTCCGGCAATAATCTGTTCGCCAGAGGATTTATCGCCCGCAGCACCTAGCACCCAAACAGCATTGCCCCGCTCGGTTAACTTTGCAGCAAGTTCGGCAAAGTATTCCAGTGGCCAACACTTAGCGGGGCCATAGCTTGCGCCGGGCATCATCGCAATTACCGGGCGTGACAAATCCAGACTAAGTTCTGAACACAGTCGCTGCTGATTTTTCTGATCAATGGTCAATACTGGTTGCGGTATAGCTTCTGGCAATTCGCCCGGGTTCAACCCCAGCGCCACAAAACGCTTTACCGTTTGATCGAGCACCAATTTGTCCAGTGGGCGAATATCATTCAGGAGGCCGTAGCGCATTTCACCGCGATACCCAGTACGAGTTTTTGCGGAGGAGAAATAGGGCACTAATGCAGACTTAAACGAACGCGGCAATACGATCGACTGATCGTAGCTTTCCTGACGCAAACTTTTGCCCAAGTCACGGCGCACACTAAAGGAAAAGTCGCCATGGCCTACCGGCAAGCCAATACCGTGGCGCACTTCGGGCATACGCTGAAGAATTGGCAACGACCATTGCGGTGCAATGACATCAATTACGCAGTTTGCTTCGCGTTGCCGCAGGGTTTTAAATAGTGCCTGTGCCATCACCATATCACCAACCCAAGAAGGGCCAACCACAAGGTATCGCTTAGGCTCTGCGGCAGCGCTCATGCTAGGCGGACTGCTTACACGCCAGGAGATCTTCCATCAGTTGCTTAGTGCGCTTTGCTGAGTCCTTCACATTAAAGCACTCATCAATACGCACTCGGGCTCGCTCACCCATCTCTTTACAACTGGCCCGATTCTCATACAACCACTTAATTTTTTCGGCAATGGCAGGAGCATTATTCACCGGCACTACAAATCCGGTAACTCCGTTGTCGATAAGCTCAGGGCTACCACCTGCAGTAGTTACAACCGGCGTGGTTTCATAAACCATGGCTTCAATAACTGTCTTGGGCAAACCTTCACGCTTTACTGCGGGCAATACACTAACGTCACACGCCGAAATAATCGCCAGCGAATCATGGCGGTAACCCAGAACATGAAAGCGGTCTGCGTAGGGACTCACAGCAATCTGCTGCTGCAATTCCGGCGCATCCATACCAGCGCCAACAAGAATAAAATGGATATTTGCCTGCTTCGGCAGATAACGGGTGGCATCAACCAATACCCGCACGCCTTTACGTGGGCGGTTATTAGCCACACAGCCCACCACAAAGGCATCGGCTGGAATGCC
>JABIQA010000015.1 GCA_018699155.1 Chromatiales bacterium
CCCCGCCTGCACTCCCATGCAGCACTGTCGATTGATTGTAAGTCACCCCCGGTGCAGAGATTTTTACCGCATCGTCGCCGCTGTGAATGTAGCTGAATGAGACTTTGGAATCTTTGCCCATGACCTCCGGGCCGTCGGCTTGATCCACCCATGCACCGGCTTGCTTCACATTAAACATGTTGACTTTGGTGTTGTTGTCATTGATGGAATATGGCGGCAGGAAGGGCATTGAAGCGGTATTGAGCGTCACCGCACCGATCCCGCGATGGGCGGGCCAAGCCACGATAATGTCCGAAACATCGATGGCCGCCTCTGAGCTTGAGTGGGCTGATGACAGGTTAAGCAGCTGCACATCTACCCCCCATCGAGCCTGCTCCCAAAAGCCAGCAGAGCCTTTTTGACATTCTTGACTGGAATCCAAGTAAAGCTTATCGTTATTCTTGCACCTTCCGTATCTGTTGAGGACCTGATCGCCGTTAATGCGACCAAAGCCCGTGACGAGAATGGGTTTGCTCGTATACTTGCTGTAGAAGCTAAGGTCTGAAAAGACACAGCCTTTGTCGAAACTCGCTGCATCAAAGCCTTTGTTATTGATATCGTCAACAATGCTAGAGCAGTTTTCTGCAGTAACTCCTGAAGGGTCTAACTGGATTGTCATACGGGCGAACCCGGTGCTGAGGCCCCGACTCACATCGACGCCTTCCCCAATACGGATCGTCAAGTTGGGCTTAGAGTCGTTATTTAAATTCTCAACCGTATCGTAGAGCGAGCCGCGGTACTCCACGTATGCTGGGGTTTGACCCACAGGTGCTATATAAACCCAAGATCCTCGTTCGTCTTTGATGGAACAAATCGTGCTATTGCCTGTGTACTCAAGAGAAGGGTATAAATCCGACGGCCCGAAGTTTGTCGTGAAGTCGCAGTCGTATTCAGTCATCGACGGATACTTAGGTGCGCTGATCCAAACGGCAAGCGCGCGGGTGCCATCGAAGCCTGCCGATGGTTCTCTGCATTTTGTGGCCTTAAATGGGATAAGCGTAAGATGAATCGGTCGAGTTTTGAGTGTCTTGACCTGTGATTTTTTTAGTTTATAGAGGCTCGTAGCCTTAAAGGTACTAATGTACTCCGTATCCAAGTTGTTATTGAACACGGCCATACAATTGTTCGACTCGCTGGTGAGTAAGCTAGAGACAGATAAGCTTGTTGGTGTTTGATTTTCTTGCAGCTTGAAATGCGCTGTCTCGAGATAGCCGAATATTTGGCCATCATTCGATGTCCATTGGCTTTTTACGCTAGCTATTTCGTTTGGAAAATCTGGTCGGGCAGTGTTATTTTTAAGACCATACTCAATAGTGTAGCTATTGGCTACCGGAGTATCTTTTATGCCACTCTGGTAGTTGAGTTTGACATTGAATTCGCACACGTCCCCATTTTTTTTGTCTGGGCCGGACGAGCAGTAATTAACATTTGATCTCAAATCATCGCCATCATCGCTATCCTCGCTTGAATTCGACTGATGGTTACAGGCAGTAAGAGTTATCACCGCCAACATTATGATTGCGGCTGTTGCTGATGACATTCTCGTTGATCCGAAGCTTAATAGATCCATTGGTTTGAGTTGCTCTAAACTGCAGTAAGAATTAAGTAAGGATTAAACCTAACATGACATTCTATTGTGGCATGAAAAATACTGAATCTTTGACCCATTAAACATTCATTAAGGTGCCATATGCCGTCTTTCTGATGCATTCGGCGCCATATCCCTTCACTTTCGCGGGTCACCGGCAGTCAGGCCCAACCGTTTTCATTGGTACTTTGGTGGCGGCTTTGCGTACAATAGTCGCCCGAATTAAGGTTGACGCCGCTGCATGAGCAGTGGGTGCTCAGCTAACAAGGACATATAAATGAGCGACGATATTCTGCAGCGCGACCACAAAACCTATCGCGGTAAGATTCTCTACACCAGCAAGAAGCCTGAAAGGATGGATCAGGAGCGCGGTCGCGAATACTTCATGATCAATGTCCACGCCAACGGCAAGCGCACGATGATTGCCCACTGTGAAATTGACGATCGCCCGGCAGTGATGCGCGACATTACCTACAGTCTCGATAAGAACTGGATGCCGATGGATTGCTTTGTGCGTATTTCAGTCAATGATGACTTCATGGGTTCCGGTTGGTTTAACTGCACTGATGACTCCATTGAATGTGAGGCATTCACCAAGCTTGAAGAGCGTGTGTCGCAGGAAATGAAAACGCTCGATCGCAAGCCGCCGCATAGCTTCCAGAATCATGCAATTGCTGCGGATGCATGGCACATGCGCATGTACGATCGCGACAAGGGTGGCGTGCAGAGTATTCCTGAGTTGCTGCTGTCATCGCCCGATCATCGAGGTGCAACGGGCCCGATTCTGTTCCGTGCCGGCCTGACACTGCAGTTTATTGGTGAAGAGCAGGTCACCGTAGGCGCGGGTACATTTGACGCATTGCACTTCCAGATGCTGTCGGCGGACGGCCTGCCAGAAGCGCATCCTCCGTATGACGTTTGGTGCACCAATGATGAAAACTACATTTGGTTGTGTGGCGGCGTCGCCGGTTATATGCAGACCTGGTACGAGTTGGTGGAGTTGGAAATCGACGGCTAGTCGCTGGCTCTGCAGTCGCTTTAAACTAAAAAGCCCGCCGGAAAACCCGGCGGGCTTTTTTTTGGCTCGGCTTCGCCGGCTTTAGTTCTTCACGGGCAGTGCCTCATCGGTCA
>JABIQA010000138.1 GCA_018699155.1 Chromatiales bacterium
CAGTTAACCAGTTATAAATATCAGGTGAGCGGCAGCGGCCAGACCCGCCCGGTATAACAGAACAATCCCAGTATAAAAAAGCCCGCGCAAGCGGGCTTTTTTTGCATTCTGATTAGCGATGGCGTGATGCGCATTTGAAGGTCGTAGCAGGGTAGTTTCAGGGTTGATGCCGCCAGTTAAAGAGAGCTCTGCTGAAGGCGCAGTGTATTTTGAACAGCGATCTTTGCAGGCTGAGACCGAGACGGGCCTTTGGTTTTTCCCTGCCGGCTATAGTCGAATCTTCGTTGAGTAGCCCCGGTGTAATGCTGTCGGGAAGCAGGCAATACATAGCTTGTCCATGTTGCCAGAAGTTTTTAATGAATTTATCGGCTGGTGCTGTGAGTATACGGCTGTGTGCGACAAGTGCGCTTGCAGCAGCGGGGTTGATGGCATAGCCGACCGCACCATGGGGGTATTTTTTGCAGTAATACAGGGTGAAGATACCTGAGTCACAGACTTTTACTTTTGGGGCGTCGCGCAGGGGCTGTAGGCGAATAAAATTGAATTCACCGATTAGCTCGTCTGCAGCGTTCACTGCGGCGCTAAAGTTTGTGCCAAGTTTTGCATCGTCTTCGAGAACAATGAGCGGTTCGTTAAGTTCTAAGCAATATTGCCAGACAGCGCGATGGCTTGCATGACAGCCTATCTCTCCGGCGCTTGGCGGCCGGCCGGCATTAAGCAGATACTGATGATGATCGATCTCTTCGAACAGCGGGTCTGTTGCTGTGCTGCCATTGATACCATCAAAGAACTCAAATTCCAGCCCCGCTGTGGCGAATTGCTCTGTGGCGGCAGCACGGCGCTCAATGGAGTCGGGGAGACTAATTATCACTATTCTCATGGGCAAAGTTTAGCCCGTTGCGACAGTCGACAGCAAACCGGCCGCACTGAGGCGGCCGGCTGTTACTGCGAGGGTTACTGAAATAAACTCAATCGGCAACGTTATTAGCTTTAAATTGAATCAATAAGGCTATTCAGCGTGGCACTCGGCCGCATCGCTGTCGACGCTAGTGCCGCGTCTGGGTGATAGTAGCCTCCGATATCAACGGGCTTGCCCTGAGATCCATTCAATTCAGCAATAATTACCGACTCCTTCTCGCTCAGTTGCAGAGCCACTGGCGCAAACTTAGCCTGAAGTTCTAAATTATCGGTCTGCGCAGCCAGGGCCTGTGCCCAGTAAAGCGCCAGATAAAAATGACTGCCGCGATTATCCAGTTCGCCGACTTTGCGTGACGGCGACTTGTCATTATCCAAAAACTGCCCGTTGGCGACGTTTAATGCCGCTGCCAGAGCAGCTGTTTTTGAACTGCCGGTTTTGTCGGCAAGTTCTTCCAATGATACTGCCAGGGCCAGAAACTCGCCCAGAGAATCCCAACGCAGGTGGGCTTCCTCAACAAACTGTTGTACATGCTTCGGAGCCGAGCCACCGGCACCTGTTTCGTACAAGCCGCCGCCGTTAAGCAGTGGCACGATAGACAGCATTTTTGCGCTGGTACCGAGCTCCAGAATCGGAAACAAGTCTGTCAGATAATCACGTAAAACGTTGCCGGTGACGGAGATGGTGTTCTCACCTTTCTTTACACGTTGCAACGTGACTCGAATAGCTTCTTCCGGCGTCATGATCCGGATATCCAGCCCGCTGGTGTCATGATCCAGCAGGTACTTATTCACTTTATTAATCAGGTTGGCATCATGCGCACGTTGTGGGTTGAGCCAGAAGATTGCAGGTTGACCTGTGGTGCGGGCACGATTCACTGCCAGTTTGACCCAGTCACGTATTGGCAGGTCTTTGGTCTGACACATTCGCCAGATATCACCCTGTGCAACCTCGTGTTCCATCAGCAGGGCGCCTTTTCTGCTGATGACACGAATGGTACCTGCTGCTTCAACTTCGAAGGTCTTGTCATGAGAACCATATTCTTCTGCTTTCTGCGCCATAAGGCCTACGTTCGATACGTTGCCCATGGTGGCGACATCAAACGCACCATTAGCAATGCAGAAATCTACAGTTTCACGATAGATGCCGGCATAGCAACGGTCTGGAATCATGTACTTAGTGTCATACTGGTTGCCGTCAGGGCCCCACATCTGGCCTGAGCCTCGAATTGCAGCAGGCATTGAGGCATCGATAATCACATCGTTCGGTACGTTGAGGTTAGAGATGCCTTTGTCCGAGTCAACCATTGCCAGCTCAGGGCCATTTGCGTATGCAGCGGCAATGTCGGCTTCAATGGCTGAGCGTTCTGCAGTAGGCAGGCTTGCAATTTTTTCAAGCACGTCACCGAAACCATTGCGAGTACTTACGCCCAGTTTTGCAAAGGTTGCTGCATGCTTCTCAAATACTTCGCTGAAAAATACTTCGACGCAATGTCCGAACATGATGGGGTCAGAAACTTTCATCATGGTGGCTTTTAGATGCAGCGATAGGAGAACTCCAGATTTTTTAGCATCTGCAATTTGTTCGGCATAAAAATTACGCAGCGCTGCGATGCTCATAACTGAGCTATCGATCACTTCGCCGGCAAGCACCGGGGTGGATTCTTTTAGTACAGTGCTATTCCCGTCCGTACCGATAAATTCAATTTTTACACTGCCATCGGCATCGATGACTGCAGATTGTTCACTGCTGAAGAAATCGCCGGAGCTCATATGTGCAACGTGTGACTTGGAGCTGTTGCTCCAGGCGCCCATCGAATGCGGATGTTTCTTGGCATAAGCCTTAACCGCATCTGCAACGCGACGGTCTGAGTTACCTTCGCGGAGTACCGGGTTTACAGCGCTACCAAGAACCTTGCCATAGCGGGCTTTGATCTGATGATCTGCTTCGGTACAGGCCTCGGCAGGGTAATCGGGAATCTTGTAGCCCTGAGACTGGAGCTCTTTTACCGCTTCTATCAGCTGCGGAATGGATGCGCTGATATTTGGTAGTTTTATGATGTTGGCTTCAGGGGTCTTAGCCAGTTCGCCAAGTTCCGTAAGTGCATCGCTTTGCTGTTGTGCTGGGGTTAGGTTGTCGGGAAAGGTAGCAATAATGCGTGCAGCCAGCGAAATATCTTTGGTCTCGACTGTAATGCTGGCAGCCCCGGTAAAGGCCTCGACGATAGGCAACAAAGAATGTGTTGCCAATGCGGGAGCTTCATCGGTATAGGTGTAGATAATTTTTTCGGTTGTCATTGTATTACCTGTATGCGGGATTATTGCGTCCCTGATTGTAGAGCAGCCAGATTCCGGGTCCGGACCGGCATAAACCGGCTAACCTCTGCAAGGCGGACACTAATGCAGAACTGGCTGAGTGTGATAGCGGGCGGCTATTATCTTCAAGTTGCCCGTCGGTAACAATGCCGCCATCCCAAAATGCCGGCATATTTACCTAAAAAACCATTTTTTTTCACTTATCAGAGGTTTCCAGCAGTGCGATAGCCAATCTCGAGGTAGTACTCGCGACTCCTGCCCGGAAAATACCGGTAATTACCGAAGGCAAAATCCGCCCGGTCGGCATAGACCGCGTCCGTAATATTATTGACTCGAAGCGCTGCCCACCAGTGTTGCCTGGGCTCGATAATAAGCCTCCAATTCAGCAGGTTATGGCCCCCGTAAGATCGACTATTGGTGGTTTCAAGAAAGTAACCGTCGTTGTAAACCCATTCAAGCTCGGTGCGACCAAGGGCTGCTTGATAACCCAGTTGTACGCTGCCGATAATATCTGGAGCTGTATCTATACGGTCGCCTTTGCTGACCACATTGTTGGTGAAGTCGTAGGTGTGTTTTGCCCAAGTGCCGGCAAACGACAGGTACACCGGTGTGGTTATCTGCCAAGTAAAGCCTGCTTCAATCCCCAGATGCTTGCTCTTGCCATCGTTAACATTGTTGCGGTTACTGTCCTGAAAAATATAATTATCCTTGCGCATGGCGTAGCCAAGCAGTTCATAAGAAATGCTTGGATATTGTCCATGTAGGCCGAGTTCGAAGGAGTCTACAGTCTCGGGTTTGATCTGGTCGATGTTCTGCTCGGCTTGCAGTCGGTATAGTTCGGTAGCTTGCGGTGCACGAAAGCCGCGACGGAGGTTGCTGAATAGAGACAGTTGCTCGGTTGCCCGGAAGACCAGACCTAGCTCAGGAGCAGTGTTCAAGAAATCGTTGCTCTGGCTTTCAGGGCGAAAGTAGAGACAACCTTTGGGGTCATTGCAGGGTGTGCCATCGGCGCGCGTATTGCCGCTAATCATATTGTTGTTGTAGTCATAGCGCATGTATTCGAATCGAAGACCCACCGTGCCGGTAAGTTTGTCGCTCAAAGGCACCTGCAGTCGGGCGTAGGGTGCGGCAACGATACTCCAGACATCGTAGTCGTATTGTTGACCCTGGGGTCTCCGTGCGGCACCAAAGCCAGTGGCGGGACCCTCCTGATATTGGTCGAGATAGCCCGAGGCAAATTCGAGGTCTATGCCGGTCGTAAGTACCGAGTCCCAGAAACTGTCACGCTGCCCCAGCAGCATATAGCCGGCACTGATCTGGCCATTCTGTTCCTGAGGCTGCCCGGGCAGAAAATGCATTAGAAAATCCATGTCGGACCATCGAAGGTAACCGGTATTACTCCAGGCCCAAGGACCGTTCGCCGTGGGTAGCCAGCTCATCTGGGCACGCAGACTGGATGCTTTGCGATAGGCCTCAGGGAAGGGGTTGCTCCGATTTATGGTGGGATCTTTATAAATATCTTTGTCGCCGATAATATAGCCGGCGGTTTCTTGATCCAGCCAGGAGCCGCTTACCAGCGTTTTAAGCACGCCCGAGTTAGTGTCGCTTTGAGTATTCCAGAATCCGCGGGCTTGTTTATAACCCGAGTCGACGCGATAGCCATTGTCTCTGTCCGCACTGAGCCCTGCGTTCCAGCTCGTTGTGCTCGAGGTATCGCTACCCCAGAGTGCTTTGGCGCGCAGAAAATCGTTAGAGCCGCCTTCCAGGCTAGTGGTGATGCCGGGCCTGCTGCCGGGTTCCGGAAGCAGCGCGTTCATGGTTCCGAGCAAACCGTTTGACCCGTATAGCGCGCTGGCCGGGCCACGAATAACTTCTATCTCTGCCAGTTGGTCTACCGGCACTTCCATGAGTTGATTGGCGTTGCAGAAGCCGCTGGGCCTGATGGGTACGCTATTTTCCATGATAAGAAATGCACCACAGGAACCGGCGCCGGTGAGCACTGCTGAGCGAATGGCAGTGAGGTGCTCCTGACCATTGCCGCGACTTACCCAAACGCCGGGTACCCTAACGCCCATTTCATATGGGTGTACCGGGTTGGTAATAAAGATTTCCTCGCTATCAATCACCGCGGTGTTGCCAGTTAAATCGAGATAGTCGATAGGCGTGCGGTTTTCAGTAACAACAATTTCCTGCGGTTCTGCTGCATTTACGGCTGCTGTTAACTGCAGGACGTAGAGAAGCAGAGTAGTTAAGAGAATCTGTCGCCCGGTCGTTGATATTTTGCCTAAGAGTCTAATTTGCAAAGTGTTGCCATCTGTATTTTGTGGGAGTTGAACCGGTTCGGTTATTCGTTAACGTCTGATAGTGCCGAGTTCCGATTTCCCGAGATTATAGCGATGCGGAGCGATGGCTTTTTAATTCCGATGGTTGCTGTCCATAACGAAGATTCCGCTTGGTTTTTGTACCGAAACGTTTACCACCACTCGGTTTGATGTTGTTGTAGGGGTGTTTTTTTGATTTTCCGGCCGATTGAACTGTCGGCGGGCGCATAATTTGGCGACAATAGCCCATTAATCAATATCGACTGGGTTGTTATGGGTTCAGGTTTTCGCAGTGCTAATTTTTACGCCGTAGGTGGTCCGGTTCAGCCAGACCGTGCATGTTACGTCAAGCGTGATGCAGATGATCTGTTGCTGCGTCGTTTGATTGACGGTGATTACTGCCATGTTCTATCGCAACGGCATACAGGTAAAACGAGTCTTGCGGCACATACTGCATGGAGTCTTCGTGACCGCGATGTGCGGGTGGCTGTTATCGATTTCACTCAGTTGTTGCGGAATGAGCAGGATGATACCTCCGGTCGTTGGTACTACAGCATCGCCTATCGGATTGTCCGCGATCTGAGGATTAAATCAGACATGCAAGCCTGGTGGGCTGACCACAGCGGTTTAACCAATCAGCAGCGTTTGGTTGAGTTTTTCTTTGAGGTTGTGCTGGCAAGCGGCGATCATCGCTATGTGGTGTTCGTCGACCGTTTGGAAGTCATGGCGGGTCATCCGCTGGGCCAGGAGTTTTTGAATGCTGTGCGCAGCTGTTATGACATGCGCTCTACTGAGCCGGAGTTTCAGCGTCTAACATTTTGCCTTCTGGGAGCAGGCGCGCCAGAAGAATTGGTAAATGATGTGCAGGATTCACCGTTTGGTGTTTCTGTGCCTATTCCTCTCAGCGATTTCTGTCGAAGTGAGATGGACACGTTGTTGGATGGCTTGGGGACAGGAGACATCAATGCTGAGCAGGTGCTTGCACGCATCTGGTGGTTTACCCATGGTCACCCCTATTTAACCCAGAAACTGTTTCGTGGTCTCGCTCGTCGTCAGAACGGCATGCTTTCCGGAGAAACCGTGGATGAGCTGGTCCACAAGTTATTTCTCGGCTCTGCTGAGCCCGAGGAGCCGCATTTGTCTGCGGTTGCTGAAAGTTTGTTACAGCAGAACCCAGGTCGTGTGGCCCGCCTTTCTATGTATGGGAAAATTCGAAAGGGCGGCGATGTTTCGATATTGAAAAGTTCGCGTTCGCAGCGCGAATTGCTGGCTGCCGGCATTGTAGTTGAAGGTCCCAGTGGCATGTTGGTGTTGCGGAATAAGATCTATGCGGAGGTTTTCAGTTCCCGCTGGGCTAATCAGCACCTACCCTTTGGCTGGCGGCGATTAAGCATTGCTGCTGCTGCTGCTCTGGTGCTGATAGCGCTGCCTATGTGGTATACGAAATATCTACCGGCACCTTATGAGCGGGCTTTAACCGCGGCATCTCAGGATTATCAGGTCGCTTATGAGGCCTATGAAAGTTTGCGGTTTTTGCCCGGCTACGGCGATCACGCCGATAGTTTATTTGCCGAGTTCCTGGCACGTCAGAGCCGCAGCGCCGAATCACTCGCTGACGCCACTCGAACCTATGCGCGGATGCAGAGCGTGCCCGGTGCAGAGCAACAAGCCCGTGAGCTATTAGCGGAATTTTGGGTCAGGCAGAGTAAAGCGCTAGCAATGCGTGGCGCGCGCGATGGCGCGTTGCTGGCCCAGTTGAATGCGCTTGACGTGCCCAGTGATGAGCGTCGCATGAACGCTGCTGGACTCATTGGCAATGACTACCGCCAGTTGTTAGGCACTATTCGTGTGGGTGGCTTGCTAAGATCTATGGAGGTGGATGCGCAGACATCGCAATTGGCGTTGTTGGACGATCAGCAGTCGGTTCAATTATGGCAGTTGCAAGACAACCAAATGGCATTGCAGTTGAGCGACTTCACTCTGGCTGCTGAAGAGCGTTTGCAGATACAGAGTCGTTTGATTGTTTCCGCTCCTCCGAGCGCGGATACCATGCAAGTGTCGGTTCGTACCGATCATCCGCGGGTGAGCGATTTACAGCTGTTGTTGCGAGCGCCATCGGGCAGCACGGCTAAACTGAATTTGGCCGAGGCGACTGCCGGTGCGCAAAGTGGCGAGTACTTGTTTAGTGCTGAGTCGGTTCCGGCATTACAGGCATTGTTGGCCGATGATGCTTCCGGTACCTGGAGCGCTTCGTTCGCAGATACAGAACGCGGTGTGACCGGTATCCTATTGGGTTGGGATATCCGTATTCCGGAAGCACTCACCGAGCGCATTGATGACAGTAGCCTTGCTGCGCAGATTCCTGAGCCGGTTTTAACGACACTTATTTACTCTGTATTGGGCCCCTTGGCTAAGACCGCATTAGCTTGGCCGGATGATGAAGACATTGCCGGTGAACTATTGGTCTGGGATCTGGCCAGTGCCGCTGTGCTGAGCCGTATTCCCCGTGAGGATGATTTTGTTGATGCTATATATGCGCTTAACGGTGCTGCGGTGTTAACCATTGGCCAGCGTGAACTTCAGGTTTGGGATACAGGGACCGGCGCTCGCCGCGGCAGTATTGTGTTGCCCACGGGTGGCGGATCGCCACAGGCTATATCGACCGATGGTCGCTATCTGGTTCTCGGTATGGACCGTGAGGATGGCAGTCGTGGTTATCGCACCTGGGATTTGGAAACGCTAGAACCCCGTGGCGAGATTATCTCCGCGGAGGGTGCGGGTTCGGTAGCCATTGATAGTCAGGGGCGCTATCTGGCGATTGCCGACAAAGACCGTCTGGTGCGTATTTGGTCGGTGCGTGATGCAACCTTATTTCGGGAGTTTCAACAATCGAATCCCGCTCGTCATATTGCATTTGATTCTGACGGCCGTTGGTTGGTGAGCCAGGATTCACGGCAAACTCTTCGGGTTTGGGCTGTAGAAGGTCGTCAGAATTTCCCTGTATTGGAGCGCAACGGCAACCAGTTTTGGCAGTATGAATTTTCTAGCAGCGGTGATCAGGTATTTGTCGGTTCCGGTGGCCGTTCTTATGAACTTGTTGACTTACCAGTGAGTAGGGTAACGGGTCAATCGGTGCGTCATCCGGCGTTGATCGCCGACATTGAGTATCCCGCCCTGCCGCAACCGATTCTTATAGCTTCGCAAAATTTGGCGATAACGCATGATGGCAAGCATGAAGTGAAATTGTGGCAGCTATCAGCCCAATCACCTGTAGTTGATAGCATTGCGGGTGTGCCAATTTCCCGCAGTGCAATGACTGTTAATGGTGATCGGATCGCATTGGGTTCAGCCGATGGTGGCGTTAGGGTGTACCCGGTGGATATTGACCCCAGTTTAATGATTTTCCCGGGCATAGATTCGCTGAGCAACAGC
Source organism: Chromatiales bacterium (assembly GCA_018699155.1). Taxonomy (GTDB): domain Bacteria; phylum Pseudomonadota; class Gammaproteobacteria; order Steroidobacterales; genus JABIQA01. The sequence goes on from JABIQA010000138.1 coordinate 8,985, forward strand.
CACGCTTCTGCCATTAGTGTTTTGAGTTTCGATCGCACCGGTGATTTGTTGGCCAGCGGTTCGGTTAATGGCACGATAAAAATCTGGGATTCAAATGCAGGTATACCATTGCAGTTTGACGCTCGTCATCAGGACGGCCCTATTCTTGACCTGAAGTTCTCTCCCCTGAGTAACATCTTGATCTCGGCAAGTAAAAGAATGATTGTTGTGACCGATGTGCTGTCGGGCGAACGGTTGGCTGAGCAGCGTTTTTCCGGCAGTGTTCCGCAGATTAGTGTTATTGACTCTATAGATGCCGTATTGGTTTCGGGTGCGCAGACGGGTGTTGCTTTATGGCGTTGGCGTGAAGGCAGTTATGAGCAGTTAGTA
>JABIQA010000122.1 GCA_018699155.1 Chromatiales bacterium
CTGATATTTATAGCTGGTCAATTGCTCATGGCCAACCGGGCCACGCGCACGAATACGCCCCGTCGCAATACCAATCTCTGCACCCATGCCAAACTCACCCCCATCCGCAAACTGGGTCGATGCATTGTGCAACAATATTGCACTGTCAAGATTATGAAAGAACCGCTCTGCAACAACAGCATCTTCAGCAATCACGCATTCAGTATGGCCTGAGCCGTAATGCTGAATATGCTCAATTGCTGCGTCAATGCCATCAACTGCCTTAACGGCAAGAATAGCCTCAAGATATTCAGTGGACCAATCCTCATCAGTGGCCCCCACCGCACGCGAATCAGCCGAACAAATATCAGCATCACCCCGCAACTCACAGCCCGCTGCGTACAATGCATCTGCAATCACGGGGTAATGCGTCGCCAGAGCCTTGCGATCAATCAATAAAGTTTCCGCAGCGCCACAAATGCCGGTCCGGCGCATTTTGGCGTTCAACACAATCTCGGTGGCCATGGTGATGTCCGCCGAAGCATCAACGTAGACGTGGCAAAGGCCTTCAAGATGCCCAATAACAGGAACACGTGCATCCGCCTGAACGCGGGCAATAAGGCTTTTCCCACCACGAGGGACAATGACATCCACGAACTGCTGCATCGACGACAACATAAAGCCGACGGCATCGCGTGAAGTTGTTGCCACCATCTGAATGGAGGCTTCAGGCAGGCCTGCCGCACGCAAGCCTTCCTGCAAGCAAGCATGGATCGCCTTGCTCGAATGAAAACTCTCGGTGCCACCGCGAAGAATTACGGCGTTACCAGACTTAAGGCACAGGGCACCAGCGTCTGCTGTTACGTTCGGACGGCTCTCATAAATAATACCTATTACACCGAGCGGGACCCGCACGCGCTGAATGCGCAAACCATTGGGCCGATCCCACTCAGCAATAACGTCATTGATAGGATCATCAAGCTCAGCAATAGCCAGCAGACCATCGGCCATTGCTTTAATACGACCTTCATTAAGCAGCAAACGATCGAGCATAGAGCCCGACAGGCCTTTCTTCACGGCCGCTTCCATATCTAATTTATTAGCACTCAGAATGACCGCGCTCGATGCCTCAATACTCTCAGCGGCAGTAAGTAACGCCATATTTTTTGCAGCAGTATCAGCACATGCTAAGGCAGCAGCAGCTGCGCGTGCAGCCTTACCCATGGCTAACATAGTCCGAGCGATATCCTGCGCCATTTCTTTACTCATTATTCTTCTACCAATAGCACCAGATTGTCCCGATGCACTAATTCTTTGCGCCCGCGATAACCAAGAATATTTTCAAATTCATCGCTTTGACGACCAACCAAGGCTGTGGCTTCATCACTATCGTAGGCCACCAGACCATGAGCTAGATTACGACCAGAGGCACTACGGATGGTCACCGCATCACCCCGCTCAAAATCTCCGGCTACGCCAACCACGCCGACAGAGAGCAGACTCTTACCCAGTAACAAAGCCTTTTCTGCACCCGGATCAACACTCAGAGTACCCGCCGGAGTTAACGTTCCGGCAATCCATTGTTTACGCGCAGCCAACGGCGTTGAGGCCGGTAAAAACCAGGTGCAGATTTCGCCCTGTTCAATCCGTTGCAGCGGCTGGGGTTCCTGCCCTGTCGCAATAACCGTGGCACAGCCGGCCGACATACATATCCGTGCAGCTGCGACCTTAGTGGCCATGCCACCGGAACCAAAAGGCGTTCTTGCCTCACCAGCCATAGCTGCAATCTCGTTGGTGATTGCGGTCACTTCGGGAATAAAGTCTGCATCCGGCGATGCTCCAGGATCTGCACTGTAAAGGCCATTGACGTCAGACAACAACACCAAAACATCGGCACTTACCATCTCTGCGACACGCGCAGCAAGCCGATCATTATCGCCATAGCGGATTTCCTGCGTAGCGACGGTATCATTTTCGTTAATCACGGGAATTGCTTCAAGACTCAATAATGTCTCAAGCGTATTTCGGGCATTGAGATAACGCCTGCGACTCTCCGTATCGTCTGGAGTTAACAACACCTGAGCAATCTTCACATCAAAGTGCGCAAAGATCTCCTGATACGCATGAGCGAGAATCACCTGACCGGCTGCGGCTGCAGCCTGGTTCTCTTCAAGCAAGCCCTGGGTGCGCTTCATCCCAAGGTACGGGCGGCCCAATGCTATAGCACCGGATGACACCAGAATAACCTGCTGGCCCCGGGCGCGCATCCGCACTATGCCTTCCGCAAGTGAGCCCAGCCAATCACGATTTAAATGGCCGCTTGCCGCATCCACCAACAGCGAAGAACCAATCTTCACAACAACCCTTGATGCATCTGCAAGACGCCGGGCATTTAGCGTTACCGCTTCACTCATATCAAAGCCCGGTCAATAAAATTTTTGTGCGTATAAACCAACGGCTAGATAGCCGCACTAAGTATCTGCTCACCGCGGGCGATAGCCATTGCGCCACTGCGAACCACCGTCAACAACTCAGTGGCCTTGCCCGCACGCTCGACGAACTCATCGATACGGCTGACGGTACCTGTCACCACCAGAGTGAAGTTTTCAGGATTCGGATCAATAACATCGGCATTAAACTCCGCAATAATCTCATCCAGAAGGGCACTTTGCGCCTTAGCCAAGCGCACCTTCAGCAACAACTGCTCACGTTCAATGTGATCACCCTTGGTCATATCCGCAATGTTGACGACATCAATCAACTTAAACAGTTGTTTATTGATTTGATCAATGACTTCGTCAGATCCGAAGGTCACCAGCGTCAACCGAGACAACTCAGGGTCATCGGTGGGCGCAACGCTCAACGATTCAATATTATAACCACGGCTCGAAAACAACGAGGCTACGCGGGTTAGGGCCCCTGCTTCGTTCTGCAGCAGGATGGAAATTATGTGTCGCATACGATGCCCGCAGGCCTCCGTAAAATAGTCCGTTTTTTGTAAAAGGCGGGCGCTGCAGGCCCGAAAGCCTAGGCAACACCATGAATCGCCCAATGGTGGCTTAGAATGTGCACTATTGCAATCCGCACCTAATTCCCCGAAACTCTGTAGTAGCAAGGCTTTCATCAAATTTTCGCCTCTGTTTAACATCCCGGCCCCTGAATCAGGTGGTTAAACATCGCGAACTGTCACTTAATAATTAAAAACAGAAGACCCATGACTTCCACGAAGCAAGCAGCAAATTCCCCACATCCATTGGCTGGAAAGATTCTTCATGGCTCCGATGCCATTGTGCAGGTGCTTGCAGATGAGGGCGTGGATACTATTTTCGGCTACAGCGGCGGCGCAATTCTGCCCACTTACGACGCTGTATTCCGCTATAACGAAGAGCATCAAGCAGCCGATGGCTCTGCGCCAATGCCGCTGATTGTTCCTGCAAATGAGCAGGGAGCGGGTTTTATGGCCGCAGGTTATGCCCGAGCCAGCGGAAAAGTCGGCGTTTGCATGGTGACATCCGGCCCCGGTGCCACAAACACGGTTACTCCGGTTCGCGATTGCATGGCGGATTCTATACCCATTATCGTTATCTGTGGCCAGGTCCCCACCACCAACATCGGCACTGATGCGTTTCAAGAAGCCCCGGTATCAAGCACCCTTGGCTCGGTAGCCAAGCACGTTTTTCTGGTCACAAAGCCCGAGCAGCTTGAAGCAACTATAAGAACCGCGTTTGAAATCGCCCGTTCCGGTCGACCCGGGCCGGTGGTTATTGATGTGCCGAAAGACGTACAGAACTGGGAAGGTGTGTTCTCCGGTGCCGGCACATTGGCAGTACCCGGCTTCCGTCAGCGCATTAGCGCCATCGAAAAGAATCTACTTGAAGATAACGAGTGCGAAGCTTTTTTTGATTTACTAAAACAAAGTAAACGACCTCTCATTTATGCTGGCGGTGGCGTTATTAGTGCTGCTGCCAGCGATGCAATGCGACGTTTCTCCCGACAGTTTCAGATCCCGGTAGTCACCACCCTAATGGGGATTGGTGCGGCGGACACCACAGATCCACTAAGCCTGCACATGCTGGGTATGCACGGTACAGCCTATGCCAACTATGCAGTTGAAGATTGTGACTTCCTGATAGCGCTCGGCGCACGCTTTGATGACCGCGTCGCCGGCGTACCCGACCAGTTTGCGCCCAAGGCAAAAAATATCGCTCATTTCGATATCGACTCCTCAGAAATCGGCAAGGTAAAATCAGTCGACTGGCACCACATCGGTGTTCTTCGCCGCGATCTGGATACCCTGTGTGCATTTGGCGCCAGTGGCAAGGTGACTCTCGATATTGCTGAATGGCACAAAGAGATTGCTGAACTAAAAACGCTGCATGCGCTCAATTTTGATCGCGACAGCGACAGGATCCAGCCCTATGCAGTGCTCGAAGAAATCAACAAACTGACTGCTGGCAATGCCCTCATCAGTACCGGGGTTGGCCAACACCAAATGTGGGCTGCCCAGTATTTCGATTTTAAAGAACCGCGACTTTGGCTTACCTCAGGCAGCATGGGTACGATGGGTTTTGGTCTGCCGGCGGCCATTGGCGCTCAATTTGCCAAGCCCGGACAGCTCATCATCGATGTTGATGGCGATTCCAGCATTCGTATGAACATCGGCGAACTGGAAACTGCCACCACCTATGGCTTGCCGATCAAGGTTCTGGTACTGAACAACTACGGCGACGGCATGGTTAAGCAGTGGCAGAAGCTGTATTACAAAGGTCGCTTCTCCGCCAGTGACAAATCGCTGCACCGCAAAGACTTCATCAAAACTGCTCAAGCCGATGGCTTTGAGTTTGCCAAACGGCTCGATAAAAAGGCGGATATCACCAGCATAATTAAAGAATTTATCGAGTTCCCGGGGCCGGCTTTTCTTGAGGTTATTATCGACCGCGATGCCATGGTGTACCCCATGATTGGTCCGGGTTTGCCATACTCGCAGATGATTACCGGTGATCATATTCAGCGCCGCGACAGCGACGAGCCAAATGCCGATCCAGACAGCTCATCACTGTTTTAGTTATTAAACCGGACAGGGATGAAAGTGTTTAGCGAGCTGAACTGACGTAATTTTCAGGTCAACCCATACGCTCCGCTTCCGGCACAGACATCGTCTGCACATCGCACAAGCCTTTCTTTGCTTCCAGTTCGCCATGCGAGAGCTTGTCCCATGGCGCAGGAAACCGCTGAGCAATAGCGCAGGCAAACAATGCAAATGCCGGCCATAATAGGTAGACACCAAGGTCTCCCCATACAACCAGAAAAATCAGCGATAGAATTAAGGTCGGATTATGGGCAAACATAACCTTGCGGAAGTTCCATTCATAGATATTGTGATCGGGTGACACGTATAGATCCCAATAAAATAAATGCAGCGGGCCATTTGCCATCGATGCACAAAGGTAGGTAAAAATTGCGACCATCCAAGGTGGATCAAGAAATCGTTCGCCGACTGCCCAGAACACGAGAAATAATTGCGCTTCACTCAGGCCCCAAACGATACCGATTAAAAGAGTAGTCGCCGGGTAAAACTTGCGATTGTAGGTCACGGTACCCGCAGGCCAGACGTACAAGTAACCAACTAATACAGTGACCCACGTCAAGGCGACATAAACCTGCCATGAAGTTTGGCCGAGGTGGTCGGGGTTCAACAGAGGCTGCGATAGCAATGTTGGCAGCACACCCGTAGCCCAACTCAAAAGCCAACAAACGCAAAAATACATCCAGGCCCGCACCCAAGCCATTTTTGCATCGTAAATACGCGTGTCCTTGCCACGAGTACCGACAAACAATAGCGCTGCCAGCACTATCAGCAAGCCGGCAATCCCGTAGGCAAAAGCATCTAAAGCTGGCCAGCTTGTCACTGCGGCAAATAATTTATTCTGTAACATTAAAGACTCCCCTATGCGATCGCCGCGGAGGCGACAGCCACAAATACTTAATCGCGATGCTCGCGCAGCGAATCAATACCGACACCGCCGGCATGGCGCGTAAGAATGGCTTTCTTCCTAAGAAAACGTGTTAAGCCGGTGGTGCCCATGCGTGAACTACCTAATCCCGACAATCCCTGCGAATCTTTCTCAGCTTCAAATGCGATTGCAGTAAGGCCACCGTCATTAATGCTGATAGCTCCCGCATTTATTTGTACGCCAACCGCTGTAGCCTCGGCCTCTTCGCCAAACACTGCTGCCGACAAACCGTATTTGCTGTCATTGGCAAAGGCTATTGCTTGTTCCTGCGTATCGAATGCAATGACAGGCAACACTGGCCCGAAAGTCTCTTCTTTGATGATATCCATA
>JABIQA010000158.1 GCA_018699155.1 Chromatiales bacterium
CGCCCCGATGGAAGGCAAGCCGTGGAAACTCATCTTCGCTGGACAGGTAGATGAACGGATATGACTTATCGTCTCTGAATACGATGTTGTACGGTGGCCTGAATTCCTTGATTAAAGACTGTTCCAGTAACAGGGCCTCGGTTTCGCTGGCGGTGACAGTGATTTCGACATTCTCGATGTGACTTACCAGCGCCAGCGTTTTCCCATCCAGGGCAGATGACCTGAAGTAGCTGGAGACCCGACTCTTCAGGTTCTTTGCCTTACCAACATAGATGACCTCACCATCGGCATTCAGCATGCGGTAAACACCTGGCCTGACGGTGAGGTTTTTCAGGAATGGTTTCGCATCAAACACTGGGCACGCCCTCCCTGAGGCCCGCCAGCACCGCTGCCTTGGCGACCGCATCGTGGAACATCGCAGCGGTCAATCGACCGGTCTGGGTGTTGTAACGACTGCAGTGGTAAGACGTCAGTATCGTGAGCTGATTATCCAGCTCGTACTCCAGCGCATGACCGAAGGGGTAATCGGCCTGCCTTAGGCCCAATGCTTTAATCACTGCTTTATGGGCAATACCACCCAGTGTCAGCACTACAGCACCAATGGGCAGCGTGGCCAGCTCTTCAGCCAGAAACGGATTGCAGGTATTAACCTCCAGGCCCACTGGTTTGTTTCCCGGAGGCAGGCAGCGAACAGCATTGGTAATGCGGCAGTCGGGCAGCTGCAGTTCATCGTCGGCACTTAAGCTTTCTGGTTGGGTTGCAAAACCCGTAGCGAAAAGCGTTTCGTAAAGCAGGATACCGGCGTGGTCACCGGTAAACGGCCGGCCGGTGGCATTAGCACCGTGCATGCCGGGAGCTAATCCAACAACCAGCAGCCGGGCCTGCGGGTCACCAAAAGACGGCACGGGTTTGGCAAAGTAGTCCGGATGCGTTGCTTTAACCTGCTGCAGAAACCCGGCTAAGCGCGGGCAAAGGCTGCAATCTGTGCTGAATGTTGACATGGGTTGATTATAGAGTGCTAAACGCTACCGCGTGTTATTGCGCTCGTGAAGCTATCCGCATGGCCATCTCGAGTGCTTGCTCATAATTTAGGCGTGGATCAACTTGTGTCAGGTAGGCACGATCAAGATCTTCATCATCAAGACCGCGCGCGCCACCGGTGCATTCGGTGACGTCATCACCGGTGAGCTCAAAGTGGACACCACCGAGATGGCTGCCATTGGCTTCGTGCACATCGAATGCAGTCTCAAGTTCTGCAAGAACCCGGTCAAAGCGACGGGTTTTGCGTCCGTTGCTGGCTGTTTCGGTGTTGCCGTGCATCGGATCGCACATCCACAGCACGTGCGCCCCACTCTGCTTTACCTGCTCAATCAACGGCGGCAGCTGTTGGCTAATCTTGTCGGCCCCGAAGCGATGAATGAGAGTGAGTTTGCCCGGCTCATTGTCGGGGTTCAGGGTTTCGATAAGCCCGGCCAGCCAGTCGCCGGCCATCTCGGGGCCTATTTTGACCCCCACAGGGTTGGCGATGCCACGGAAATGCTCTACATGCGCCCCATCCAATCCGGCGGTGCGGACGCCGATCCAGGGCATGTGCGCGCTTAAGTTGTACCAGCGTTGACGATGCGGTAGAAACCGGGTCTGCGCTTCTTCATACAGCAACTGCAAGCCTTCGTGCGAGGTGTAGAAGTCGACCCGGCTGGTGGTGGAAATCCGGTGGCCGGAGATGGTCTCGAAAAAATCTAATGAGCTGGCAATGTCCTGGACTATGGCGTGGTAGCTATCAGCCATGGGTGAATGCTGCACCCAATCCAGATCCCAGTTTTCGGGGTGATGCAGGTCTGCGAAGCCACTATCAATAAGTGAGCGAATAAAGTTCAATGTTAACGCTGAGTGCTGGTAACCCGAGAGCATCAGCTTCGGGTTGGGCACACGCGCCACTGCAGTAAATTCCGGTGAGTTGACAAGGTCGCCGCGAAAGCTCGGCAGCTCGATACCGTCGATAGTCTCGGTATCGGCAGAACGCGGTTTGGCGTATTGACCGGCGATTCGTCCGATACGAACCACTGGCTTTTTTAAGCCGTGCAGCATCAGCACGCTCATTTGCAATAGAATTTTTAGCTTTCGGGTTATCGTTTCTGAATTGCAATCGGCAAAGGTTTCGGCGCAGTCGCCACCCTGAAGCACGAACGCTTCACCACGCTGCGCTGCTGCGATTTTGGTTTTTAAGGCCTCAATCTCCCAGCTGGTAACCAGTGGTGGAAGCGTTTTTAGCCGAGCGAGTGCCGTTTCCAGCGCATCGGCATCGGGATAGGCGGGCTGTTGCAGCGCCGGTTTGTTTTGCCAGCTGTCGGCCTGCCATGGGGTTTTATTTTTGCTCATGCGCTCAGAGTACCCGATAAGTAATTGATTTAAGTAGCGACTAACGCTCTTTTTCACTGCTTTTGGCCTGCTCCCACAGGGCTTCAAGGCCATCCAGGTCGTAGCTGTTCCATTCATTGTCGCCCCGTTGCATAAGGGTTTCCATACCGCGTATTCGGGCCTCGAACTTATTGCTGGCCTGACGCAGAGCTTCTTCGGGGTCTGCTTTCAGATGCCGGCCCAAACTGGTTACCGCCAGCAGCAGGTCGCCATATTCTTCCTGAATGCGCGCCGGGTCATCGCCCTCGAGCGCCTCGCAGACCTCTGCGGCCTCTTCGGCTATTTTGTTCAGAACGCCTTCAGCATTACCCCAATCAAAACCCTGTGAGGCAGCCCGTTTATCGAGTTTTGCAGCACGCTTTAGTGCCGGCACAGCCTTGGGTACTCCGGCGAGGATTGATGTGTCGTTATTGTACTGCTCACGTTGTTCAGCAACTTTGTGGCTTTCCCAGTCGCGGTGCAGTTCAATTTCATTACCAGCCAAGGCATCCGTAAATACATGGGGATGACGCCGTGTGAGTTTCTCACTAATAGCCTCAACCACATCGTTGAACTCAAAGGCGCCTTGTTCCGCTGCCATCTGTGCATAGAACACGACCTGAAACAACAGATCGCCGAGCTCGCCTTTAAGGGCTTGAAGGTCGGCCTGATCAATTGCCTCGGCAACCTCGTAGGCCTCTTCAATAGTGTATGGCGCTATCGATGCAAAGGTCTGCTTGATATCCCAGGGGCAGCCCGTCTCGGGGTGGCGAAGCGAGCGCATAATCTGCAACAGGTTTTCTATATTATTGTTCATAATATTAATAGTTTATGATATCTTTGTTATAAATGTTTTAATTATCTGTGCGGTAGCGCCCCAGATACGATAGCCGTTATAGACGTACTCGTAGGTCGGCAAACCGACCCCACTCCGGTAGCGGGTATGTTCCGCGCCGTTCTCGGGCTGTAATAGAAAGCTGAGCGGCACTTCAAAAATTTCGGCCACTTCACCGGGGTGGGCGATGAGCTGGGGGGGCGACTCCACCATGCCCACCACGGGTAATACGGCAAAGCCGGTAATCACCGGATGCGGGTCCAGATAGCCGATGACATTTACTGCGCTCGCACTTAAGCCGATTTCCTCTTGGGACTCCCTTAACGCAGTGGATTCGAGCGTGTCGTCATGAGCTTCGCGACCGCCGCCGGGAAAGCTTATCTGACCGGCGTGATCCCGAACATGCTCGGTTCGGCGGGTAAGCAGCACCGTTAGCCCTTCCGGGCGATGCATGAGTGGCACCAACACCGCCGCCTCTCGCAAGGGCAGTTTGAACCAGGCTGAAACTAAATCGGCCGGCAGCCCTTGAAGAGCCTGCCGGCCGGGTTGGTCAGCAATACGGGTATCGCGCAGTACGTTATGAATGTGCTGCGACGATACCGGCATGCTTATGCCTTAGGCTGAGCAGTCATCAAGTTTTGACGCCGCCTTTGCAGAGTTCAGCCGGATCGAGCAGACGATCCAGCTCTTCATCACTGAGATCTGTTTCTTGTTTCGCGACATCGTGCACCGATCGACCTTCTGCGTATGCCTTTTTGGCAATCGCAGCGCCTTTGTCATAGCCGATAACCGCGTTCATAGCCGTAACCAATATCGGATTACGCGATAACGCGTTCTGCAGATTAGCCTCATTCACGGTGAAGCCCGCAATAGCATCATCAGCAAGGGCTGCAGAACCATTCGCCAGAATCTCAATGCTTTGCAACAGGTTGTAAGCAACGACGGGCAGCATAACGTTGAGCTGGAAGTTGCCTGACTGGCCGGCAATAGCGATGGTGGCATCGTTGCCCATAACCTGAGCTGACAGCATGGCTACCGCTTCCGGAATTACTGGGTTCACTTTGCCCGGCATAATCGAGCTGCCCGGTTGCAGTGCAGGCAATGCAATCTCGCCAAGCCCGGCCAATGGCCCGCTGTTCATCCAGCGCAGGTCATTAGAAATTTTCATCAGCGATACCGCAAGCGCACGCAACTGACCCGAGATCTCTACTGCCGTGTCCTGTGTAGCCAGCGCTTCAAAGTGATTGTCGGCGGGTTTGAATGCCAGTCCGGTCTGATCACCCAGAATTGCGGCGACTTTGGCACCGAACTTCGGGTGTGCATTAATGCCTGTACCAACAGCGGTGCCGCCCTGAGCAAGGCCAAGCAGCCGCGGCATAGAGCCTTCAATACGCTCGATACCGTGCTGAATCTGACTGGCCCAGCCGTTGAGTTCCTGGCCCATGGTTACGGGCATAGCATCCATTAAATGGGTGCGGCCGGTTTTAACCACGTCGCTGAGTTCATCTGCTTTCTGCGTAATCACATCGTGCAGATGACGCAATGCTGGCAGCAGTTTTTCGCTGATCTCAATCGCAGCGCTTACGTGCACGGCGGTGGGGATAACGTCATTGCTGCTCTGCCCCATATTGACATGATCGTTCGGGTGAATATCGCTGCCGCTGTCGGCGCTGGCAATCTTTGAAATCACCTCGTTGGTGTTCATGTTTGAGCTGGTGCCTGAACCGGTCTGGAATACATCAACCGGAAAGTGATCGTCGTATTTGCCTGACGCAACATCAAGGGCCGTTCTTTGGATAGCTATAGCGGCGATGCTTTTCATCAGGCCAAGCTCTGAGTTAGCGCCGGCGCAAGCGTATTTGATAAGCCCCAGGGCTTTAATAAAGGCACGGGGCATGGTCAATCCGCTTATCGGGAAGTTGTTAACTGCCCGCTGGGTTTGAGCCGCCCACAACGCTGATTCCGGAACCTGCAACTCGCCCATGCTGTCGCTTTCAATCCGGTAAGTCTTATCATTCATTTGGTGTTTCTCCGTAAATGGAATCCGCTGTTTCCATCAGTGCCTCTCTGCCATCCACTGTTCAGCCATTCGGGTCGGCGGGTTTGGCCGACAGGTCCGCAGAGGATGCAGAAATCCGATAACTCATTCGTGTATGATTCTAAGCCGTGAAGTATAGGTATTCGCTGCTCTATTCTCTAGTGTCAGCGGTGCCTTCACTTTCTGAAGGCGTAGGGCTGACCAGATATTATCGGTTAGCAAAACGCCGCATCGTCTCCGGCCAGCGACACCGGCTCGGATCTGAACCCGAATTGAATCAATAGCATACGAATCGACATCATGGAACAACAACCCCTTACCGCCATTTCTCCTCTCGATGGGCGCTATGCCCGCAAATGCGAGCCATTGCGTGAACTGTTCAGCGAATATGGTCTGATCCGCAACCGCACTCTGGTTGAAGTCCGCTGGCTGCAGTTTTTGGCGGCGCACCCCGAGATTCCGGAAGTTCCGGCTCTGGGCAGACCGGAGCGTGATTTTCTCAATAAAATTGTCGATAACTTCAGTGCTGACGATGCCCGCAAGGTTAAGGACATTGAGAAAGTCACCAATCATGATGTAAAGGCGGTTGAGTACTTTCTGGCTGAACGCTTGGGTGATTCCGGTCAGCTTGCTGCATTAAAGCCGTTTCTGCACTTTGCCTGCACTTCTGAAGATATTAACAACACGTCCTATGCGCTAATGCTGCGCCAGGGCCGCAATGATTTGCTGATTCCGGCGGTGCGTAAAATTATCGGTAAGCTGCATGCCTTGTCACAAACCACTGCCGATCTAGCCATGCTATCGCGCACTCACGGTCAGACGGCAAGCCCGACGACACTGGGCAAAGAAATTGCCAACGTTATTTATCGTCTTGAGCGTCAGCTCACATTGCTGGCGCAGGTCCCGCCTATGGCGAAGATGAACGGTGCCGTGGGCAACTTCAATGCCCATGCAGTGGCGTACCCGGATGTGGATTGGGAAGCGGCATCTAAAGAGTTCATCGAATCACTTGGGCTGGCGTATAACCCTTACACAACTCAAATTGAACCGCACGATTGGATGGCTGAGTATTGTGATGCTCTGGCTCGTACTAACACCATTCTTATTGATGCCTGTCGGGATATCTGGGGCTATATTTCGCTGGGTTATTTCACCCAGCGTCGGGTGAAAAATGAGGTCGGTTCTTCGACCATGCCGCATAAAGTTAACCCCATTGATTTTGAAAATGCGGAAGGTAACCTTGGTATCGCGAACGCCTTATTGGGCCACTTCTCTGCCAAACTGCCCATCTCGCGGTGGCAGCGTGACCTCAGTGATTCCACTGTGCAGCGTAACTTCGGCACAGCCGCAGGTCATGCTTATCTGGCTTATCAATCTATGCTCGGTGGTCTGGAGCGTCTTAACCCCAATGCCGCACGCATCGATGAAGACCTGGCTAATCGCTGGGAGTTGCTGGCTGAACCGGTACAAACGGTAATGCGTAAACACGGTATTACCGATGCCTATGAACAGCTTAAAGAGCTGACCCGTGGGGAAGCTGTAGATGCAGCGCGGATGGCTGAGTTTGTTGCTGGGCTCGATATTCCCGATGCCGACAAAGCGGTATTGGCGGCACTCACTCCTGCTGGCTACATTGGCATTGCGGCAAAGCTAGCGCGAGCAGTTAAACCTTAGCCTGAGCTGTCGCTCGCCGTTCTGGCAGGCGATATAGGTTCTCCGTCTTAGGCAAGCATCCTAAGATTCTGTGCTTACGGTCCCTGCCTTCTTATCTGCACCTGATAATCGCGATGTCGACTCGACCAAAACCCACTGAATGCTCGTTATGGGCATTAATACGCGTCCTGCTCAAAAGCTGGGCGCCCTAGCCACAGAATAGGCGTACCGCACATTTGTGTTTTTGTGACGAAGTAGGCAGCGCGAAACGGCATGACGGGCTAAGTTCAAAATCAAGCTCATGAACCTTCCAGCTAAAACGGATTAACGGGGTGGTGAGCCAATTAAGCTTGGGCCGTTAATAGCTAATGGGCCGTAACATGGAACAGCGATATGCCCGACCGTCAGAACATACGTCAGGTGCCACCCTTGTTAGAGGAAGGCGGTACCGCTATCTCCCAGTTGCGGCAGCCGCCATACGATCAATTCCTCTGTATATTTTCGACCTTGAGCGCGTTATTTGCAGTGATGAAGAGTTTCTTCGCGCTCTTGAACGATTGATGCCTAAGGATAGAACTTTGACCCTACCTAACCCGAATGCTTGCAACCCAAACGCTATTCTTACTGCATGCGAAAACCAACCACGGAATCCACGCGTATGAAGAACCTGCATCTCACAGTAGCGGCAATAGTTAGTCATCGTGATCGTTACTTGATGGTCGAAGAAACGGTCCGCGGTGA
>JABIQA010000014.1 GCA_018699155.1 Chromatiales bacterium
AGTCGGTATAAGCGTCTAATGCACAGGCTATCTATTAAAGGTAATGGACGCCGCAGCGCTCAAAACCCTTGAAACCATAGGGTCGACGCTGGTTTTTTGATATGGTGAGCGGCATTGCGCAGAAGGCGCAGCTTACTAACAAGTATTTTCGGAGTGAAAAGACATGCCTTTTAAGGATATGCGTGAGTTTCTGGCTCATTTGGACAGTCAGGGTCAGTTGAAGCAGGTTGATGTTGAGCTGAACTGCGAGATTGGCGAAGAAAATGAGATGCAGGCGCTGATGCGTTTGGTCTGTGAGCAGGATGGTCCCGCCTTAATGCTGAATAACCTGAAGGGTTATAACACTCCGCAGCATCCGGTCATGTTTAATGTATTCGGTACTCGTGAGCGCACCGCGATGACAATCGATGAGATTGAACCCCTGACAGCCAAGCTTAAGCATGCCAACATTTTGGGCGATGCATCTAAGTGGCATGAGCCTAAAATTGTTGATGCGGCGAATGCCCCCTGTAAGGAAGTCGTCATCGAAGAAGCGGATATCGATTTGTCTAAGCAGTTGCCTTTGGTTTGGTTTGGCAAGGAACAGGCCTCTTATGTAACTGGTGGCGTGGTCGTCACTAAAGACCCGGAAACAGGCGAGCGCAATGTAGGTTGGTACCGATTAACGCAGTTCGCAGGTGCAGAACATCCTACCGGTGGTTCGTATACAGAAGAGGAGCAGAAGAAGCAGTTATCCGTATTTTGTTTCTGGAATCCACCAATGAGTCATATCGGTTTGCATTTGGCAAAAGCCAAGGCTATGGGTAAGCCTCTTGAAATTGCAATTGCGTGTCAGGTTGATCCCGTTATTCATATGGCTGCCGCTACCGGTGTGCCTTTTGGTGCCGATGAATACAATTTTGCCGGCGGTTTGAAAGGCGAGCCTGTTGAGCTGGTTAAATGCAATACCGTTGATCTCGAGGTTCCTGCAGGAGCTGAATTTGTTATTGAAGGTGTCTTCCATCCCGATGCCGAACAAACTATTGGGCGTCATTCAAATCCGGTGGGGTATTACGACGCTATTCAGGTTTTTCCGATGGTAGACGTTAAATGCATTACTCATCGTAACGATGCTCAATGGTATGCAACCATGGAGATGGTGCCGCCGTTTGATCACAACTATATTGCCTTGTTGCCTGTAGAAGGCGAAGTATTGAGTGATTTGCAGCGCAAGGCGCCCGAGGTTCAGGACGTTGTAGTGACCCCGAACATGACCTATGTCGTGCAACTGAATGTTGATGGCGCACGCAAGCCACATGCTGAATTTGGTAAATATATCTTGCATGCTGTGTGGGGCTCTGCTGGCCGTTGGGGCCGCACTGCCAAAATCGTGATTGTGGTGGGTCCGGATGTCGACCCGTATGATATGGATTCAATCGAGTGGGCGATTGCGACACGTGTAATGCCAGCTAGCGATATTATTATTAATGAAAGCGGTCAGGCATTTGTTCTGGATCCATCAGCACCGAAAGGGCATCACGGGTTCCCCGTTACTGGTTCACAGATGGGTATCGATGCCACTATTAAAGTCCCCGAGCGTTTTACGGAATATCAGGAAGTGAGCTTCCCTCCCCAAGAGAAAGTGAACCAAGTGGCGGTGAAGTTGAAAGGCATCCTTTAAGCGGCCGGAGTCTTTGACTTATAACGGCTAATTGCCGGTTTTTATAGTTGTGCTATTTTAACCTTTTGAGGCTGCGTGGTGCTGTCCCCGTGGTCTTTGCATCAGGAACAAAACAAAGATGAAGATCTGTGTTTATGGTGTAGGGGCGATAGGTGGTTGGGTCGCAACTCGGTTTGAGGCGACCGATCACGAACTCAGCTGTGTAGATCGCAGCGACATTTGCGCCGTGCTTTTGCGGGATGGCGTGCATCTGAAGAGCGAGGACAGCCTGCGTAAGGTGAATTTGCCGGTGACAGATTGCCCTGCAGATTTAGGCGAGCAGGACCTGGTTATTATTGCCGTGCGTTCGATGGAGTTGGTTGGCATTGTCGAATCGTTGCAGCCGCTACTCGGTAAAGACACCGCAGTCATTACGCTCTGTGAGGGCGTTCCCTGGTGGTACCTCTATAAGCACAAGCATAAGTATAAACCTGAACAAGATTGGCTCGATGCTGTCGATCCCAACGGTGCAATCTGGGCGGCCATCGGTCCCGAACGTGCGCTTGGCTGTATCGCGTACCCTTCGATAAACCGGAAGGGTCCCGGTGTTATTGAACACCAGTTTGGCTCCCGATTTTTGTTGGGCGAGCCGGATGGATCGAAATCGAAACGCTCACAGAAAGTTCAGCAGGCATTTGTGGATGCGGGCTTGCGTGCTGACGTCGTCAGTGATATTCGCAGCAGTCTTTGGCTGCGAATAATGGCGAGTAGTGCTTTCAGTTTAATTAGCGTATTAACCAGTAAAAAACTTGGTGATATGTTCAGCAATTACCGGCTACGTAGGGAGATTGTTAAGGTCATGAACGATATTGTGGCGGTGGCTAAATCGCTGGGCGTAACGCCGTCTATGACGCCGAAGGAATTGCTTGATGTCTCGGTGTTGCTGGGCGAGCACAAGACGCTGATGTTGCAGGACCTGGAAGGGGGGCGGCAGCTTGAGATAGGCACGCTGGTAACCGCGGTGCAGGAACTGGGCCGGAACGCTGGTGTTGCTACTGATAAACTTGATACTGTTGTGGAGTTAGCCGCTGAGATTGGCCGCAGCGCTGGTTGTTACCCCAAGAAATGAGCCAGAATCTAGAATCAAATCGTTAGGGCAAGGCCAGCGCCCGCATCTGCATACTTTCCGGACTTTCATGGCCCTCACCATTACAGAAAAAATTGTACGCAACGCATCGGGTCGCTCTGACTGTCGCCCTGGCGAGATCGTAACATGCCGAGTTGACCTTGCCTTGTTGCTGGATTCTGGTGGTCCGCGACGTATTTGGCCGCGGTTGAAAGAGCTGGGGGTCGGCGTCTGGGACCCCGAACGGATTGTTCTGTGTACTGACCACTTTGTGCCTGCAGTCGATACTGCGTCTGCGGCAATCCTAAAGCTAACCCGCGAGTTTGCCGCCGAGTTTGGTATTAATAAGTTCTTTGATATGCAGGGCATCGGTCATCTGATGCTTGCCGAGCAAGGTTTTTTGCAACCGGGCATGTTCGCCTGCGGTGGCGATTCGCATTCGACTCATGGAGGTGCATTTGGCTGTTATATATCAGGCTTTGGCGCTATTGAGATGACCGGCGTTACCGTTACCGGTGAAATTTGGGTTCCAGTGCCCGAGACCGTGCGAATTAATTGGGAAGGTGAGTTTCAACATGGCGTTGTAGCAAAGGACATTATGCTGAAGCTATGTCGTGAGCTTGGCATGAATAATGGCGGAGTGGTGATGGAGTACGGTGGCAGCACAGTGCGCGCCATGGACATGCAGGAGCGGGCAGTGTTGTGCAATATGGCGGCCGAACTTGGAGCCGAAACCGGTATTGTTGAGCCCGATGAAGTCACTTTGCAGGCATTGCGTGACGCCGGCCAGCAGCCGGCTGCGGATGCGATTGAATGGTGCAGTGACCCTGATGCGGTTTATAAAACACGGTTGGACTTCTCCTCGGCCGAGCTTGAACCGCAAGTTGCAGCTCCGCATGCACCATCGAACTCTGGTCCTGTTGGCGATTATCGCGGCACCAAAATCAATCAGGCTTATGTCGGTTCCTGCGTTGGTGCCAAACTCAGCGATCTGCACATGGTGGCGGAGGTATTGCGTGGCCGTAAGGTGAAGCCGGGTACGCGCTTGATGGTGGCTCCAGCTTCAGCCCGTGTGATGACTGCCGCCGCAGCCGACGGCACGTTGGCTGTTATTACTCAGGCCGGCGGCATCATGTTGCCAACCGGCTGTGGGGCCTGTGCCGCCCTTGGCGCGGGCATTCTCGCTGAAGATGAGGTGTGTGTGTCTACCACCAACCGCAACTTTAAAGGCCGTATGGGGGCCAATTCGGCGAGTGTCTATTTGGCATCACCCTATAGTGTTGCCGCAGCGTCAGTTGCCGGTGAGTTGGTTGATCCTCGTGAAATGCTCGGATCACCGCCATGAGCGGTAAGGCGTGGGTTTTTGGTGATGCTGTAAACACCGACGTAATGGCTCCCGGACTTTATTTTAAAAGCTCTATGGAAGAGATGGCCGCCCATTGCATGGAGGCGCTCGACCCGGCTTTTGCAAAACGTGTGAAGCCTGGAGACCTTGTGGTTGCAGGAGAGAGTTTTGGCGTGGGTTCAGCGCGTGAACAGGCGGCCCTGGCATTTAAGCATCATCAGATTGCCGCTATTCTGGCGCCTTCTTTCGGACGTATTTTTTACCGCAACGCACTGAATTTTGGCGTGCCGGTATTGCGGTTTCCAGCCTATGCCGAAGTGCAGGCGGGCGACGAGCTTAGTGTCGACCCGATTGCAGGCAGTGTGATAAACCATACTCAGAATAAACACTATTTGGTTGATCCAATTCCCGATTATTTAATGGGTATGGTTAATGCCGGTGGTTTGATGCCCTGGCTAAAGCAGCGTTTAGCTGCAGGAGAAATCGTATGAGTCCCGCCGCCAAGCTACGCCAGGAATTGAACAGCGGAGTACCGCTGATTGCACCGGGTGTTTATGATGCGTTGACTGCGTTAATGGTTGAGCAGGCAGGTTTTCGCTGTGCTTATGTGAGCGGGGCAAGCGTCTCCTTTACCAAGCTGGGCAGACCTGACCTTGGTTTGACCACAATGAATGAAGTGAGCGATAGCATTGCCAGAATGCGGGAACGTGTCGATATCCCCTTGGTGGTTGATGCTGATACCGGTTTCGGCAACGCTCTGAACGTGCAGCGCACCGTTAAGCTGTTTGAGCGTATGGGGGCTAGTGCGATTCAGTTAGAAGATCAAACCTTGCCGAAGCGTTGCGGGCATTTGGCCGGCAAAACGCTGGTTAGCGTTGAAGAGATGACAGGCAAGTTGAAAGCCGCGCTTGATGCAAGGCTTGATGTCGATACCATGATTATTGCCCGTACCGATGCAGTCGCCGTCGAGGGTTTTGAAGCGGCACTGGATCGTGCTGAGGCCTATGCAGACGCCGGAGCAGACATGCTGTTTGTTGAGGCACCGCGTGACGAGGCACAGTTGCGTAAAGTGAGCGAACGTTTATCCGGCAAAGTACCGTTGCTGGTAAATATGGTCGAGGGCGGTCGCACTCCGTTAATACCTGCGGGTCGCTTGGGCGAACTGGGCTTTAGTCTGGTCATTTACCCTGGCGCTATGGTTCGGGTTATTACCAAAGCGGCTCAGGATTATCTGGGTGTGCTAAAGACGGATGGCACTACGGCGAATATGCTCGACGATATGCTCGACTTTAGTCAGGTTATGGAACTCGTTGGTTTAAGCAGCATGGTGGCCGATGGACAGGCTTATACAGGCGACTTAAAGAGTGCAACCGATCACGCTGATGACCATTCTCAAAGCTGATGTTGCATCGACATCCGATGTTGAGTTTAAAACTTTTTATTTACGAGGATCACGATGAGTGACCAGCAGGCTTCCGGTCCGTTGACCGACGAACAAATCAAATGTTTCCGTGAGCAGGGCTATGTGGTTGTGCCAGGTTTGTTCAGCAAAATTGAAATAGGGCCTGTTACTCAATGGGTTGAAGAGGTCGAAGCCTGGCCCGAAACTGCCGGCAAGTGGATGATGTACTTTGAGCAGACTGAAGATAAGCAGCGTCTATTAAATCGCATTGAGAATATGCTGCCTTATCATGAGCAGTTTAATGCGTTGGCAGCGGGCGAAAAAATGCAGGGTGCTTGCGGTCAGTTATTCGGTGAGCCCGCGACACTTTTTAAAGACAAGATTAATTTTAAAAAACCAGGTGGGGGCGGATTTGATTCTCATCAGGATGTGCAGGCCGGCTGGGCAAAGTATGCGGATCTGCATATCACCGTATTGATCAACATTGATAAGACCACCATTGAGAATGGCTGTCTGGAAATGGCCGGCGGGTTTCATAACCGTGGTTTGTTGGGTGATGAATGGACGCCACTTGATGATGCTAATATTGCTGAGTTGGAGTATGAAAAAATCGAGGCCGAGCCCGGCGATGCTGTCTTCTTTGATTCATACGCACCGCATCGTTCAGAGCCCAATCTCAGCAACAGTCCGCGCAGGGTCCTGTATTACACCTACAATGCCGCGTCTGCAGGCGATCACATCGCTCAGTATTATGCCGATAAACGCCTGAGTTATCCGCCGGATATCGAACGCGACGGCGATAAAGAATACGTCTATCGGGTTTAGTGCTGCTTGGTTGCTGTAGTTGGCCCTTGACTCCGGTAAACTGTCTGGATGAAACGAACTACTCAATTTAAGCAGTTACTGCAGTCCTCCGAGCTCGATTTTTTGCTTGAAGCCCATAACGGTGTCAGTGCCAAAATCGGCGAAGAGGCTGGTTTTAAGGCTCTATGGGCCGGTGGACTCTGTATGTCAGCCCAGTACGGCGTGCGTGATAGCAACGAGGCGAGCTGGACTCAGGTTCTTGAAATGCTTGAGTTTATGGCTGATGCCACAAGTATTCCTATTTTGCTCGACGGCGATACCGGTTATGGCAACTTCAATAATGTGCGTCGTCTGGTGCATAAGCTTGAGCAGCGCAATATTGCCGCGGTTTGCATCGAAGACAAGATATACCCGAAGACCAATAGTTTTATCAATGGTGAGAAACAGCAGCTTGCCGAGATCGATGAGTTTTGCAGTCGCATTAAAGCGGGTAAAGACGCACAGAAGGATGATGATTTCTGCATCATCACACGTGTTGAAGCATTCATTGCAGGATGGGGTCTACGCGAAGCGATGAAGCGTGCTGAGGCTTATCACGAAGCAGGTTCTGATGGCATTCTTATTCACAGTGCGTTGCGCGACCCCAGCGAAATTCTCGCCTTTAAGAAGGAGTGGGCAGACCGTTCACCCGTAATTATTGTACCGACAAAGTACTATGCAACTCCCACCGATGTGTTCCGTGAAGCTGGTTTCTCCATGGCTATTTGGGCGAACCATATGTTGCGTGCAGCGATTGTGGCTTATCAGGAAACTGCAGTCGCACTTATGGAACATCAGACACTGGTTGCTATTGAAGATAAGGTTGTTCCTGTTAAGGAGATTTTCCGCTTACAGGGGGCATCGGAATTGCAGGAAGCTGAGGAACGCTATCTGCCAAAAACCGGTGAACAAGCCAAAGCGATTGTGCTGGCTGCGTCCCGCGGATCTGCATTGGGCGACCTGACGGCCGATAAGCCCAAAGCAATGGTCGACATTCAGGGGCAGCCATTGTTGAGCCATATCGTTTCGGCTTATCACGGAGCCGGTATTAAAAGCATTTCAGTGGTTCGCGGGTATCTTGCTGAAAAAATTGATTTACAGTCTATTAGCTATGTCGACAACACCGATTATGCCGATACCGGAGAACTGGTTTCGCTCGATAAAGCGCTGCAGGCTGATGCCGATATTAAGGGCAACCTGTTCGTTTCTTTTGGTGACGTGCTGTTTAAGCGGCATATTCTCGATCAGCTTGCAGAGCCTGAGGAAGACTTTGTGGTTGCTGTAGATACCAACTGGCAGGAGTCAGGGAATCGCGGGCGTGCTGCAGACTATGTCAGCTGTTCCGAACCTTATTCACGCCAGGTGTTTAACCATCGCGTATTGCTCACGGACTCAAACGAGTCGATGAACGAGGCAGCCATCAACGGTGAGTGGACTGGGCTGATTCGAGTATCGAAGCCGGCATTGCCAGGCTTCAGAGCTAAGGTGGCTAAATTAGCCGCGCAGCCTGATATGCGCAAAGCCAAGTTATACCATTTGTTGGCAGCGCTAGCAGCTGATGGCGAGAGCATTCGTGTGGTGTATACCACGGGGCATTGGCTCGACATTGATAGTCTCGAAGATTTGGTCGCGGCCGGAAGTTTTTCTTAGTATCGGTCGCTTGGCTTCGGCCCCCGTGGCGAGCGTGCAGTCTGTGTTATGAGCAGGAATTATGATTAAAGCGCAAAGCTTTATTGAAGCAGCCCGTGATCTGGGTTTTAGTTTATACACGGGTGTTCCTTGCTCGTATCTAAAGCCCTTCATTAATTACGTCATCGACTCTAAAGACTTGCGCTATGTTGGTGCAGCGAACGAAGGTGATGCTGTTGCGATTGGTGCAGGCGCCCAGCTGGGCGGCCAGCGCAGTGTTGTCATGTTCCAGAACTCGGGTCTTGGCAATGCGGTGAGCCCGTTAACCTCGTTAACGTTTACCTTTGAATTGCCGGTGTTGTTAATTCCCACGTTGCGTGGCGAACCCGGTGGCGCACCGGATGAGCCCCAGCATGAGTTGATGGGACAGGTCACCACTGAGTTTCTTGAGTTAATGCGGATTGCCTGGGAGTTTTTCCCCACCGAGGACGAGCAAATTCGTCCGGCGCTGGACCGAGCACTGACCTACATGAATGAAACGCAGCGTCCTTATGCATTAGTAATGCGGAAGGGCAGTGTTGATTCGGTGAAGCTGCAGTCTGCGGCAAACCCCCGCCCGCTAAACGGGCCGGTAGTTAGTCCTGCAACGGCTGTTGCCAGCCGGACCGCAGCGCTGCGGGCTGTGCAAGCAGCAGCGGGCCCGCAAGATATTGTTATTGCCACCACCGGTTATACCGGCCGTGAGTTGTTTGCCCTTGATGACCGCGATAACCAGCTCTATATGGTGGGCTCTATGGGTTGTGCCAGCACTCTCGGCCTTGGGCTTGCCATTGCACAGCCTCACCGGAGGGTGTTCGTGGTTGATGGTGACGGTGCTATGTTAATGCGCATGGGCGCAATGGCAACGGTGGGTTACGAACGACCGGCAAACCTCACTCATGTGCTACTGGATAACGGTTTGCATGAGTCTACCGGCGGTCAGGCAACTGTTGCCGGTTCTGTCGACTTTTGTGGCATTGCACGCAGTTGTGGCTATGAGCACATTGAAAGTATTGGCGAACCCGATGATTTGCAGTCAGGTCTCGTTACCGCTCCTGATGGGGTGGCATTTTTTCATGTTCCGATATTGCCGGGTATTCCTGAAGATTTGCCACGTCCTGATGTAACCCCGAAGGAAGTTTCACGGCGGTTGCAGAACTTTATTGCTGGCAACTAATCGTATACGACAGCTTGGTTGTATGAGTTTTTGAGGAATCTATGTTGAGACAGGTATTGCTGAATCCCGGGCCAGTCACTTTGAGTGACGGCGTTCGTGCGGCCCTAACCCGCGGTGACTGGTGTCACCGCGAACCTGAGTTTGCAGAGCTAATGCAGAGCATCAACCGGCGCTTAGCCTATGTGTATTCCGATGCTGCAGACGATTTTGAAGCGGCTACGCTAACGGGTTCGGGAACTTCGGCGGTTGAAGGCATGCTGCAGAGTTTTGCACCTTGTGATGCCAAGACTCTGGTGGTGTCGAATGGCGTGTACGGCGAACGTATGGCGGCCATGCTAAAAGTGCAAGGCAAGCCCTTTGTGTGTACCGAGGGCGAATGGTTGAACCCAATCGATCTGAATAAAGTCACAGCTTTGCTCGATGCCAGCCCCGACATCACGACAGTAGTTGCCGTTCATCACGAGACCACCACTGGTCGCCTAAATAATTTAAACGAGCTTGGCGGGCTTTGTAAAACGCGCGGTCTCGATTTGTTGCTCGATGCGGTGAGCAGTTTTGGCGCCGAGCGCATTGGTTTTGACGAATGGAACGTGGCGGCTGTTGCCGCAACCGCCAACAAGTGCCTGCATGCTGTCCCCGCTTTGTCGTTCGTATTGGCGCGGAAGTCTGTTTGGTCGCGTGAATCGCAGGCCTGCAGTGTGTATCTGGATCTGGTCAACTATCATAAGACGCAGCATGCGAACGGGTTTTCTCCGTTTACCCCGTCGGTACAACCGGCCTTCGCTCTTGATGTGGCGCTTGATGAATTGCAGCAGCATGGCGGATGGGAGCGACGCGGAGCGAGCTATCGCAGTCGTGCAGCGCGTATTGCAGAAACGTTGGATGCTTTGGGTGTTAAAACGCTGTTGCCGCGCGAGGAGTATTCGGCTGTGCTGTGGACGTGGTTGCTACCGGAAGGTTGGAACTACGAGCGCTTGCATGATGTATTGAAAGCGGAAGGTGTTGTGATTTATGCCGGGCAGGGCAATCTGGCTTCGAGCGTATTCCGCATTGCGCATATGGGTGATATCGATGGCGATATTGAACGTGTGTGCGATATTTTAAAGGGGTGTTTTGCATGAAGCCTGATGCTGCGGTAATTCTCGCCGCTGGCTTGGGAACGCGTTTACGCGATTCGCATTCGGGTCTGCCTAAGGGGTTTCTGCGCCTTGGCGATGCACCAATTGTGGTCGAGTCAATTAACCGCCTGCGTTTAGCAGGTGTGCAGAAGATTATTATTGTTACTGGTCATCTCTCAGAATTTTATGAAGAGTTGGCTGCCGGCGATGCTGATATCTCGACCGTCCACAATCCGAAGTACGCCGAGTCGGGCAGCATGTATTCGTTGTGGTGTGCCCGCGACCGGATTAAAGGCAGTTTTCTGCTATTGGAATCTGATCTGATCTATGAACAACGCGCATTGGATATATTGCTGACTGGTCCCGCCGAGGCCATTCTGTTATCGGGCACTACTTTGGCTGGAGACGAGGTTTATGTGGAGACCGAGGGCGAGGGCCACAATAGCCGTTTATACGCGATGTCGAAGGATGCCGGTGCATTGGGCGCTGATCCTGCTGGGGAGTTGGTTGGTATCAGTCTGATTTCACCTGAGTTATTCCGCTATATGCTCGAGTATACCGAGACGGAGCTTCGCCAGGAGAACCTGAAGCTTGATTATGAAACCGATGCGCTAGTGCATGCTGGCCGGCAGATGCCGGTTGCCTGCCCTGTTGTTGCAGATCTGATCTGGAGTGAGATTGATGATTCGACTCATTTGGAGCGAGCGCGTCAGAGCATCTATCCGAAGTTGCTGGCAAAGTCTGCTTAGTAGAGTCTGATCTTTATAGATGCAGGTTGCCGGTACCAAGAATGCTGACAAATGACCAGAGCGCTGCGTTAATATTAGAACTTCGTTTTAGCCTTCGCGGTAAATTGTCGCTGATAACACCATTAATATGAGAGCTATGAAAAAATTAACCACCCCTTCCCATGCAGCGTTACGGCGCGATATTTGTGTTGTTGTGCTGGTCAGTGCCGCCGGATTCTCAGCACCAGCCTTCGCGTATCTCGATCCAAGCACGGGTGGCATGATTCTCTCGGCCATATTGGGCTTGATAGCAACTATTGGGCTGATGGTAAAAACCTATTGGTATAAGCTAAAAAACATGTTCAGCGGCAATAAAACCGTTGAGACATCGGCTTCTGCGAGCACCGCAGATGATAGCAATAAGGCGGATAATTCAGACTGACTTAGCCCTGCGCAGCACCTAAGGGCTGGCGTTTGCGTCTATGCATACTACAATCCACTTGTCAGAGGCCTGGCAGGTGGATTTTTTGTATCCGTCGTCAGTCTATCGTTGCTGGATTAGCAGCAGGTTCAGTTCGGAGCGGTATTCGATGTTAGAGGGTTTTAAGTACTGGCAAGCAATGCGGTCGTTTAAGCAGATTCCGCGAGAGCATCGCCGTATCGTAATCTACGCAGAAAGTGGTCAGGACTGGCATCACTTCAAACCTGTGGTCGACTATTTAACCGGCGAACTTAATGAGCGGGTTATTTACATCACATCAAAGGCGGATGATCTGGCTTTGACCCTCAACAATCCGAACCTCCGCGCATTTAATGTGGGTGCGGGTGCAATTCGTACCGCATTTTTTCAGTGGCTTGATGCTGATGTCATGGTGATGACCATGGTCGATTTGCATAACCTGCAGCTAAAGCGTTCGATTAATCCGGTGTACTACGCATTTATGTTTCACTCGTTAATCAGCACGCATATGGCCGATCATTCTGATACGTACGATCACTACGATGCTATTTTGTGCGCAGGCCCTCATCATGTAAAAGAAATTCGTAAGCGTGAATCGCTGCATGATTTACCGGCAAAACACTTATTCAAGCATGGTTATCATAGGGTTGAGCAACTGATGGAGCAGCGTCGTGATCCGCCGCCTTGTGAAGAGGGCAATATCCATGTGCTGTTGGCGCCATCATGGGGCGATGAGACAATCCTTAATGTTTGCGGAGTGGA
>JABIQA010000012.1 GCA_018699155.1 Chromatiales bacterium
ACCGTAACCACTCAGGCGCAATTCATTGCTCAGGAACCCGACGTCAAAAGCCGCGTTGTGGATAATGAGTTCAGAACCATCAACAAAATTTAGAAAGTCATCAGCGATTTCTTTAAACAGAGGCTTGTCGGCGAGCATTTCCAGAGAGATTCCATGGATCTCTTGAGCGGCTTCGTCAATTTCGCGATTGGGGCGAACGTATTGATGATAGGTATGAGAGGTCTGTTTACGATTAACAATCTCAACGCAACCAATCTCGATAACACGATGCCCGTGCTCCCAATCAAGGCCCGTGGTCTCTGTATCGAGAACAACCTGCCGCATTTCATGACCCCCGAGATTACAAACCAAAAAGATTTAAGCAGCCAACTATATAAACAGAAATTATGCTGCAGGCAAGATTGAAGACGAACAATAGCACATGAAAATGAAGTTACAGCGCCTCTTCTAAGCCCCGATTCGCCAACTGGTCTGCACGTTCGTTGCCTGCATTACCCGCATGACCTTTAACCCAGCGCCACTCGACCTGATGGCGACCCGCCGCTTCATCAAGCGCCTGCCATAAGTCGGCATTTTTTACCGGCTTTCTGGCAGCAGTTTTCCATCCGCGGCTTTTCCAGTTAGACAACCATTCGCTAATCCCCTTCTGCACATAGGTAGAATCGGTGTACAAGACCACCTCACAGGAGTGTTTTAGGGCATTCAGAGCCTGAATCGCGGCTTTCAACTCCATGCGATTGTTAGTTGTATCAGGCTCTCCGCCAAGCACTGCTCGTTCCTTACCGGCGGAGAGCAGCAGCGCGCCCCAACCTCCGGGCCCCGGATTGCCGCGACATGCGCCATCGGTATATATCTCAACCTTACTCACTCAATTACCCTTATCTGATGAATGCCGAACGCACTAGCGCCTATCAATTTAATTATCCCGGGCTGAAGTTCGGGCGCTGGGGCGCACCAAACCACCCGCCAGCTGCCGACGTGAAAAGCGCTGCGGACGTATCGGCGCAACGTTCATTACTTCCTTGCGGGCCACCACCATATAGCAGGCAGCAGCAGTGCGCCAATATCGCCAACTGCGCATGGTACGCAACATGCCTCGCTGCTCAGGAGGTCTGCGCAATATATTCTTCCGCAACCAACCTTGCTGTGTATTGGTATCCAACGCTCGATTTGAGGCGCCAGAATTCGACACCAATCGGTCCACCTCGCTGGCAGGATGATAAAAACGAGTCTGAGTCATTCTAAAGCCCAATAGCTGCAGCCAGTCGTTCAAGCGATGTTCGCCTACAAAACGATCAATACCCGGCAAAAAGCCGCCATCTGACAAGCGCTGACGAAGCAGCCACCAGCTAGGTGAGTTAAACCCGAGCACAATCAGATGCCCTTCAGGACGCAAAACCCGGTCAATCTCGCGCAGCAGCTGATGCGGATCAGAACTGGTCTCAAGTGTATGGGGCAGTAAAACCGCATCGATTGAATCGGAGGCTATCGCAAGATAATCCAAAGAACTGACCAAGGAAGCAGGAGTATTCAGGGTATCTGCCACGATATAGCGTTGGCGAGTGCGGGCAGATTTAAGGAACAGGTTCCCAGGCCCCCAAGCACCAATCTGCAGCAGGTAATCGCCAAATACAGCATCCAGAGCCTCTTCGACCAGCCTCGACTCTTCCCAAAGAAGTCCTTTGCCGCGCTCTTCATCAAGCCAATCCATTGTCACCTCAAGACAGTTTTGCCGCTGTTACTGAACGAACTATACCCGAGACAACAATAAGTACTCCAACATTGCCGCGGAGCAAGTTAAACTATCCCAATCATCATTTAGCTTAGGCAAACGATTAAGGATCAAACATGGGTTTTCTGGACGGAAAAAAATGCCTGATTGCGGGACTGGCCAGCACCAGGTCTATCGCATGGGGCATCGCGTCAGCTATGCATGAACAGGGTGCAGAACTGGCATTCACTTATCAGGGTGAAAAACTGCGTGACCGGGTTACCGATATGGCCGCAAAATTAGGCTCAAATATTGTTATCCCAATGGATGTGGGGAAAGACGAAGAAATTGAAACAGCGTTTGCCGCACTTAAAGACCACTGGAATCACCTAGACATTATGGTTCACTCAATTGGTTTTGCGCCGCGTGAGCAGCTCGACGGCAATTACCTCGATTGCGTAACACGTGAAGGCTCAATGGTTGCACACGATATCAGCAGCTACAGTTTTGCGGCCATGGGCAAAGTAGCTCGCCACATGATGCCCCCAGGTGGTGCGATGCTGACATTGAGCTACCTAGGCGCAATCCGGTCAATTCCTCAATACAACGTTATGGGCCCGGCTAAAGCCAGCCTAGAGGCCAATGTCAGGTTTATGGCTGCGGCGACTGGCGAAAGCGGTATCCGCGTAAACGGCATCTCCGCAGGCCCGATAAGAACCCTGGCTTCTTCCGGCGTCGGTAACTTCCGCAAAATGCTGCAGATGGGCGCAGAAGGCAATCCCATGAAACGTAATATCACAATTGAGGAAGTTGGCAATGCAGCGGCCTTCCTTTGCTCCGATCTTGCCAGTGGTATTACCGGCGAAGTACTGATGGTGGATAACGGTTACAGCACGGTTGGTACGCCTCAGGTTGGGACAACTCCGAAATAAAACTCCGATAGGCGAAACAAGTGGCATTAAACAAAAGGGCGCCGCTGATCTCATCAGCGGCGCCCTTTTGTTTTTAAAGAAATACCGAATAACACCAAGAGCGCAGAAGAAAAGCCCTACTTAACCCGCATGAGGTTGTCAGGCCGATTTATCGCTCAGCAGATCCTTCTCGCCATTGAGGCTCGCAACAATCACAGCGCAACAACCATCGCCTAGGACATTAACTGATGTGCGGGCCATATCGAGAACCCGATCGAACACAAATAGAACTGCTATCGCCTCTACCGGCAAGCCAATTGCCGTAAGAATAATTGCGATGGCAACCAAAGATGCGGAAGGTATTCCCGCAACACCGATCGACGTAAGCAACGCCACTGCAACGACAACAAATTGCGTAGACAGATTCAATTCAAGTCCATAAGCCTGAGCCAAAAACAAAGCCGCACTGCATTCATACAAAGCTGTGCCATTCATATTAACAGTGGCACCTAGCGGCAACACAAAACTACTAATACGATTTGATACACCTGCCTTCTTCTCAATGCACTCCATCGTTACCGGCAATGTTGCAGATGATGATGCGGTAGAAAAGGCGGTTAACAGCGCAGGCGATAAAGCCCGGTAAAGGCTCGCTGGCGATACTCTGGCAATCAGCT
This sequence comes from Chromatiales bacterium, assembly GCA_018699155.1. GTDB lineage: Bacteria > Pseudomonadota > Gammaproteobacteria > Steroidobacterales > JABIQA01. The sequence continues at coordinate 3,300 of JABIQA010000012.1, forward strand.
TCAGCAGCAATGGTAAGGTCACCAGAGAATGAATAGCCAAAGCAAGTAAAACGGCTCCGGTGAAGAGTAAAAGCGGCGCTGCAGCATCGAACCCAGTACTAGCAACCACGCGGGCCACCAAACCGAATACGCCAATAGGCGCAAACCGCATAACCCACTCGGTCATTTTCATCATGACCTGAAATATACCATTCCAAAATCTAAACATGGTCTGGGAATACTCATTTTCGATTTGTGCCATAAAGTAGCCGAACAGCAAACAGAACACGATAAGTCCGAGCATCTCACCACGGGCTGCAGCATCCACTATATTGGTTGGCACTGCTCTCAGGAAAATATCAACAACGTCACCAACCCCTCGGTCGCCTACTTTTTCTGCTACAGCAGACGTATCAACATTTAAGGCCAGCAAGTCGCGAGCCGGCTCACCATCAACGATGCCGGGCTGCACCACGTTGAGCACCAGCAAACCAACAACAATGGCTGCAAGCGTGGTTATTGCGTAAAAGAGAAATGTCTTGCTACCGATGCTACCCAGATGTTTGGAGGAACCAATATTTGCGGCGCCAACAATAATCGATGATGCGATTAACGGAACGATCAACATCTTCAGCGCGTTAAGAAACAACGTGCCCACAAAGTCGAATACGGCATAAAATCGGATACCGAAGATACTGCCATCGACTCCAGCTACCCATCCAGCAAATGCGGCAAGCACAATCGCAATCAGTATCTGCCAGTGCAGTTTAAGCTTCAATGAACCAGTCCCATTAGCATAAGAAACGATTCCTTAGAGTACTTCCGGATCCTGCATGATGTCATCAAACATCCTAATAGTGGCAGCTTCACGCAGACTCTGAACAAGAGCCGCAACCTGTGACTGCCCCACCATACGTTCCAACTGAGTTTTGCGCTCATCGCGCTCGTCACGAGACAGCTCCGATGGCTTACCCGGAACTACAGAGTCAATCTGCAGAATCAAAACGCTGCCATTGGGTGAAAGAACAACCTGCGGTGCAGGAACATCGTTCGGCTTAGGCGCTTCAAAAACAGCACTCACCAATTCAGGGGGCAGCTCACGTGAACCTCGGCTTACGGCCTGTTCCGATTGCAATTCAACATCGTTAGCTGTTGCAACAGCCGCAATCTCATTACCTTCCTGCAATTCAAGCAATACTGCATCAGCGGCGGCAGATGCCAGACTCGCCGCTTCCTGACTAACCAAGAAAACGCGAATCCCCGGGGCAACTTCGTCAATCGGGCGGGGCTGCGGAAGATTATGACGAGTCACTCGCGCCACGAGCACATGTCCGGGCTCAATTTCTATAAGTGGCGTATTTTCGCCATCCTCAAGCACCTCGAGACTGAATAATGCATTCTGCAGCTGCTCACTTACCGGCAGACCAATTGTGCCGCCGATACGCGGCACATCAACAGCCAACTTAAGCTCTAGGCCCATATCCTCAGCAACCATCGCCAGCCCATCCAGGCTTTCTAAAGAGAGATCATCCAGACGTTCGCTTGCAGAATAAAAAAGCTCCTCAGCTTCATCCCGTGCCAAAGTAGCCAGCAATGATTCGCGCACCTCACTTAACGGTTCCTCTGCCCCAGGACGGATGTCGATGAGCTTAATTACATGGTAACCAAACTGAGTTTTCACAGGCATGGAAACTTCGCCCTTCTGTAACTCAAATAACGCAGTCTCAAACTCGGGCACAAACACACCGGAAGCGCTCCAACCCAAATCACCACCCATTGCAGCAGAACCCGGGTCAGCTGAATACTCAGCAGCAAGAACTTCAAAATCTTCACCGGCATTAATCAAGCCAAGCACTTTGTTAGCTTGATTCAATGCATCCGCATCACTCTGTTCATCGGTTGCTATCAGAATATGACTGGCCTTACGCTCTGTCTCAGTGCGGAAGCGATCAATATTTTCGTCATAGTAGTTTTGCACCATTGCGTCATCCACTTCTACAGTGGCAGCGATGTTGGCGAGCTTTAACTCGATAAATTCAACGTCGATCGTTTCGTCAGTTTCAAACTCTTGGCCGTTAGCAGCGTAATACTCGGCAACGGACTCTTCACTAACAGTAACTTCACTCTCATAGCTGGCAGCATTGAAAGCGAGGAAGCTAATATCACGCGTCTCCGCTTCAAGCTCCAGAAAGCGGCGGTAATCTGAAGGGGTTACAAACGCGGAGTCTTCGATGACGGCTTGCAACTGCCGCATCTGAAGATCTCGGCGACGGTCCTCTTCAAATAACTGTGGTGACAAACCCTGGCTTAATAACAGAGCTTCATAGGTCTGCTGAGAAAACTCCCCGTCAACCTTAAACGCCTCCATGCTGCGAATGGCAGCTGCCACAGTTGCATCGCTTACGCGGTAACCCGACTTGTTAACATACTGAAGCAACAAGCGACTGTCGATGATGCTATCAAGCACGTTCTGTGCAAGCTGAGCCTTCAAAAAAGGCGGCACATCCTGACCCGTCGCATCCTGATAGCGTTTAACCTGCGAATCGAGCGACTGACGAACCTGCTGCACGAAGATCTCTTCACCATTGACTTCGGCAACGACCAGCTCCGGATTAATACCGGAATCCATATTGCCAAATGAAATAACAAGAGCCAAACCAATGAAACCGATAATGACGAATGAAACCCATCCGGAAAGACGAGTACGAATTGCTTCAAGCATGCTTGCTCCCGACGTACAGTTTAAATATGCACTTGTTAAAACGTGGACTCAGCCTTGAGCTTGTTCAACCACACATATCGCGCTCAATGCGAAGAATGGTTCGGCAACAATGGCTGAGCCTTTAATTTATTGGTTATTGTAGCCCCGAAACAAAAAAAAGGCGTTACCTTTCGGTAACGCCTCTTCATTTTTTTATTGGTAGGGCTTTCTGAGAAAAGATTTAGATGGCGGACTGGACGGGACTCGAACCCGCGACCCCCGGCGTGACAGGCCGGTATTCTAACCAACTGAACTAC
>JABIQA010000088.1 GCA_018699155.1 Chromatiales bacterium
CGGAGCATTGTCGATACCATCAAATGCTACTGCCTCACCACCAAAAACCTCTGAAGCTACGCGAGTAAGCGCTGCCGTTAATGTTGTCTTACCGTGATCAACGTGACCAATGGTGCCCACGTTTACGTGAGGCTTATTACGCTCAAACTTCTCTTTAGCCATCGAATCGATCTCCTTACTGTCTAAATTTCTTAACTACTCGCCATTCTTAATGCGTTCGACCACGTTGTGTGGCACTTCCGCATATTTGGCAAATTCCATCGAATAGGTTGCCCGACCTTGGGTCATAGAACGCAACCCAGTCGAATAACCAAACATTTCAGCCAACGGGACCTCAGCTTTGACAATCATGCCGACTGGGGACTCATCCATGCCCGAAAGGATGCCGCGACGACGGTTCAAATCCCCGTTTACGTCACCCATGTATTCCTCCGGAGTTACGATCTCTACGGACATCATGGGCTCAAGCAGCACCGGTTCAGCCTTCATCGCACCTTCGCGGAAGGCAATCGAGGCGGCTATCTTAAAGGCAACTTCTGTAGAGTCAACATCATGATATGAGCCGTCGTACAACGCTACATTGACATCAACCACCGGATATCCAGCAATAACGCCACTTTCCATCGCATCATGGGCCCCTTTTTCCACCGCTGATATGTACTCATGGGGCACTGCACCGCCGGTAATTTCATTGAAAAAGACGAAGCCCTCTCCCTCTTTTGCGGGAGAAATGCGCAAAAACACATGCCCGTATTGACCACGGCCGCCAGATTGACGAATAAAACGACCCTCTTGCTCAACCTTTTTGCGGACAGTCTCTCGATAAGCCACCTGTGGTTTACCTATGTTGGCGGCAACACTAAATTCGCGCTTCATTCGGTCGACAATAATATCCAGATGCAACTCACCCATACCCGAAATAATGGTCTGACCCGACTCTTCATCGGTCTTGACCTGAAACGAGGGGTCTTCCTTGGCCAGTTTTTGCAACGCAACAGCCATTTTATCCTGATCCGCTTTAGTTTTTGGCTCGGCGGCCACAGAGATCACAGGGTCAGGAAAATCCATTTTCTCCAACGTGATCACGCTTCCGGGCTGAACTAGCGTGTCGCCGGTCGTTACTTCCCTCAGACCAACTGCTGCTGCAATGTCACCGGCAAAAACCTCCTTAATTTCTTCGCGGTCGTTAGAGTGCATCTGCAGCAAACGACCGACCCGCTCTTTTTTGTCCTTTATCGGGTTATACACTTGGTCGCCAGACTTAAGCACACCGGAGTAGACCCTAAAGAACGTGAGACTGCCCACAAAGGAATCAGAGGCTATCTTGAATGCCAATGCCGCAAACGGCTCATCATCGCTGGCACGGCGAACGGCCTCGGAACCATCGGCAACTACCCCAGCAATAGGCGGTACGTCCAGAGGCGAAGGCATATAATCGACAATTGCGTCCAGCACACTCTGCACACCCTTGTTCTTAAACGCCGTGCCGCACGTTGCTATAACAATTTGATTTTTCAGAACACGCTTACGCAGCCCAGCCTGTATATCAATTGCAGATAACTCGCCATGCTCAAAGTACTTCTCCATGAGCTCATCATCTGCCTCTGCTGCGGCCTCAATCATCTTCTCGCGCCATTCCTGCGCCGCATCGGCCAGCTCATCGGGTATATCCGCGTACTCGAATGCCGTCCCCATATTCTCATTAGACCAATAAACAGCCTGCATACGGACCAAGTCGATAACCCCTTGAAAATGCTCCTCAGCACCAATGGGTATTTGGATAGGCACCGGGACAGCACCTAAACGACTACGAATTTGCTCAATCACTCGAAGAAAGCTTGCGCCGGTGCGATCCATTTTGTTAACGAAGACCATGCGCGGGACACGATACTTATCGGCCTGACGCCAAACCGTTTCAGATTGGGGCTCCACACCACCAACAGCACAAAATACTGCGACCGCGCTGTCGAGCACGCGCAGCGAGCGCTCAACTTCAATCGTGAAGTCGACGTGTCCAGGGGTATCAATTATGTTGATGCGATGCTGCGAAAACTGGGAGTCCATTCCGGACCAGAAGCATGTAGTGGCAGCCGAG
>JABIQA010000201.1 GCA_018699155.1 Chromatiales bacterium
CCAAGGATCTCGCGCATGCCATAACTGGTCGTGATACCGAATGCGGCAGGTGATACATTACGAACAGATTGATCAGGGATCGTGGTGGGCTTCAAAATTCGTAAAAAGCGCGCGGGTCGTTGGCTGGAGGCTGTAAGCAACGGATCAGCCAGAGCCCGAATCCCTAAAACACCAGCCGTATCAACACCATCAACGTCATAGACACTTCTAATACTCAGAATACCCCAGCCATCTTCTGCAAGCTGTGGATACGGGGATAGGTTACCGACACTATCGTAAATAAGCGCTGGCTGCGGACGAGGTTCGCCGGCCACAACGTCAGTAACCCAAACACCCATCTCCGGCGGAACTATCACCGATTGCTTATTAGCACCCGGGTCGTAAAGCCAAACACCATAAGACGGTACCGGCTGAACCCCCTGCTGTGGCCCCACCAGCTCGCAAGCTTGGGCCTGATCATTTGCATCGAACCCAAGACACTGAGCCCAACTCACCAATATCCTAGAGGTGCCATCCCATAAAGGAAAAGCTGACGCATAACGCCCGCCTATCGATGGGCCCGGCTCGGTGTTTACGTCATTCACCGTAGCTGCCCGCTGCGCTGGACCGGCCGCTCCTCCCATCAGCGCAACAGCTTGTGAATTCTCGACAAAATTCTGCACATCGATGGCTATCATTTGGCCGCCACGGTTAGTCCCCACGCGCGGTCTAATAATCGTGATTAACTTACCATCGGGGGCTTCACGCGGCTGCAGAAACTCGATGTAATTATCACCTGTGCCGGTAAAGTGGCTATTGGCACCATACAACAACTCAAGCCCTGTTCCATCGGGATTGATGCGATACAAATTCAACTCGTCGTAACCTCGGGCCTGATCCCATCGGGTAAAAACAATCTGACCATTGCTCATAACTGTAGGAGACAGGTCATGACTGGGGTTAAATGAGATTTGCTGAATATCAGTGCCATCGTCGTTCATCACATGCAGCACAAAAGCAGGCTCCGAACGGCTTTCTTCAAATACCGTAAATTGACCACGTCCTTCATCAACAAGAACTTCGGCAGTCTTTACTTGGCGCGTAGAGCTGAACACGATCCTGCCGTCAGGCAGATACTGAGGGAAGCGGTCATGACCTGATTCTGCCAGATCCTGGTCATCTATCACGCGCCGCAATGCGCCGGTAACGAACTCATACTCCCAAATATTCCAACTTTCGATATCGTTATCGTCCATCCCCGGGAGTATCGGCGCACGCATAGCAAACAATAAGAGGGTGCCGTCAAATGAAACACTGAGGTCTTTAATATCAGCTAGGTCACCCCATCTGCCACCGGTAATATTCTTTTCTACACCAGAGGGTGATGCGAGATCACGAACATACAATTCTGCTCCGGGCTCGATAGCAAGCAGGTTAGTCGCTCCTGAGACCGGCACCAAAGGACCATCCTCGGCAGGAATAGGTCGCTTAACGTACGCAATTGGAATTTCAACGGCCACCGAATCAGGCTCTTGACCACTGGCGATATCAACACCATCACCTCCACCACAGGCTGCCAGCCCAAAGCCCGCAACCAAGGTAAAGGAAAGCACTCTGGCCAATGCCAGCGGGCCCGTCGTTTTACTTGTTCTACGCATTTATTCCTCAACAACACGCACTGCTCAATTCATACATTCTATAGCCTGCACTAAACGAAAGCCGATTGCGTGTAATTATGTAATGTAACCTGATAACGGTTATCAGTATGGTTAACTCCATCACAGAATACGAACCAACGCAGCACCACACTAACGTTGATCGAACCAAGTATTCTCGCACGGAACTCCATATGAACAGACCGCATAGCAGGCGAATAATTCAGCCTGCCACAATTGCCTCAAAACAGAGTCGTAACCGACTGATGATATGCCTCATGTTATTAGCCGTTTTTTGTGTGTCCGCGGCCTACGCCGTTCCACATGGGCCGCGTGAACAGGCTAAACGCATTCATGACCGTATTGCCGGCGTACCACCAACCGATATCGACCTGGTGTACATGGCCGATAGAATTAGTGATGGTTTTCCGTTGGAAGCCGCCGAACGAGCAACCGAAAACAGCAACTTCTATAACGTTACCCTAAAAACTCATGTTGCCCCGTGGACCAACCGCGATCAATCACTTTTTGTACCGCTGAATGACTATACAGCTACTGTCATCGGCATGGTCTATAACGGCGCCGACTTTCGAGATATCCTGAGCCGCAACGTTATCTATACTTACACAGGCACTAACCCGAACGTCCGGGACTATGACCGGAGCAACAACCAACACTACGAAGACATTGAGGCAGCCGGCATCAACATCGGCGAAGCACTTAAAAGCAATGACTTCGCTGGAGACACGCAACAAAGTAAAATTGGGATCCCAGCTGACGCAGCCGCGGGAGTAATGACAACTCGGGCCGCTGCAGAAGCTTTCTTCGCGGCCGGCACCAATCGGGCAATGTTCCGCTTTACGCTCCTCAATCACATGTGCGTTGATCTTGAACAGGTTCAGGATGCCACACGGATACCTGACCGTATTCGGCAGGATGTATCACGCAGTCCTGGAGGCGATAGCAGGATATTCATGAACAGCTGCATCAGCTGTCATAGCGGTATGGACTCATTGGCCGGAGCCTTTGCTTACTACAACTTCAATGAAGACAGCGGGCAACTTGAATACACCACCGATGGTGTTCAGGAAAAATACCGAATTAACAGCAACAACTTCCCGTTTGGCTACCTTACCGTGGATGACAGCTGGAAAAATTACTGGCGCACCGGCCCCAATCAATGGCTGGGCTGGGAAGCTGGCATGCCTGCTGAAGGCACTGGCGCAGCTAGCATGGGCCGTGAAATAGCGCACAGCGAGGCCTTTGCACAATGTCATGTAAAGCAGGTATTCAAAACAGTATGCCTGCGCGAACCTTCCAATGCAGACGACCGCGGTCAAATTAGCATCATGGTCGGTCAGTTCAATCAGAATCACGACCTGAAAGAACAATTCAAACTGGCTGCCGTGCATTGCATGGGTGATGAGGTAATCAACTGATGACCCATAACAGCAGACTCGCGTTGCTTAAACTTGGATGGCTGCTGCTATGTATTTTAGTACTCTCCGCCTGTAGCGGTGGCGCCGAGACTCAGACTAACCCGCCGGCGCCGGTAGCGCCGGTTGGGCAGCCCTATTCCGGCCCGGCATCACAAACCGATGACATTCAGGCTTTCAAACTTAATGTTTGGGAAAACCTGCGCACTGATGAGCGCTGCAGTAGCTGCCATGAGAGCGGTCAGCAAACACCCTTCTTTATGCGCGATGACAACATCAATCTTGCCTATGCCGCTGCACTCCCATTAATCGATCGAGAACGCCCATTTGAATCAATACTAGTCACCAAGGTTGGCAGTGGTCATAACTGCTGGCTGGAAAGCAATGTCGCTTGCGCCGATGTCATGCTGCGCTGGATTGAAAACTGGTTGGGTGCTGGAAGCGAAACCATTGGCCGGCAAATTCAGATCATCCCGCTGTCCGAAGAGCAACTTCGTGAACGCACGCCTAAAATTCAGCTCCCGGAGAGCTACATGGAGTATGCAGCAAGCAAGCTTTATTCCGACGCACAGCAATGGTGTTCGGACTGCCACAGCAGCGATTCTGACATCCCACGAAAACCCTACTTCGCCGACACCCAGTCCGCAGCAGAAGCCTACGCGGAAGTTATTGCAAAGATTAATCTCGAAAGCCCCTACCAAAGTCGACTTATAGAACGCCCTAGAGACGAAGGCCATGGCTGTGCAATACAAAATTGTGCGACTTATGCAAGCACACTTGAACAGGACATCACCATCTTTGCAGCCGGCTTAGGTGATCCGGCATTTGATGCGGACCTGGTTGCCAGCAAGGCGGTTATTCTCGCCGGGGATGGCATTGTCGCTGCTGGTGGCAGCCGTTATGAGAATGACCTGATTGCCCTCTATGAATTTAAAAGCGGCGAGGGCTTTACTGCCGCAGACACCAGTGGTGTTGATCCAGCGGCTAATCTGACCCTGAGCGACAGCTCTATGTGGTTGAGCAATTGGGGTCTCGAATTTGACGGCGGTAAGGCACAAGCTACCGTAGAAGAGAGCCGTAAAATTGCTGAGCTAATTAAGGCCACCGGCGAATACACTATCGAGGCTTGGATAGTTCCCGGCAACGTGACCCAAGAGGACGCGTATATCATCAGCTATTCTGGCAGCACCAATCGACGAAATTTCACCCTAGGCCAAACACTGTACAGCTATGATTTCTTTAATCGCAGCAGTATGACCGATGAAAATGGCGAAGAGGCTCTGTCAACGGCCAATGCGGATGAAGACCTGAAGGCAATCTTGCAGCATGTCGTTATGACATACAGCCCGGTTAGCGGCAGGCGGCTTTATGTCGATGGTGTTTATACTGACGATTCCGATCCCACGCCCGGGGGCGGATTGGAAAACTGGTCAGAGACATTCGCGCTTGTTCTTGGCAACGAAGTGTCGGGAAACCGCCCTTGGCGCGGACAGGTTCGTATGTTAGCGATCCATAACCGCATACTTACCGACGAGCAAATCACGCGTAACGCTAAGATTATTCCTGGGCAGAAGTACTTCCTGATTTTCAATATTGATACTTGGACCGGTTTAAATGACAGCTATATTCTATTCGAAGCAAATCAGTACGATGCATACAGCTACCTGTTTGCCGAACCTCGGTTTATTTTGCTAGGCAACAGTCAGAATCCGGGCAACATCCGGATTCGTGGCATGCGTATAGGTATTAACGGCAACGTCGCTCGCAGCGGTCAGGCATTTGCCAACATTGATGCGATAACTAGCGATGCAAGCTATCCGGCCGAGGGCTTACCCTTGTCACGACTGGGCACGCTTGTAGAACTCGGCTCAGGCATCGATGTCGATGAGTTTTTTTTAACGTTTGAGCAACTCGGCAACGGCTTCAATATTTATACAGACATTAGCTCATTGGCCCCACCCACACTGACAGATATACCGGCATCTTCTGAAGTCGGCTTCCGCTTATTTGATCAAATCTACGCCACCATGGGTGAGCTCACCGGCATTATTTCCAGCGATCCTGGCGCCTACCCAGAGGTACGCAAAACCTATGTGACGGTCCGTCAACAATTGCCCGCAACAACCGATGCGAATGGCTTCCTGGGTGCTCACCAGGCAGGTGTTGCTCAGATTGCTATTGAGTACTGCAACGCTCTGGTGGATGACAACATTTTACGCGACAACTTCTGGCCCGCATTTAGTTTTCCCGAGGCCAGCAGCGGCACTTTGGATATCAGCACCTGGCTTGGGTCAGCGGAACAGAGGGCTGCGGTAATCGACCCGCTGGTAGACAAATTCTTAGGTATTAACCTCGACTCACAGCCGCCGACTGGTGATGTAAACAGTCCGGCACCGAAAGATATTATAGATAACGACAACAATGCCGAGACCATCAAGCCCGGCATGACAATTAAGGGCGAACTAAACTCACTGATCATTGATCTATCCACCTGCGGCAGCAACTGCGCTGTAAACCGCGTTGTAAGTATTGTCAAAGCCACCTGCTCTGCCACGCTGGGTAACGCCGGCGTCATAATGCAGTAGCAAGAAGGAAAAAATGAAAAAGAAATCATTCGCTATTGATGAACCGCTAAGACATCCCGACCACTCACGCCCGCGAACGCGCCGTGAATTTATCTCTCAGGGCTTTATGACCGGTTCCGCTACCCTGGCCGGTGCTAGCATGCTCAGTATCATGAGCAAATCCAACACTGCGTTTGCAGAGCTTGCTGGTGATATCGATGCACTGCGCGCACAAAGCATCTGTGACATCCAAAATGCTAGTGCTGGGAAAATCCCGTTCATCTGTTTCGATCTTTCTGGCGGGGCCAATATTTCAGGCTCTAATGTGCTCGTTGGCGGTGCCGGTGGGCAGGAAGACTTCTTATCGACTGCCGGTTACAGCAAACTTGGCTTGCCTGGCGACCGAATTCCAGGCGCTATTGATCCGAACGGCGGGAATTTTGTTAATCGCGAACTAGGCCTGGCCTTTCACTCACAAAGTGCCATGCTGCGCGGCATTTTCGACAAGTGCCCGGTCGGCGCTCGCGCCAGCATAAATGGCGCCGTCATCCCTGCAAGGTCCGACAATGACACCGCCAACAACCCGCACAACCCGATGTATGCTATTGCACAAAATGGACACTACGCCTACGGCTCACTATTAAACCTGATTGGCTCGAGGAATAGTGTTTCCGGGGGTAACTCGATGGCCGGTGGATTCTCTCTTGATCCTACTTTTATTGACCCGGCGATGCGACCCACCAAAATTAATCGCCCGTCCGATGTAACCGATCTGGTGAATACCGGCAAACTTGTCGGTCTGCTCAACAAAGATGATGCCGTGCGTGTCATGGAATCTATTCAGCGCATCAGCGATATGAAACTCACCGCAACCGATACCAAGGTGGCTCAGGATGCAGAACTAAAGCGCGGGATTCGCTGCGCCTATGTTCAGTCCGCTCATTTAACCGACAAATACGCGGATGATGGTGCACTGGGCAATGGCGTTTCGCCAGTACTCGATGCGACACAGGATCTGGCAATCCGCGCACTATTCTCTGATGAAGAACTTCTGAATGACTCAGAATTTCGCAAAACTGCAGCCATTATGAAAATGGTAATGAACGGACTAGCATCGGCAGGCACGATCACTATGGGCGGCTTTGATTATCACACCGGCGATCGTGCCACCGGCGAGCAACGTGATTTCCGTGCCGGCCAGTGCATGGGAGCATGTCTTGCCTATGCGGATGCCGTCGGTGTACCACTAATGATGTATGTGTTCAGCGATGGTTCAGTTGCTAGCAATGGCCTACCGGATAACTCAGTTCTCGGCAATGGCAAAGGTCAGTGGACAGGCGATAACTCGTCAACCGCTGCGAGCTTCTTTTTAGTCTACAACCCTGGTCAGGCAGCACAGTTACGCAGCGGCGGAATCTATGGGCTAAGCACAGATCAACATCAGCAACTCGGCCATATGCGTCGCGAGGCATCGGTGGAAACATCCAGCCCCTACCCCGCCGCCAATAGCGTCGACCGCTTAGTTGAAACTGTGGTGTTGAATTACATGGCATTACACGATGATGTCGGTGGCTTTGCGGGGTTGGCCCATGGTCTAGGCAGTAGCCCTGAAACCCTCGACCGGCAAATCGCTTTTCAGCCCATAGTCAACGGGCAGCTCACCCCGCCTGGCTAGACCATAGCGTGGATTATGATGTAGCATACAAAGCCAATTATATTAGAGTTATAACTATGGAACATTTTATTGTCACCATGCTCGCCAAATCAGGCGAAGAAGCAAAAGTTGCTAGCTATTACCAACGTATCGGCAAAGATATTGAAGCTGCTGAAGGATTTCTCGGACGCACAGTAATGTGTTCAGTTCCCGGTTCAATGGCAGAGGATGTCAACAAACGCATCACGGCAGAACAACGAGCGGAGCACCCGCCGCATGACGATGAGCAATCGGCTCAGTTCATCATTCATGAACGATGGGAATCAAAAGAAGCTCGTTGGGCATTCTCCAGCAACCTAAATATTGACCGTAAGGCTGAACTGTTTCCGTATATCCTTAGTGCGCATACTCATGAGTACTATGTTGATGCTTTAAACCCTTAGGTATTAATCCCTAAGGGTTTCCGGACAGACAATAGATTGCTTTACTTTTGCTAATTATTATTGGCGGCGCACTCGCGTTTTTTATAGGCATCCATAACGGACTCCGAAAGCCTCATTAGCCTGAGATTCACTTCGCGGGCGGCAATTTCTGCCGCCCGACAGCCACCCGATACTTATTTTGATCCGCAAGCTCCGGATTTATCCTTTTTGTATAAAAACCCGGCATAAAAATCGCATACACACACCAATTCTTGGCCATTTTGCTTAAAAATAACCACAATTTAATGGCTAAGTACCTATAAAAAACAATAGCTTAAAAAAACTTTAAATAAAGAGCTTCAGCAACGAAAAAAATTGCGTTAAATTAGCTTGAAACCATCGATTCAAGCATGAATCTGCGAATAACAATCGGCTTGGCCTCCATAATGAAGGCCGTCGGCAGCAGAATTCACGGAAGACGCCATGAAGAAACTATCAATATTGATTGCTGCACTAAGTCTGCTAGGTCTTGTGGGCACGGCGGCGGCTCAAACCAAAGTTGAACGGCGCGTGCTTAATTCCACCGAGGTTCTGCAGCAGTTCATTCGGATCCCGGAGAAAGGCATACCGGAAAGCCTACTGAAAGATGCCTATGGCATCGCAGTCATTCCCAACACAATGAAAATTGGCTTTATGTTTGGCGGACGCCATGGCAAAGGCGTGCTCATGGTCAAAAGACCGGATGGCTCCTGGAGCAACCCCAGCTTTATCGCACTCACAGGTGGCAGCTTCGGCTGGCAGGTGGGCGCTCAGTCGACAGATATTATTATGGTGTTTCGTTCGCGTAAGAGCATCGACAACATTGCCCGCACCAAGCTAACACTTGGTGCCGACGCGTCCATTGCCGCCGGGCCCGTCGGTCGTCAAACATCTGCTGCTACAGATGAAGTATTTAAAGCAGAGATTTATTCATACTCACGAAACCGGGGCATTTTTGCCGGGGTCGCGCTGGACGGCACGATTATTAGCATGGATACCAAAGCCAATCTGGCTTTCTATCGTAACGGTCAGGGCGCTGCCAAAGACGTACTCATGAGTTCTACCATGCAAGCTCCGCCCCTTGCGCGTGACCTAGTGAAGGTCCTTAACGCAACAACCTCGCAATATGTCGCCAGCAATGGCAGCAGCAAACGCACTATCAGCGCGGCGCCGGGAGCCAGCACGACATCAGGCGCAGTAAAAACCTACGGAATTGATGGCCCGCCAGAAGCAGGAATAAACTACTAGGCCACCGATAAACCTAAGTCCCGCAACACGACGGCAAACCAAACACTACCAACTTCCTCCGCATTGCGGCTCTACTACCTCCGGGTACTGAGCCGCTTTTTTTTGGAATTTGATGCGGAAGATAGACCCCACTGTTACTAGAGACCGCCGGTCTGCTCAGCAAACACATCATCGTAGGCCAGACGTTTGCGCCACTCATCAAGCAATACGGCAGGCTCGCCAGTAAGCATAGGATACTCAGACGAACCCAGCGATATCTCCTGAACCATCGGGCGTAAACTAGCGACCTCCACCAAGACATTCGCAATGCCCGCACTGGGGTCAGGCTGCACAACAGCTGTGGCTTCCGGCAACAAAACCGATGAATGAGGCACCAATCCAAGCGGAGACAAACCGTAGCGTTGCAACCAATGTCCGCTGCGCAAAACCACCTGATTAGGGTTAGAGAACGCCCAAAGATTATCAGCTCTGCCAGGCAATAATGCGGGTTCGCCCAACTGCTGACGGGTCGCTATATCCCAAAGTATCAACCGATTATCTTCCCCGGCGGACACCAACAATTTGTCATCTGCTGCGGCTACCGCATAACGAACGTTATATTCAGGCGG
>JABIQA010000011.1 GCA_018699155.1 Chromatiales bacterium
CACAAAGCGTATCAATTTCTTCGAGTTCAAGGCGTACTGGCGCGTGCTGCTGTTGTCGGTGCTGGGCATTGCCATCAGTATCAATGCGGTTTTGTTATATGGTTTTGGAACGCTGGTACTGCCATTTGAAACGACCTTTGGCTGGAGCCGCAGCGCACAGCAGGTTGCGATAACGTTTCTTTACGGCGGGGCCGTGATTGGTTTGCAGGCAGTGGGGTGGTTGAACAAGGTGTTTGGCATTCAGCGTGTGACAGTGGTTTCGCTGTTGCTGATGTCTTTGGGTTATCTGGCGTGCACCCAACTGATCGGTGGCTCAATCTGGACGCTTTATCTGATGTTCGCAATACTGCCTATCATCGGTATGGGCGCATTGGCGGTCACATGGACGCAGCTAATTAATCTCTGGTTTGTAGAGAACCGGGGTCTGGCGCTGGCAATTGGTTTGTCTGGCACCGGTATCACGGCAGTTGTGGCGCCGAACATGATGGCATGGAGTATTGAGCAGTATTCCTGGCAGGCACCTTTTGTATTGCTGGCGTGCCTGAATCTGTTGCTCATTCCAGTTTCTCTGCTGTGGTTTCGTTTGCCGCAGCAAGACTCTTCAGCAGACATGCAAGCGGAGCAAGCTGATGCTCGCGCTCTCGCATCCCGGGGAGTTGATTTTCGTGAGGGTTTAACCGCGCCAAAATTCTGGATTTGTAACCTCGCACTGGGCCTGGTGGTCTCAGCGGTGGTTGGCATTGTAACGAACACCATCCCGATATTAATCGATGCCGGGTTTGCGATGTCAGAAGCGGCTTTAATTTTTAGTTTTTTTGGCTTCTCCCTCATTACGGGGCGATTGATAGTAGGGTATTTGCTGGATCGATTATGGCCGCCTGGAGTTGCTGCCTGCAGCCTGATACTGCCCGCTGTGGGCTGTATGATTTTTCTGAGTGGAGCCGACAATTTTGCCATGCTGGCACTGGCCGTGGTGCTATTTGGCCTGGGCGCGGGTGCTGAGTTTGATATTGCCGCTTTTTTGATTGCCCGTTATTTTGGACTGGCTGATTATGGGCGTCTGTTCGGCTTTCATCAGGGCTTGATTACGGTGGCCTCCAGTCTGGCGCCGCTGATGTTTGCTGCGATGTACTTACAGTCGCAGGATTACAAGCTGATGTTGTATTACTGCACGGCGGCGACGTTGCTGGGGCCGCTGATGCTGCTCTGGTTGGGCCGACCCCCCAATTTTAAAGCCAGTCCCGTGGTCGGCTGATAATCTACAGGGCAGTAGCAGGGGGTTCCGCCCCGAAGCTACTCTTTGGCGTAGATCTCTGGGTAGACATCTTCTGGTTTACCGATGCTGGGCCCAAGGATTGAACCGACCATCTTATGCCCCCAGGTACTCATTTTCTCCGGGTTCAGCTCAAACGGATCACCATGCCAGGGCTCGATTTCGGTGATGCATTCAAACGCGAAACCCGATGGGTTGAAGTGGTAAAACGACATGTGTGGGTCCTGGGTGTGCTGGCCGAGCGTCATCAATAGATCCAGCTCTCTGTCCAGAACGATGTCGTAGGTTTCACCGACATCCCGAACGCTGTCGACAAATAATCCTACATGTTGGATACCCATACGCCCTGGAGCCAGCCCGTAGGCGATGTCATGACTCGTCTGGTCATTCAGTTTTGCGCGCAGGAACTCGGTTTTGCCTTTACCCGCGCCCCAGCCATACCACTGCATGCCCATTATTTCGATCAGGAAGTGCTCCAGTTCTGGCGTAAATTCAGGTGTCATCAGCACCAGGTGCCCAACGCCTCGCTCATCGCATTTGAAGCCGCCGTGTGGCCTGCCCGGCGTGAACGAGCGGGGTGTCCATTTCTGGGCGTAAAATAACTCATGCTGGTAACCGACCGGATCTCGAAAACGCACCAGTTCTTTTACTCCGCGCGTTTCGCACAGTTGCACATCGCCAACGCTATACTCAACTTTGTGTTCGTCCAGAGTCTTAACCGCATCGATAAAATCCAGGCGATTGCGAGTTTCCCAGCCAATGTAGGAGACTCGCTCAATTTCGCCCGGGTGAAATGCCATGCGGTGCCTGCGGTCATCCATCTTGAAGTACAAGGATTCAGGATCGGACTCCGGTGAATTTGCAATCTGAAATCCCATGACTTGTGGGCCATATTCACGCCATTCGTCGATTTTGGCTGTTTCAAAGCCAAGGTAGCCGATGCTGATGATATTCATATTGTTCTCCAGATCGTTGTCATTATGCTCACAGCGTTGCTAGGTGGCCAGGAGGCCGCCATCTATAACCACGTCGGAGCCTGTCATGTAGGTCGCTTCACCGGAGGCTATAAAGGCAGCCAGAGCAGCCACCTCTTCAGACTCTCCCGGCCGATCCAGTAACACACCGTCCAGCAACTTGCGTCGAATTTCCGGGTTTTCTATGAAAGGTGCGGTACCCGGTGTTTTGATAAATCCCGGACTGATGCTCATAGCTCTGATACCCACCGGAGCGCCCTCAACGGCAAGTTGCCGAGTGAATGAGACCACAGCGCCTTTCGCGGCCGAATGGGCAGCTTTGCCGGTCAGTTGCGAGCCACACCAGGCGGCAGTAGATGCGATGTTGATAATAGTACCGCCCTGCAGGGCCAGATACTGCCACGCGTAACGGGTGGTATAAAAGACCAGGTCGAGTTCGTTACGGATAACGAAATGCCAGTCCTCAAGCGAAAACTCACCGATGGGCCCAAAGCGGGTAGCAGAGGCATTGTTGTAGAGGATGTCAATGCGTGCAAACTTTTTTGCGGCATCTTCTACCCATGCTTTTGCCTGGTCTACATCGCCAAGGTCTACCGGCGCGCTGCCGTACATTTGCAGCCCTTCAGACTGCATTAGTTTGCAGGTTTCATCCTGGCTCTTCTGGTCCAGATCACAGCCAACAACGGTTGCTCCCTCTCGTGCAAAACGCAGCGCTGCAGCGCGTCCCTGCCCACCTCCGGTGCCGGTGATCAGTGCAACCTTACCTTCCAGCCGTTTCATGGGCGATTGCAAGCGTGGTTATTCCGTAACAACTTTTAGCACCTGGGCGGGGCAGCAGTCTGCCCCTTCGAGAGCGGCAGCCAGTAAGTCATCCGACACGATATCCGTTGCCAGATAGACAGTCCCGTCTCCATTGAGTTTATAGATCTCGGGGCACACCTGGTTACAAAGACCATAACCGCAACAGTGCTCAAGCTCCGCATAGACTTTGTGTACCTCACCTGCGGTTTTGTTACTCATAATTTCGACCTTTATCGTTATGGGCGCACTCATATTTGCGCTGATTGATAAACTATTACACAGATATCTGAAAACTGTCTATATTATAGTAAGTGGGAAGTCTGCGTAGATTACCTGCCGAGAGTGTCCTGTAACTATAATGGCATTTTAGTGGCTGGCACTCTAAACCCTTTAGAATCATAGGAGTAGACGGTATTGGATGATCGCAATTTGTCAGGTTTTCGCTACAGCGACAGCACGGCGTTCAAAGCCTGTTTTTGCACAGACGTTTTACCGGGAGACAAGCAACTAATGGTAGCTGCCAAGATTGAGGTCAAATAATAGTTAAACAGAAGTTAATAATGTGTAACACTTAAGGCTGAGTAGAGTGAAAGGCTTGAGGCAGAACGATAAAAATGCTGGCGGCCATAGCGTCTACCCGTAACCGATATTCCCAGCGTGAAGTTACCAAGGTTTCGTCGGAGAGAAGAAATACGTTGCCAAGGCAACACAATACATAATAATAACTGAGAGAGTGAGCGACTATGTTGAACAAAAATGGATCGGCCCTGTTTTGCGCCAACCTATTAGCCATCAGCGTATCGGCTGCCACTGCCACGGCTTTCGCCCAGGACGCCACTGGCGAACAGGCCGGTAGTTCAAGCGTGAACAGTGA
>JABIQA010000100.1 GCA_018699155.1 Chromatiales bacterium
CAGGAAAGTTGAGAGTCGACCGATAAGCCGGGTTCTGTCGAGGGTAATCATTCATCTGTGATACGCGTCACCACGTACCTCTAGCGACCTACCCGAACCCAATTGCGAGCAGCAATATGCGAGTTCCTATTTGGTCTTGCTCCAGGTGGGGTTTACACTGCCGCTTAAGTGTTACCACAAGCGCGGTGCGCTCTTACCGCACCATTTCACCCTTACCCTTTGCCTCCTAAAAGGCGCAAGGCGGTATATTTTCTGTGGCACTAGCCGTGGACTCACGTCCCCCAGGCGTTACCTGGCACCCTGCCCGATGGAGCCCGGACTTTCCTCCCGACCACATGGATCGAGCGATTGCCTGGCCAACTCCGCGATGCACCTTAGCCCCAGTGAGGCAAAGGCGCAAGTGCTTCAATCTGCAGGGGAATCGTTTGCACCCTTAAGTTCCAGAGCAATCTCATAGGCCTCACGCTTCTTTACGCCAACCAGCTTTGCTGCAATGCTAGCCGCCTGCCCTGCGGGCAATTCTTCCAACAGCACCTGCAAAATCCGCCGAATTTCAGCCGCAGAAGCCGCCTCAGGCTCTGGTCGCCCGCTGACAACCAGAGTGAACTCGCCCTTGCGCCCCCCTGGATCGGCTGCCAGCGCCTCAGCAACTTCGCTGAGTGTGCCGGTATAGAAAGTTTCATACAGCTTCGTCAGTTCGCGTCCAAGCACCGCCGGCCGATCAGCACCGAAAGTGGCACAAAAATCGGCGAGCACCGTCTGCATCTTATGCACGCCGACATAAAAGATTAGGGTTTCAGACGCTGCTGCGAGCGCTGTCAGGCGCGCCTGACGGGCTTTCTGCGCCGCCGGCAAGAAGCCTTCAAACCGAAACCGATCGCTGGGCAAGCCTGCCACCGACAATGCAGCAACCGCAGCACAGGCGCCAGGTATCGGCACCACAGTTACTCCGGCATCGCGAGCAGTCTTGACCAAACGATACCCCGGGTCACTCATTAGCGGTGTGCCGGCATCGGTTACCAGCGCAACCGCCTGGCCTGAATAAATACGCTCCAGAATCTGGGGTGCACGCTGCATTTCATTGTGTTCATGACAAGAAATCAACTCGGTCCGGATTCCCAATTGGGTTAACATACGTGCGGTTCGACGGGTATCTTCCGCGGCGATCAGATCGGCGCCAGCCATTGTCAGGCGGGCACGTTCAGTGATATCGGCAAGATTTCCGATAGGTGTTGCTACCACATACAAACCGGCGGGAATTTTACGAAGCAGCGGCTCTCCCGTCGCAACAGAGTTATTTGAGTTTTGAGTCACAGTGTTCATATAGTATTCACAAGTCATTTTAAGGCTAACGGCCTGCACAAGGCTGGTGGTGCAGCCCGGAGCTACGAAGCACATCGCTGCTGCCCGAACCAACCCGGGCCTGCTGTATTAGAAACCAACGTGATGAACCTACCAATGCGCGATACAATTTTTAGACCATTGCACATCAGCACGCGGCGCAACCGCTGGTTGAGGATACTACCAATCGCTCTGGCAGTGCTGACACTCGCCGGTTGCGCCAGCAATTCCGGAACCGGCTATCAATCGGCCAGTGGCCTCAATACCGCACAAGCCCGTCGCTACGCAGAAGACATGGCAAGCCGCGGCGACCACTCCGGTGCGGCAAGACAATACCTGGATATTGCCAACGGCACTCAGAACACCACTCGAAACCGCTACTTAATACTTGCGGCGCGGGAACTCTATCTGAGTAAT
Source organism: Chromatiales bacterium (assembly GCA_018699155.1). Lineage (GTDB taxonomy): Bacteria > Pseudomonadota > Gammaproteobacteria > Steroidobacterales > JABIQA01. The sequence continues at coordinate 1,759 of JABIQA010000100.1, forward strand.
GATACTGCCGGAGCTGAGCGAATTCTTATGCAAGTGGGCAAATCGGTTGCCAACATAAACCTGAGCCTGTGGTCAACCGTCAGCGCCGAGGTCAAGCTCGCTAACGACCAACCCCGTCAGGCACTTGCTGTTCTGGAAAAAATTCCATCTGAAGACCCCGATGCCCAGTCGCCACGCGTGCTGTTGCTGCAAGCTAAAGCACTGTTCCAAATGGGTCAGACTGAAGACGGGGTCGGCGTTCTCATGCAAAGAGACGCGGTGTTGCAATCCGCAAAAGATAAGGCGGCCAATCAGCGCAATATTTATCTGGGCCTTCATTCTACTGGCGCAAGCTTGCCGGCAAGACCTCAAAGCAGCGATGACACAATTAATGGTTGGCTCGTGCTCGGATACATTACCTGGCAGCAACGAAATGATGTCGTTGCGCTGCGCGCTGCGCTGCTCGATTGGCGCAGCGTTTATCCCAACCATCCGGCATCAGACAGTCTGGTTCCGGAACTGCTGAAAGAAGTCGGCATACTGCTGAATTACCCCGATAGAGTGGCATTGCTGCTACCTCTCAGCGGACGTCAGCGCGCCACCGCCGAAGCTATTCGTGATGGGTTCCTTGCAGCTCACTTTGCACAAAGCAATCTGCCGGAACAACCGGAAGTTATGATTTACGATACCAGCAACGGTGTTATTGCCGCGTATGAAAGAGCGCTGCGTGATGGTGCCGACTTCGTGGTTGGCCCGCTGCTCAAAGAAGCCGTTGCAGACATCATGTTGCAGCCTGAAAAGGTAACTACCTTAGTGCTGAACACTCACTCGGTAACAAGCTTCCGTGATGAGCAAATCTTTCAGTTTGCTTTGGCGCCGGAAGACGAGGCTCAGCAAGTCGCACAGCGCGCAATGGCTGAAGGCCACCATAATGCCATTGTGTTCAAGCCTGATAGCGATTGGGGTGCGCGAGTACTCAGCAGCTTTAGCGATGAGTTAAGCGCCAACGGCGGTGTTGTGCTCGATGCCGTCACCTACGCCCCTAACCTGCCTGACTACTCTGCCGATATTAAGCGTCTATTGCTGCTCAATCAGGGTCAGGCCAGGCATCGCAGAATAAATCAGATTATTGGGAGCAACACCGACTATGAACCGCGCGTGCGTGAAGACGCAGATTTCATCTTCCTTATTGCAAACAACAAGGACGGCGGCATGCTCCGGCCACAGTTGCGTTTCTACTACGCCGGTGAATTTATAACCTACGCCACTTCGTCTATCTACCAACCCGGCAGTGATGCTGACGGTGACCTCAATGGTATCGTCTTTCCGGACGCCCCCTGGGTTCTCGGTAAAACAAACTCACCGGCAATCGAAGCAGCTATCGACAACTACTGGGGGCCAACCGCAGAACGGCGTCAGCGCTTCTATGCTATGGGTAACGATGCTTACCGACTGCTGCCGCTTATTTATGATGTCAATGGCCCGATTACTGGAAGCATTAACGGACTAACAGGCAGACTCAGCATTAGCCCCGGAGGGATAGTCGAACGACGTATGAGCTGGGCAGAAATTCGGCAGGGCAAGCCGGATCCTTTAGCGGAGACACCTGAGCTGATTCAAGATAACCCTGACGTTGGACTGCTATCGCAATAGCTGTGCTTAGGTTCTCACCGTAACAGCTTCGCTGCTGCAATCACCCTTAGGATATGAGCAAGAGTAAGCCGTCATCTCCCCCGCAACATCTGCTCGCAGGCCAGCATTGCGAGAACCTTGCAATGCGTTACTTGCAGACGCAGGGGCTGCGGCCGCTTGAACGCAACTTCCGCTGTCGCTTCGGCGAACTGGACCTGATCATGCAATCGGACTCCTGCATAATCGTTGTCGAAGTGCGCTACCGTCGATCTGCCCACTACGGCGGAGCAGCAGTTACCGTAACGCGCAATAAACAGCTCAAAATCATCAAATCAACCCAACAGCTGCTGCAACATCGACCCGCGCTAAATAATCTCGCAGTTCGCTTTGATGTCGTCGCAATCTCAGGCCTATTGGCTTCTCCCAAAATCAGCTGGTTGAAAGCCGCGTTCAGCGCAGACGGTATAATTTAGCCCCGCAGCCGCTGAGCAATGATATATTTGCAAGATGAAAACACGACTCATACAACAATTTGAAGAAAGCATTGCTGTAAAAGCAGCGGCGCTACAAAGCATGCTTCCGGCGATTGAAGCTGGCGGTCAGACGATGATCGATTGCCTGCGCAGTGACGGAAAAGTCCTCAGTTGCGGCAACGGCGGCTCGGCCGGCGATGCACAGCATTTTTCGGCAGAACTGCTCAATCGATTTGAGATGGAACGACCACCGCTGGCGGCAATAGCACTCACGACTGACAGCTCCACGCTAACATCCATCGCCAACGACTATTCCTACGCAGAAGTGTTCAGTAAGCAAGTCGTCGCGCTGGGCAGAAAAGGCGACGTATTGCTGGCAATTTCTACGTCGGGCAATTCCAGCAATGTCATTAAGGCCATTGCAGCGGCTCATGAGCGCGGAATGACTGTTGTGGCTCTAACCGGGCGCGATGGCGGAGGTATGAAAGACTTGTACGCGGAACGAGATATTGAAATTCGCGTGCCTTCAGAAAGAACCGCGCGAATTCAGGAGGTACACCTGCTGGTTATTCACTGCCTGTGCGACATGATTGATCACGAACTATACGGCGAATAACCGTCGCTAATTCATGAAGGTCAACACGTTCAGCTCTTAAACTTAAATGCGCATGGGTCGAGTCCGAACTGCTTTAGCCATAGAATCAATCACTACAGCACTAGCACAAAGGTTACTTAACCACCTTCAACTGCGGACGTCCGGTTTTGGAAGGCTGCGGTACCGAATCTGCAGTCGCGCTGTCATCAGTAACGGCAACATCATCTTCAGCAACCGAGAAGACCATACCCTCCCCGGTTTCTCTGCCATAGACCGCCATAACGGCATCGATAGGGACAATCAGATTCATTGGGCGCCCATTAAAGCGCGCACTAAACGTCACTGCATCGTTACCTATCAGCAATGAACTCGTGGCTGAGTAGCTCACATTGAGGATCAGCTTGCCTTGCTCAGCATACTCGCCAGGCGCCTGCACACCCGAGTGCGCAGCATCCACGACGAGCAATGGTGTTTCATTGTTATCGGTCATCCACTCATGCAATGCACGAAGCAAATACGGCCGTTTTGAGGTTAACGAATCAGACACCGGAGAATGCGCCTACTGCTGCATCTCATGTTCGAGCTCAGTCAGACTTTCCTGGAAAGAAGGCCTTGAGAAAACCCGATTCATATACTGCTGAATCGGTTTCGCATCGACAGAAAGATCAATGCCGTATGAACGCAGACGCCACAAGATGGGTGCAATACTGCAGTCAACGAGCGAAAAGTCGTCGCTAAGGAAATAGGGCTTAAGCTCAAAAACATCAACGCTAGCGATAATACTTTCCGTGAGCACTTTCTTCGCTCGCGTAGCCTGCCGTTTCTCAGTCGAGTTCTCAATAGCTTCAGCCATTGAGAACCAATCTTTCTCTATGCGGAACAGGGCCAGACGGAACTGCGCACGCGTAACCGGATCAACTGGCATTAATGGCGGATGAGGGAAACGCTCATCAAGGTACTCACTGATAACGCGAGAGTCGTAAAGCACCAGATCACGGTCAACCAGTGTAGGAACACTATGGTATGGATTCAGATCAATCAAATCCTCAGGCATCTCAGGACCCTCAACATTGACGATATCAACATTGATATTCTTCTCTGCCATCACCAAACGAGCTCGGTGACTATAGAAGCAGGTTGGACTTGAGAACAGCGTCATAATTGAGCGCCTATCCGCGATAATTCCCATTCTTATCTCCGCTTACGCAACGATATGCGTTTAAACCTGTGAAACACGCCCCCGGAAATCCGGACGCGACGATAATTCTTATTATGTTCAGGCGTAGATAGACGACACCTATTGTTATGCGCCTACTTAATGTCTTTCCAAATCTCATTCTTAAGCAAATACGAGAAAAACAGGAATACCAGCAGAAACAGAATCACCCAAATACCAAGATGGGTTCGTTCCAGCTGCTCAGGCGCGCCGGCATAATCAAGAAAGTTAACCAGATCACGAACAAACATGTCGTATTCTTCAGGCGTCAATTTACCCGGAGTAACCTGTTCAAAACCGACAAACTCGACACGGGTGGAACCAGGTGCATACTCGACTTCGTCAAAAATAGCACGCTGCGTACCCTGCAACTCCCAAAGAACATGAGGCATGCTGGCATTAGGCAAAAGCAGATTATTAACACCAGTGGGACTCGACTCATCAAGATAGAAGCCGCGCAGGAAGTTATACAGGTAATCTGCACCACGACTGCGGGCGATCAATGACAAATCCGGAGGCGCCTGGCCAAACCATTGCTCAGCACTCTCAGGGGGCATAGCAATTGTCATCAGGTCCGTAGTTTTCTCGGCTGAAAACATGAGGTTATTAATTAACTGCTCGTCAGTCAGCCCAAGGTCTTCGCCAACGCTGTTGAAGCGCACGTACTGCATTGAATGGCAACCCATACAGTAGTTAACGTAGTTACCCACACCACGCTGCAAAGAGGCAGTATCGGCTACGTCGTTACCGACTGAGTCATTCAGACCACCACCGCCTGCAGCCTGAACTCCGGCTGATAAAGCCATCATTGCAACAGCCACAAGAGCGTAGATGAACTTATTGAATTTCATCGCTTTACTAAAACTCATTTGTTATAGACCACTCTGTCAGGGACAGGCTTAGTCTTTTCACGCGCCGTATAGAAGGGCATCAAGAGGAAAAAGCCGAAGTAGATGATAGTGAATATACGGGCCAACAGTGTGTATATGCCTTCGGCAGGCAATAGACCCAGCCAACCAAGAGCCACGAAGCTCACCGCAAAACAAGCCAATGCAAATTTGTAGGTCCAACCGCGATAACGAATCGACTTAACTTCGCAACGGTCCAGCCAGGGCAAGAAGAACAGCACAACAATTGCGCCGCCCATCAGAGCTACGCCACCTAGCTTATCGGGCACCGCCCGCAAAATCGCGTAGAAGGGTGTGAAGTACCAAACCGGAGCTATATGCTCAGGAGTCTTCAAGGAGTTAGCTGGCTCAAAGTTGGCATGCTCAAGGAAGTAGCCGCCCATTTCTGGCGCGAAGAAAACCACCGAGCAGAAGGCAATCAAAAAGATATTAATGGCAACCAGGTCTTTCGCTGTCAGATACGGGTGGAATGCCACGCCATCGACAGGTATGCCATCAGGTCCTTTGTTCTTTTTAATTTCA
>JABIQA010000009.1 GCA_018699155.1 Chromatiales bacterium
CAAGACATTGCGAAAATCATTAATAGCCTCGCGATACTCACCATCAACCAAAGCAAGTCCGCCATGCATCATTAGCGCTTCAATGTTGGTCGAATCAACCGCCAGAATCTCATTGATGTACTCACGCCCCTCATCAACATTGCCTTCTTGGATCAGCATACGAGCCATCTGATTACGGGCCAGCAAACCGATGTCGTCGTTCTCTGCTGCTGCAGCGATGCTCTTGTAAGTTTGCATTGCCATCTCGGGTCTCTCAGTAGCCTCATAAAGGCGACCCAACGCCAACTGGAGTTCATAATTGTCAGGGACTTCATTTACGAACTGCAGCAACGTCTGCTCCGCAACTTCCTGACCACGAACGTTGGCTAAAAACTGCACCAATGCCAATCGTGTGGATACATTATCAGGATCTGCAGCAACGATATCGCGCAGCAACTGTTCAACATCATCAACCCGGCCTTGACTTAATAAATACTGAGCCAAACGAAAGCGAAAAGCATTGTCTTCGGGATAAGCATTAATCAATGCCCGATATTCGGACTCAATTCCGCCGTCACGATCCAGACGCTGCAATATTTCAATCCGCAATATTCGCAGAGCACGGGTGTCTTCAGCATCCTCCATGCCCTCATCAAGCAGCGCTAATGCAGCTTCCGGATCCTGATTTACGGTAATGCCAACCAACAGCAACAGCGCATCCCTATTTGTAGGGTCACCCACCAGGACTTCACGCAGAATAACCTGCGCCTCTTCAAGCTGGCCGCCCTGCGCCAACAACCGCGCACTCAGTATCTGAGCATCAAGGTTATCCGGCGCTTGCAACAATGCAGCATCCACTTCAGCCTGCGCTTCGGGAAACATTCTGGCGGCGGCGTATAAAGAGCCCAGTTGAATACGGGCCTCAATCTTGGTCGGATCCACATCAACAGCAATACGTAGATTCTCAAATACACCCTGAAAGTCGCCATCCTGCTCAAGAATCTTTGCCAAAAGAATTCGTGCATCGGCATTATTTGGCTCGATCTGAATAGCATTTCTTACATCAAGCATCGCCTTAGTGGTATCGCCCTCATCGAAAAACTGCTGTGCTTCTGCCAGATAAGTTGCGGCGCGTTCTTCAGGAGAAGTACAGGCGACAGCTAACCAAGCTGTCGCTATACATAGAACAAGGCCGGTCACACGTTTAATAGTCATTCGTTACTCATCCTTAAATACCCAAAGCAAGACTGCCTGCCTAACAAAATAGAGCAACCGTCAGATTGTTGCAGACGGGCTGCTAGCAGCATACCTGTGAGCGAGATCTCCTACCGATAAACTGCAAATCAGAACAATGCCGTTTTTAGTTCGCAGCGCCATCGATTAGCGGTTTTTCAAATTAGCCGGGCCAACGGCGATACACGCACGCAGACTCTCTAGACAACGTCCGGCAGTCTTACCATCCCATAGATCAGGGCGGCAGCCAGTAGGCCAGTCACCCGCCAGTGCTTTTGCCACTTCAGCCGATAGATCCGCCGGTTTAACCAGTTTATTCGTGCCTTCGGTAATCGTTGCGGGGCGCTCAGTATTAGGTCTCAACGTCAAGCACGGCAAGCCGAGGTAAGTTGTCTCTTCCTGCAACCCCCCAGAGTCGGTAATAGCCAACGCCGATGACTTCACCAGGTTCATAAACTGGATGTACCCCAAAGGCTCAATCAGATGGATGCCTTTAATACCTTTAACTCGCTCAAGCAGACCAAATTTTTCCATATTGCCTCGAGTTCGAGGATGCACCGGAAAAACCAAGGCCACGGATGCTGAAACCTTCTCGAACTCATCAACCAATAAAGTCAAAGTTTCCTTATCGTCAACGTTAGAGGGTCTATGCAGAGTGACGACACCATACTGAACTTCGGTTAACCCAAGGTCGCTCATAGTGGTATCGGCCGCAATTTTTTCGCTCATCAACTCATAAGAGTCGAGCATAATATTGCCAACCCGCTCCACGCGCCACGCGGGCACACCCTCTGCCGCAAGGTGCGCATCGCCATCAGGTGAGGGTGTCCATAAAAGGTCGCTAATTGAATCGGTAACCAGACGGTTGATTTCTTCAGGCATGCTGCGATCGCCGCTGCGCAAACCAGCTTCAAGATGCACCACCGGAATGTGCAGCTTGGCACAAACCATGGCTACAGCAGCTGTAGAATTAACGTCACCAACAACAACGGTCCAATCAGGACGGTCGGTCATGGCGACATCTTCGTACTTAATCATCACGTTGCCTGTTTGCTGCGCATGCGTTCCACTGCCTACCTCAAGATGGTAGTCGGGCCGAGGCAATCCGAGGTCAGTAAAAAATGCATCAGACATATTGGCATCGTAATGCTGCCCGGTATGAATAAGCTTTACTTCAAAATCTGAAGCCGCCTTAAGTGCGTGATAAAGCGGTGCGACCTTCATAAAGTTGGGGCGCGCAGCCGCTATCAAATGAATCATTGAAGCCATAATGCTGTATTCCTATTGCTAAATTTTAAATGCCTAGGTCGCGAAACTGCTTAAACTAACCTTCGACCGGCTGCATTGCAGTCTCAGCCTGAGGGATGTAGTAGTAAATTGTGGGGTACATATCACGCAGAAAGTCAGCCAACTGCTCATCTGCCTCGTCAATTTCCGATACATCACTAACCTGTACCGTTAGGCGCACAAGCGCGCCATCAGTCCGATTAATACTGAGGGCATCCCAGAACATATACCACTTAACCAGATACTCATTAGTCAGGTTACGGCCACGCTGCTCAAACCAGTAGTAGACAACCTGACGGTCATCACCCATAGCAACAACCGAGCGGTTCACCTGCAACGGCTTGCCTTCAGGGCCAACATCCGGGACCGAATATTGTTCGAAAGACTCCAGTTGCCAACCGCCGCCGGGCAAACACGATTTAGGCGAGTGGATGGACGCACCCTTGCGCTGAGAATCGTAGTACGCAATATAAAGATTTACCGCAAAGTCATCGGCAGGACGCCTGTAGTTCGATAATAGATAATCGTCAAACTTCAATACATCAATAAATTCCTGCTCCATAGCGGTTTCATTACCCCGCCAATCGGCAGCGGTCAACGGAAATGAACTCAATGACGGGCGATCAGGAACCTGCTCCACTTGAGAGTCAATATTCAGCGAGTACACGCAACCTGCCGCCAGAATTGCCACAGCAACCCAGGCCTGTATAGGAACTCTACCGCGCGGAATAAATGCGGCAAAATAACCAAATGGAGGAACATCAACGGCGAATACATCCATCAACCGCCGGCCACTGAATTTAGCGAAAGCCGCCATTTCTAAAAACAACAGACCGACACAAGCCATGAAGATAACCCAGCCTTCAAAATCATGCAGAAAGCCGCGTGCCATCGAAATACCATAGTGCTCAACCAGAATTCCGATCACGCCGATTCGGAAACTGTTCATAAAAATTGTAATCGGAATACTCGAGAGGAAGATCACTACCCTGTGCCAGGTTTTACCCACATACAAACTGGCGCAAAGAAAGCCGAAGCTCATTAAAGGGAACAGATAACGCAGACCACTACAGGCTTCAACAACCTGCAGCTGAAACTCGCCAAGGTCAATCACGTTACCTTCAAGATACACGCTTATGCCTGCGGCTCTAACCAAGAATACGCCCATCTGCGACGAGATAAGCTGCAGTTCGCTGGACAGGCTGTTATAGAGGAAGTTAGGCAGCGGTATCATGAACACCAGATACACCAGCGGTACCCAGAACAGCTTCAGACCCTTTATGCCGGTAGCGGTAACCACCAGCGCCCAGATCGCCAACAAAAACCCATACTGACCGATGACATAGACCGCGCTGAGCTCACCAAGAACATAGGCAAAGACACTAAACAGCAACAATATCGGGCCAAACCAGGAGGTCTCTGCAGGCATCGATTTAAATTGATCTGCACGCAGCAATAACAGGTAGGCGGCGACAACAGGAATTAGATAGCCGTGGTTATACTCTTCTTTTTGCGACCACCAGTTTTCCATGAGGTACAACGCATCACGGAACAAAAACCCCACAAGAGCCAACGCCAAAAGTGTTATACCGATCGCCAGCCATGGCGATGAGCCGGGGTTTTGTTCAGCTACCTGGGAAGCGGGCGATACAGAGTCAGTCATGTTAATCCACCTTTTCTCCGACAAGCCCGAGAAGAATTCTTTCCATTTTTCTTGCCAACTTGCGGCGATCAAATCGAGCCTCAACGAATAACCGACCAGCTTCACCATAAGCTGTGGCGCGATCACGGTCGTCGGCCAATGCGACGATCGCAGCTGCTAACTCGGCAGCGCTTTCGGGTTCAATACAAATTCCTGCTGCTGCATCCTCAACCATCACCTGCGCCTCACCCTGAACCCCAAGCACAATAGGACGCTTCATTGCCATGCTTTCAACAATCTTAGATGGCAGTACCGTCTTAAATAAATCTTCCTTCTTCAGCAAGACCAAACTAACGTCGGTTACCGCCCAAATGGCAGGCATAGCCTCTTTGGGCTTTTGGTCAAGCATAACGACGTTCTGCAGCTGCATTTCGGCACACAACTTCACAAGTCGTTCTTTCTCGGCACCATCGCCGACCATGAGAAATACAATATCGCTGCGCTCTTGAAGAATCTTAGCAGCTTTAAGGACTGTATCCAGCGCATGAGCCATGCCATGAGTCCCTACATACGCAGCCACGTATTTGCCTTCCAAACGACTATCAATCGCTGCGGCATCAGGCGCCACCTCCGGGTTATAAAAGGCGAGATCAACGCCATTCTTAATGACATGAACGCGACTTTCAGGAACATCCCGGGCTGATATATGGGCAACGAAGGAGTCGGTAACAGATACAACAGCATCGGCCTTGCGATACATAAATGACTCGAGTGCTTCGGTAGACCTAACCAGCTTTTCATTCTTGATGGCGCCCACAGCAATGGCGGATTCAGGCCACAGATCACGAATTTCCAGAACCCAACGCGCGCGCTTGATCCGACTAACAAAATAGCCCGCAAGGCCAGCAAAAAACTGTGGCGAAGTCGATATAACCACATCCGCTTTCGGTAAAAATGGCGCCGCAAAAATAGCCATGAACATATACGCAAGATAGTTACAAATCCGCTTCAGGAATCCAGCGTTCGGAGCCAGCAAGGTCAACAAGCGATAAACTTTAATGCCATCTTTGACCTCAGACTGATACAAAGCGTTTCTGTACCCCGCATAAATAATACCCTTGGGATGATTAGGCACGCAGGTGACCACAGTCACCTCATGACCAGCATCCACCCAAGCACGACAATGCTCAAGAGTTCGGGCAGCCGGTGCATTAACCTCGGGATAAAAATAATGCGTTAAAAATAATATTTTCAAGTTACACCCGCACCTATCGGTGCAATATTTGATATTGAAATTTTCAGTGACACCATCACAACTTAGTGATGGTGTAATTAATAGTAGCGGGCAATTCCGCCATCATACGCATTACAAGAACTTTGTTGTCATGCTTAATGCCAAACTCGGGGCACCACACACTGTCCTCAATCGCAATGCCTATACCCGACTCAGCTTGGAGACGAGCAACAGGCCCGGCATCCGAATCGATACGCACCAAGGAGTCACTCTCAACCACAATGGCCAGTGCCGGATGAATATGAACAAAGCTCTCCACAAGGTGCGCGCCCCTCCCTGTAAGCTGATCTGATATCTGCCAAAGTCCGCTGACATCAATATCAACACGCCGCTCATGAATAACGCTTCCTGACAACCGACAATAACCATCGTGCGAGCCTACAAAGGATAACTTGCCATCACCCTGATCAATTAATTCTGCCGCAATCGGATAAGCGCGGCGCCCGACCCGCCAGCGCTCCCAAACCTCAGACTGCTCTTCACCATCGACTCTAACGGTGTTGTGACCGGCAGTTTGCCGATTCTCATAACGAATGGGCAAATGCTCGTAAGTAAAGTTACCGCTATCCACCACAACCCGCTGTCCGTTTACACACAGGTCGTAGCTAAGTGCATCACAGTGCGCATGACCGGGCTGATAGTCGGGACCCACGGCACCACAGTCAATTAACATACTATCACCGGCATGGCGGTAACCGTAATAGCCCGTGGCAGCCTTATTTATAAGGGTGAAATCACTGTTTAGTGGCTTCACCGGATTACCCATAACACGAGCCGCGTATCCCAAAAATGTTGCGGTATCGACAGTAATACCGAAGGTAGAGTCATTAAACATCTGCAACTCACCATCGCCCGCGCAAAGGTCGGTGTAATAATCCACTGCATGAGCAGTTTTGACCCGAATCTCGGCAAGTTCAGATCCTGACAAAGACAAATCAGTCTTCCGAGCCAGGTTCAAAAGGTCGAGGTAATCCTCTGTAACAATCAGGTGGTACATGTGGCTGCGTTCAAAATGGCCGCCATCCTGCATGAACTGCTCGCGAACTTGCTCCAACATCACCTTACAGCCCAAGCGCAGCAGGTTCCCGGCTTTCTCACTATCAAAAAATGCACCCGCAAAAACCAAGGCCTTGGCATTTTTAACCAGATGATTAGCAAGTATCTGGTACTCCATGTTGTGAGCCTGCCAACATGCCTGAATCAAAAGGCTATCCAGCCAACGTTTAGGTATTTCACGCTCTGCTGGGAAAGCATCAAAATACTTAACCCAGTTCACGATGCGCAGGGAAACCGCATAGGGGTCCCACGATATCCATTGATTCATCGGGCAACTATCAATCCAGCTATCAATCAGCTTTGCCTTCAGATCATCGGAAAAGCAATCCCACTGCAGAAAATCAAAGTAATGCTGGTTGTAACGCCATAATTTCTTTTGATCGTCACAGACCCAATCCACAGAATCAGGATTAAAAGATTTAGTTTCATTAATAAAACGAAACTCATTGTGCAGATTGCCAGGCTGCACAGTTGGCAGCCATTCCACAGCATTAATACCACGGCGAACTAAGCCAGCCGACACAGACTTTAGCTTGGGTGATGGCAACAGCCGACGAACAATCAGGTAATAGAACTGCGACAATTTCAAATGTCGCACCGTCCGGAAATATAACCCCGGATATCTCAACAAGCTATATTGAGGAATAGTCTTCAACATAAGTCGCCAGTGGCACTAATCACTGCTATCCGACTGCGGATTCAAATAGTCAACGATATCGATCGTACGTTCGGTGGCCTCAATAATCTCGTCCATTGGAATAGGCGAAGGCAATCCGGACTTAATCGCAGCGACAAAAGCCGCAGCACATTCAGCGTTGCCTTTGTTCTGTGTTTTTGTCTTCATTTTGCTGAACCCAGACCAACCGAAACCTGTTAGCGTACGATAATTATCAAGCTGTAAAACACCGTTCCCACAAAAAACTTCAACTCTATCTTTAGGGAAGGACTGATGGCCATTCGAAAAGTAATGAAGAGTAGCCAGCGAACCATCTTCAAAGCTTAAAGTGATACTGACCTTATCTTCTCGAATCACAACCCCAGGGGCTGCGCCCATCTGAGTTGCCTGCACACCGGCAATCGGTGCGCCAACCAGGTGACGGAGCAGATCTACATAATGACAAGCTTCGCCAATAATACGACCACCGCCTACTTTGGGGTCATGCAGCCAATGATCATCAGGAAGGTTGCTGGCGTTCATCGTAACAATGATGGCTTTAGGGTCGGGCTTAGCGTCCATCAGGCTCTTCATTTTTACGACCAAAGGTGAAAATCGCCGATTGAAGCCAGCCATTAAAATAGGAGCCTTGCCTGCTTCCCGGACAGTCTGATAAGCGGTGACCACTTCATCCAGTTCTGTGCGACTTAAGGCAAGGGGCTTTTCCACGAATACATGCTTGCCCTGAATCAGAGCCTGACTCGCATAACTTGCATGGGAATCATGGCGCGAAGCAATAACCACTGTATCGACAGCCGAATCATTAATTAGCGACTCAGCATCAGTCGTTGCCGATCGGAAACCGAATTTCTTGCCAGAATGAACACTACTAACTCCGCCTGAACTGCACAGGCTAACCAAACCGGCGCCAGCATTTTTGAAGGCGGGAATAAGAATTTGAGATGCATAGTTACCAGAACCAATCATGCCAATATTGCCACCGACCGCCGATGAGGGCACATCAGAAAGAGCCACCGTACGTTGCTCGCGAGTAATCTCTGCGGTTGGGTTCTCGCGTTCAGGAAATTTCAATACCATGCCCATCGGGGAACCATTGGCTAGCACATCGTAGGCGGCGGCGGCATCTTCAATGGGGTAACGATGTGAAACCATATCGTCTACCTGCAAGCTGCCCTTAGACAAAAGCTTCAAAACAGCTTCAAAGTTACGCTGCTCTGTCCAGCGAACCAGTCCGAAGGGGTAATCGTTACCTTCATCTTCATAGGAGGCATCATAGCGTCCCGGGCCGTATGAACATGAAACCTGGAAGCTCAGTTCCTTTTCATAAAAATCTTCCCGCGAGAGGCTCAAGCCAGTAACTCCAACCAGAACTATGCGGCCGCGTTGACGGCAAGCCTGTGCGGCCTGATGCACCGGTTCATTACTCTTAGTAGCGGCAGTCAGCAAGACGCCATCTACGCCAAGACCTCCGGAGAAATTACGGGCGACCTCCAACACATCCTCGCCCTTAGAAAGATCTACCGCAACTGCACCCATTTCACGCGCTAAGGCCACTCGCTTCGAGTCAAAATCGACACCTAAAACATTGCAACCATTAGCGCGAAGAATTTGTACCGCGATCAAGCCAATCAAACCGAGACCAGTAACAATAATGTTTTCGCCGATAGAAGGTTGCAGCAATCGAATGCCCTGCAATGCAATGGCGCTGACCACGGTAAAGCTAGCGGCCTCATCCTCAACATTGTCAGGAATTTTGGCGCAGAGATGGCGGGGAACACAAACTATCTCAGCATGATTACCATTTGACAGAACACGATCACCGATTGATAGATCAGTCACGCCGGCGCCAAGTCCGATAACAACACCAACATTGCTATAACCCAGTGGCAACGGCTGATCAAGCTTGCTCTTAACCGCACGAACTGTAGGACCGAGGCCATCGGTCTTTACCTTGTCCAACACCATCCGCACCTTATCAGGCTGCTGACGGGCTTTATCGACAAGGTTAGAACGACCAAACTCAACCAACATCCGCTCGGTACCTGCTGAAATTAGCGTTAATGATGTTCGAATAAGCACATGGCCCGGTTTTAGACTTGGTGGTGGAACATCAACGACATTTGTGTCGCCTTTCTTTAAATCCTGCAATATCTGTTTCATTAACTGTATTCAGCCCAAACGGGCAGCCCTATCAAAGGTGAGTTGGCTAAGCAGTCTGCCAATACTATGCTTATATCGAAGTTATTATTGTTAAGCTGTTCGCATATTTATCATTATTGTTACAACTTATTTACCCAAAACTCGGCGCGGCGAAAAGGTCGCAAATAGTATGGCAACTATCAATCAACACTCTGAGACTCCGATATATGGACAGATATTGTGCCTGACTGGTCGGTTAAAAATACTGGCAGGCTGAAAAAAGTTATATCTTTCATGCTCTGGACAGCTAAGCCACTGTTTCTCTTATTAATTCTTCATAAGACGAGTATTTCTCTGCCGGCGTAGGCAATTTAGCAACCTCCCTCCTCCCAGCCAAAATAAGTCGGCGCCACTCATCGGGGCTGCGCAATAGCTCAACAATACTTTCTGCTGCAGCAACCGGACTGGTCGCAGCAAAGTACTTGGCAGCATCGCCACAAATAGCTCGGGCAAAATCCAGATCTGATGCTATTAAGGGTCGGCCAGTTGACATCGCCTCTGGGTAGTTCGCAGAGAATGTCTCGAGCAACGATGGCATAAAACAAGCGTCTACCGAGGCGTAAAGTTTCACAGCATCTGCCAAAGATAATCTACCGAGGTTATTGATGTACCGGGTAACGCCGAGACGTTCAGCATCGGCATTTAACTGAGCCAGACCGGGCTCATCATCGGGAATTGTAAGCACGAAGACAATCTCACGGGCTGGCTCGATATCTTTCAATGCCGCCGCTACATAAGGAATGCTCTGAATATTCTTATGTCCGTACCAAGCCGACAAATACAACAACTGAACCGGTTTGCCCAACTCGGGAAACTCAGCATCGGGCACTTCAGCCTCGCCAAACAGAGCTGCGCAAGAGTTTGGCACCACTGCAACTGCATCAGGAGAAACCCGCAAACGCCGAATCATACCAAGCCGCGAATTAGCCGCCTCAACGACCCACCGGTCTGCCTGGCATGCCCAGTAACCTTTATAAACTGAACCGGCAAACTGCTTTAGCATTTTGATTATCGAACCCAGTGACTTAAACGCTAGCCAGTTCGAATGAGTTATCCAGCCGTTACCCAAGCCCATCAGGTGGGGCGAACGAAATTTTAAAAATGCTGGGCCGAAAACCGAGAACACCACATCGGGGGAAATTCGTTGTTCTAGTTCCAATATCTGCTGTCGACAGATTTTATTGCGGGCGGGAGATCCGTCAAGAACATGAACGCGGCTCGGACTGACCCCCAGAATAGACAGTTCGGCAGCAACTTGCTTAGACAGCAAGTAATGCCAACGAATATCGGATACAGCAGCCTTCTCCGCCTCAACAACAAACGAGGTTGCCACCTGAATTCCGCCGCCTTTCACCAGCGTCGTTGCATTTACCAACACATCCATAACAACGCTCTATTCTCGTACTAAATATGCACAAGCTTCTTAGGTGGTTCGGGCGGCTTAATTTCTTCCAACTCATCTGGGGATAAACCCCCGGATGCAATACGATCTTTAATCCGATCAGCAAACATAACCACGAGAATAACCATTGTGGCGAACAGCACGTTGACAATTGAACCACGGCCTGACGAAAAATTGTCTTCGAAAGCCCCCTCCAAAAACAAGGTCACCAAAATTGCCACCGGGAGAGAGTACGCTACCTTAAGTGATTGCGGCACACCCTTACTTAAAATAATTTCTTTAGCACGCCAGAATGCATAACCAAAGAGAGAAAGAAACAACACTAAGCCAAGATAGCCGAACCTGACAGTTTGACCCAAAATCGCATTATGAACACCGGGAGCGAAACCACGAGAAGTATAAGCCTCAGCCAACTCTTGAGCCCTAGAACCGTAGTATGCGCCAGTCCTACCACCTGGCCCCCAGCCAAAAATCGGTCGCTCAAAGGTCGACCGTAAATAGACTTCCCAGAGTTCGATACGCGTGTTGTTAACGCTGGCCATCCTACCGCTGATATTCGAAACGGCATCGTTGTCACCAACAAGAAGGAACACTACCGCCCCGGCGAAACCAGCAATACCTGCCGCATAGAACACCACCTTAGAGCGCAGCGCGATACTTAGAAAAATAATGGCGCAACCGAGTGCCGCAGTTGCATTCCGAGTTCCCGAAAGCACAATCATAATGACACCAAACAAAGCAAAAGCTGTGGCTAAACGCCGTATCATGGGCTGTGGATGCACAATGGCAAGCCATACGAGTGAGATAACGAAAAACACATAGCTTGTCGCAAAGCCTGTCGCATTAGTGAATTGCGAGATAAAACGACCGCCATCAAATACCTGAGGCGCGACAAGAGGGCTCAGCATATGCAGTATAGTAATTCCGATTGAGGCGTATGCCAAAAGAATATTGAATGACATTAACTTGTCGACCGTATCGATACGACTCATCCAACCAACCCCAAATGCAATTACGAGCGTAAACTGGGTTCCGAAGTACCAAATATCATTAATACGACCACCGTAATAAATAACGATGAGACCCATCCAGATGCAATAAGCGATCACTAGCCAATGCACAGGGCTATGAACGCGGTTCCAATTGCGAAAAGCGAAGAAAACACCGAATGCGGCAAGATAAATGATTGCCATGTACTTCACGGCGAAGGCCAGATAATGGCCTGCTGTCCAGGTTGAATCTGCGAACGAAAACGATACTAACAGCGCAACAATAAAGCCCCTCTCCCACCTGGAAAATACGGCGAAAGCGCTTGCTATTGCAAGTACGCCGGTCACCATAATGATGGGAAGCAACGACTCAAGATCGCCACCTGACACGAGATCGGCAGCAGTGCGGCTCATGCGCGTGAGGGTACTCCGGACGCGCTCACTGAATAGCATAAGCACCAAGCATAACCCGGCCCAACCTGCAGCAACCAGCAAAAACATTTCTGTCGGGCTGGGGATCCTAAACTCTCTGTCGTCAACTATGCTCATCTATCCGGACTCCGACAGAAGACAATACGAAATAATGCCTTAGTGTTTTTCAGATGCTCCGGGAACAGAACTTAAACCCGGCTCTGCATCACGTGACGGGGCATCGGCAGGCAACAAACTCATCGTGCTGCGGTCTGCCAAAACCTCATTCACCGTTTCTTCAGTAATAATTGGACGCGCCGCTGAATAACCATAAACTAACGCAAGATCGCATAATGTATTGATGATACGGGGAACACCCTTGCTCGCATTCCAGATTAATTCGACCGAATCATCGGAGAACAGGTCACATGAACCACCAACAACTTGAATTCGATGGTTAATATAAGCCTTGGTTTCAACCAGCGACAGCTCACCCACGTGATAATAAACAGACACCCGCTGCGTCAACTGACGCAACTCAGGGCGCTGCAACATGGTTCGCAACTCGGGCTGACCAACCAGAATCAGATGCAGCAGGTAATCCTTCTGTGCATTTACGTTGGAAAGCATACGGACCTCTTCGAGCACCCGCGGCTCCATATTCTGAGCCTCATCTATCACCAGAACCACGCGACGGCCCTCACTGTATTCTTTTATAAGGAAGGTAACGAAATCATCGTAAATCTCTACCTTGCTCTTATTCTTGTAATCGAGACCAAATGCCATCAACACCCATTCAGACAGCTCGCCAAATGCATTATGCGTAAAGTTAATGAGTCCAACCGTCAGCTCATCACCCATTTCACTTAACAGACGATTGATAAGTGTTGTTTTGCCCGCACCAACCTCACCGGTAATAACGGTAAAGCCCTGTTTGTTAATCAGGCTATAACGCAATAGCGTGAGCGCCATACCGTGATCCTGAGACAAATACAGAAAGGCCGGGTCTGGCAGTAATGCAAACGGACGCTCACTAAAACCATAGTGTTGTTCATACATCGCTTCAGTTCACCCCTAGTCGCGCTCTTTTACTGTGGAGTTAGTCGATTTATTCAGCACCGTGCCCAAAACTGGAATGTTGCCGAGAACACGCAAACATTCTTGCAACTCTTCGCGTTTGGTAACGCCTGCTTCGGCAACCAGCAAAACTGCATCTATGTAGCCGTCTGTAACTGTCACGTCATCTGAATTCAATATCGGCGGCGCATCCACAATAACAACGCGATTGACATAACGGGTTTTGAATTCTGCTGCCGCCACTTCTGCACGAGGCGATGCGAGCATTTCAGCAGAATTTTCTATCCGTCCGTTGCCCGGCAGCACAACCAACCGGTCCAGCCCATTCGGGTGAAATAGCATGTCTTCAATTGGCGCGCCATCTTTCAAATAGTCACCAAAACCAAGTTCCGGCTGGTAACCAAAGTACTCATGAATACTAGGCTGACGAAGATCGGCATCAACCAACATGACATAGCTATTCACGTCCATCGACATCGCTATGGCGAGATTAACCGCTGTCATAGACTTACCCGCACCGCGATGCGCTCCGGTAACCATGATCATTTTCCAGCCATTGGCACGCATAACCTTGTTAATACGCGTGCGCAGCATCCGGTAGGTATCCTGCAGCTCATGACCAGGCAATGCTGCAACAATATTCTTTTCACGATATAGGCTGGGACTCACATCAACACATCGTGTCCTTGTATAGACAAGATCAGGATCTGGAAGTGAAGGATCTTCCACGTCGAGACTGATTGATGAATCGGTGGCTGACGAGCTCCGGATAATTGGTTTCGGAGGCCCAACAGGCTCGTTTGCTGCTGCAGCTTCTTCAATTTTTGGGTCGTCCGGGCTCTCCGAAACACCAGCTTTCTGACGATCGATTTCGGCCTGCTCAAGCGCTTTTCGAATGCGTTCCATTAATAAATCCTTAGAAGCCTATAGCACGCATAAATGCGAAGAACATAACATCCAGCGGTTTCACCAAAAAGTGCATCCCGAGGAGCACAATAATAATCCCGACGGGAATTGACCCAAACATAATCATCTTGGGTGAGACTATACCGCCACCACTGGGGGCCATAATAAGCGGAACTTCAATAATTGGGGGCGTTCCCTGCACCCCCTCAATCGCTGCGGAGTTATAGATTGAATCATCCGCCGCATCCGCAACCTGTGTAGCACCTATACCAAAAACAAGGCCTACAAGGACTGAGAGCATAATAATGGCGAAACGATCCGGACCAAACGGTCTCAAGGGCACGGCAGCAGGTTCTATAAGAGCAAAGCGTTCGCCTTTCGACTGCGCCTCGAGGTTCTGGCCCATCTGAGCACCAAACTGTTTATCGCGGAGCACCCAATAGCGGTTTGAAACTGAGCTCAGTTCACGCGACAACGCGGCCATTTGTCGCTCCACCTGTGGTGTGCGCATCAGGCGTTGCTCATAATCGGCAAGCTGCCCACGTAACTCAGCACGCTCAGCCTTAAGGCCCCTCTCATCAACTTCGAGTGCACTCAGCTGTGCCTGAAGCTGTATATAAGCAGGGTTGTCAGGCTTAACAGTGTTATCGATAGTGTTCTGATCATATTGGCGCTGCACATCCCTTAGCTCGGCGAGTCTTACCTTCAGGTTTATAACGTCGGGGTGATCATCACCATAAACCTCTTCTGCCTTCGCGAGTTCTGCGCGGGTAGCAACCAGCTGCTCTTGCAACTGAGCCGGTTCAACATCAAGACCAAAGCGAGTCTGAAGTGCGGAGATATCGGCACGAACTTTAATGACATCAGGGTGATCAGCACTATATCGACCCTGAATCATGGTTAGCTGCGTTTTAAGCGCTTCTAGCTGGTCAGCAGGACTCATTACCATCTGGCCATCGGCCAAGCGAGTCGGCTGACTTGGCTTAACCGTAGCCAATTGCGCAGCAATTGAAATGCCATTCTCTTCAGTACTAAATAGGCGACGCTCAACCTCCAGTAACTGAGCATCTACGCGCTGCATCATTTGCAAATTGACCATATTCAATGAGGGCAAGCTATCGGCATTAACTTCTTTAAATTCTGCGAGCCGCGTTTCTAACGCCATAACCTGACGATCTAATATGTCCACCTCACCATCAAGAAAGTCTTTGGTTTCGACCGTTGCGTCGGTTCGAGCCCGAAGATTCTCCGCCATATACAAGGACACCAACTCACTAGCAACTTCCTGAGCCTTCTCCGGATATTCATCCTGAAATGACACAGAAAATGCCGACACATAACTTCCCAATCCACCCGACGGCGTGGTTGCTTCGGCATTAATAAAGTTTATCCCAATGCGCTCTTTAACTTTACCTGCCAGTAAACGAGCAGGAGTGGTCTTACGCTCATCTGCATAAAGATCGAACTTCTCAATGAAGTTCACCAGATTACTGGTGGTCAGGATGCGCTCATTCAACGATGTAATCTGACGGGTTGCATAAACGGTAACGGTGGTTTGTACGAGGCTCGAAGGAATATCCTGCTCTTCGATCATAATTAACGCAGTTGACCGGTACATATCAGGCAACGAGAAGGCAACAGCCAAACCCACAAGTAATATCGCACCGAAGGTTGCACCACCTAGCTTTAGATGCCGCAAGAAACCTGCATAATGATCACCGAAACTTTTTATTTGCTGAGCCATATCCCAATTATCTCTAGCTAAATTATCTCTAAAAACACCTGATCCACTGCACTTGTTACATAACCAACTATATGCCTTAGTGTTAAACCGTAATGTGACCTACTGCCAATTTTAAGAACGCGATGCAGCAAGCTGTCTAAAATCGTGACCCACAACCGCCATCAATATTACAGACCCCTATTCTAACAACTAATTCAGGTAATCCGAGAGTTCTAGCCTCATTATCAAGAATCTAGGTCGGACATCAGTCCTCTGAAACCCCGCATTTAACGTCAGACGATTTATAAGAATCGATAGTGATTTCGCCAACACACAATGCATGGATTCATTGACCCGGAAGAACAGCCTTTAAATAGGTAAGAAATACGTATGGGAGCCTCACTTTTACATAGACTTAATTGGCGTCTGCGACTTGAGAGCCAATAGCCACAGTGCCTCCAGCGCATCGTAATAAATTAACCAGCCCTCTAAGCGACGCCGACTGACTGCCCCGCCTATGACCTCAGCATAAGCATCAAGCAGCTCAGCGGATGCATAAGCATCCAGCTGATGATGACGCGACACGGCAGCTAGGTCGAAGTAAGGGTCGGCAATACGTGCATATTCCCAATCAACCAGACGCAATGAGCCGCCAGAATCCAGCACATTGCCGCAAACAACATCGCCGTGACAGAGAGCATTTAACGCCGGCAAGCGCTCAAGATCCGTCAACGCCGAGAGTCCGGCAGTAAGTAAGGCGGATACATCATCACTGATTGCTGAGCTATAGCGAAGCAATGCACGTTCCGCCCAACCGTCAGAAACGCCGCTAACCGGCAATTGATGGACCCGCGCAAGCAATGAACCCAGAGCCCGTCCGCCACCGTCAGCGTGCAACTCTGCTTCACTCCATACGCTACCGGGCAAATAGCGACGCAATGAATTCTGCCCGTCCGCAGAGCAATAGACAGGCTCGGGGGCAAGACCTGCCTGATAGGCTAATAGTGACAAGCGATGCTCGGCAAAGGGGTCTGTGACAAATAGTTTGGCACCAGGAAAACGCAGCCTTAATACATACTGCTCTTCACCATCGCTGCTCACCAGAAATGTCTCGCCAGTAATACCGCAAGCGAGCCGGCGATCGATTGTCGCATTTGTGAAGCCGGGAATTGCCTGAAGGGACTGCATAGGGCTCATCAGTGCAGCTCAGGCGTTACTTCAATATGCGAATCTTGCATAGAGCGCTTCCAGGCTCGAAAACCATAAACAATCATCACCAGGTAAATGAGGTAAAGCATTGCAACAAATACCAATCCGCGCTCCAGATAAAGCCACACTGAAACAGCATCGATAACAAACCAGTAGTACCAGTTCTCAATAATCTTTCTGGCGACCAGCCAGGTCGCAAACATGGCTGACCAGGTTGTGAACGAATCCCAATAGGGCAACGCTGCATCGCTATAAACTGACAATAAACTGCCACTGGCCAACACCAGGCCCGCAACAGCCAGAATAGCAACACAATGCTTACTTAGCGGCAGGGTCGTTACCGCTCGTTGCCTCCCCGCTTGCACCTGCCCGGAACGCCAGGAAAACCAGCCATAGATGGCCATAAGCAGGTAAAACACACGAAGCATGGATTCCATATAAAGCTGAGCATCAAACATGACAAACATGAAGATTATTTCGCCGACCGCAGCCACCACCCAACACCATATGTTCTGTCGTATCGCTAATACCAGATAGGCTATTCCCAGTATCGCACCAAGCAGCTCCCAGCCCGACATCGCTGTAAAGCTGGAAACAAACGATTGCAGTGCATCAGCCAAGATCTGGCGCCACCGAAATATCCAGGTCAGCACTAAGGTATTTGACCACTAAAACCAGCTTCTTATGCTCAGCCATCGACTTGCGAAAACATTCATTAATAGCCGATGTCACCACGTCAAACTCACCGCGAATCTGCGTACTAAGCTGGTTGGTCACCAATTCCAAACCCTCAATCTTTTGCAGTTCCTTGATAAAGGAAATGATTGTTGGCTTATACTCATCAACCAATGGGTACATACTCATTTCTGCTGTAATACGCATCGTATTAATCCTTAGAAGCTGTAGTTAACTGTCATGCCGTAGGTTCGCGGATCACCAAACTTGGTATATAAAGTTTCTGGGAAAACCGGGGGCTCATTACCAAAATAGAATCCACGGGTGTAATACTCTTTGTCAAAGATATTACGACCCCATGCGTATATGGCCCATCGCTGCCACTCTTTACCCAGCTTTAAGTTAACGGTCTGATAGGCCTTTGACTTACGATTATGAGAATAATCATAGTAAAATGCGCCCTTACCCAGCACATCAAGACGACCAAACCAACCCTGCTGGCTGCGATAACTCGTGCCAATACTAAAGGTGTACGGCGGCGCATAGGCAAACTCGCGGCCAATCAACTCCTCCTGCGGAGTGAACTTGTAGTTCTCAACTTTTGATTGGAGCAAACCCAAAGTACCAAACACCTGCCAGCCATCAGTAAACTGCCATGCCACAGTTGTCTCGAGGCCATAAGATGAACCTTTGCCATTGCTGGTCACAAACACAAAGCTGTCGGGATCACCTGGAGTGATCTGCGCACCACTTTTGATCTGCATATCCTTCCGGTCCATATAGAACAAACTGACATCTGCCATCAAGCGACCGCCAAACCATAAGCCTTTATAGCCCAGTTCATAGTTCAACAAATACTCTGGGTCATAGGGAATATCAGCAGCGGTCTGTTCCTGGCCCGGCACGAGATTTCTCGCCAGATTTACATTAAAGCCGCCAGCCTTGTAGCCACGAGCAATCAACCCATAAAGATTGCTGGTGTCAGTCAGTGCATAACTCAGGGTCAGGTCGCCGCCCCACATGTTTTCTTTAGGCTCAAAAGCATTGCTAACGGGCATACCAGGAGCATAGACATAGTCAAAGAAGGTATCGCTGTAGTCGGCTTCCCAACGCTCGAATCGAAGCCCTGCGGTCAGCTGCCAGTGTTCGGATAGCGCCGAGTCCAACTTACCAAATACAGCCAGACTCGCAGAATCATAATCAGACTTAAGCCGGGTTTTCTCATCACAACCTCCCGGGCAAAATGCTCCCGGGCCGTCCACTGAATCATCATAAAAGCCTACTAGGCTTGAATCGCTCTTCTCGTCGAGCTCCCGACCATGGAGGCCTATGAGCCAGTCAGTTGAACCTCCAAAAACACGCCCATCTTCAGATGACTGAAAACGAAACTCCTGCGTAAGAGAGTTGCGCTCACGATCTGTTCTTGAAAAATAGTCGTAAACGTAGTCGCCCCAATAGCCATCGTTATTGCCCCAATCAGCATCATAAGAAAAGACAATATCCGATGCCGCATAGCTGGTGATACTGACAAAATCGACAGCTGGACCAATTGATCCGGTCAGTTTCACCGACGCTCCGCCGGTCTTCTGACTATCGTCACCCGGCTTATCGGAATAGGTATTGCTGCCATTATCAATAGCCCATGCGTCATAGCCATTTTGAAAATCAGCATACAATCCACTGACTGTTGCCTGCCAGTCACCGGCTATCTGCCAGGCGAGCTTGCCACGCAGATTCATTTCATCACGGCTATTGGTGTCGTCCCGCCTAAGATAATCATTATCGCGAAACCCGTCAGCTCTGAAGCTATGAGCCGAAATGCGCCCTTGAAGCTTGTCACTTAGTGAGCCGCCTAAAGCTGCCCCAACACCGATCTGGCCGCTGCTACCAACCAAACCCTGGAAGTTAACACTGGTTTCTTTGCTGGGTAATGCGGATTGCGCATACACCATGCCAGCAAGAGCGCTCGCGCCAAATCGTGTGGCTTGCGGACCTCGCAACACGTCAACCTGTTGCAGGTCAAAAGTGGTCGCAATTCCACCTATACCAGACAGGTCGATATCATCAATAATGAAGCCCACCGATGGATTTGGCGCACCCTCATACTGCTCCAACTCGCCAATACCACGAATCTGAAAATAGCGCGCACGACTGCCTTCGCCGGAATAGTTCATATTGGGAACCAACTGCACCAGTTCTTCGAAGTGCTGCAAAGAGAATTCTTCAATCTCAGCCTGGTTCAACTGTGTCAGACTGGTGTTAACGTCTATAGCCGGAGTCTGCCGAAACTCAGATACCACCAGCTCTTCAAGTACCGGCGATTGAGGCAATGAAGGCTTGTCGGCAGCAAAAGATACCAGAGCAAAAGAACCGGCGAAAAGTGCCAGAAATGGGGTTTTGAACGACATATTTCGGATCTCATATTTACATTGAGACCGGGTTATCAGGCGGGATTTCAGGATTATCCTTATTCCTACGCCGGTACTAACCGGGTCAGGTTCAAAGGGTTCCGGCAAGCCAGTCTCAGACAGCTGAGTAAACTCAGTGTCACCCCTTAGGATTCGAGCCAACTATAGCGGAATCAAGACCCAGGTCATAGTCCGGCCGCCTAACCGGCTCGCTACCGAGGCGTGCGGACTCCCCTACCTTTGCTCAAGCTTCGGTTTCTGCTATGGTTTCTCCCCCCGCCGCTGTCGCTACCGCGACTTGAAAAGCAACATAAATAGGCCGGAACCGGGGCAAACCAACAATTCAAAACTCGCCCGAAGCCGGGAGGCCTCGCTTCAGGGCGATTATTTCACTAGGAACAACTATGACAGACAGCACTGACTACAAAGCGATCGATGCGGTCGTAAATATCTGGAATCGCGAAGCTCTTTCTCATCGCCCGAATTGGGGTGATGAGTTCTTCGTCGACAAAATGAACGCCGCCAATGACTTAATGAAGCCATTAGAGATAGACCAACTCGTCGAGACTCTAGATGAAGCTGGCATCGACAAAGCCTTCTTGATTGCGGCCTACAGCGGCCGACCTGGCCTGCCCGGTTGCTACCATATGCCTTATGAAGTGGTTGCCAAGGCTATCGAGCAGTACCCCGATCGTTTCTACGGCTTGGCCGGCATCGATCCCTTTGACGGTATGAACGGTGTTAAAGCATTTGAAGATGCGGTCACCAACATGGGTTTCATTGGCGCTCATCTATACCCGCATTGGTACAACATGGAACCGGGTCATGCAAAGCTGTACCCCTTTTATGCAAAATGTTGGGAGCTTGATGTGCCCATTCAGATGCAGGTCGGTCAGTCTATGATCTACTCAAAAGACTACCCCTGCATTTCACCCGCCAAGCCAATCACACTGGATCAGATTGCCTGCGACTTTCAGGAACTAAAAATTATCGGCATTCACGTTGGCATTCCCTGGGTAGACGAAATGATCGCGATGGCGTGGAAACACCCCAATGTGTATATCGGTTGTGATGCCCATCGTCCGAAGTACTGGCCGAAAGAGTTCATTCAATACATCAACAGCTTTGGTCAGGATAAAGTCCTCTTCGGAACCGACTACCCCGTACTGCCATTCAAACGCACTATTGAAGACATTGATGCCTTGGGTCTGAAGCCGCAGGTACGCCGCAAGTTACTTCGTGACAACACAATCCGCGTCTATGATCTGGATAACAAGTGATCTAAAGTAATTAGCCGTATAAAAAAAGCCCCGCAATGCGGGGCTTTTTTATTAAATACCAAACCGGTTTATTAAGTCGTCTTTGTTGCTCCGGACTCAAACATTGCTGCTATCTCATCGGTGCTCAAGCCCGCCTCAGCCAAAACTTCTTCGCTATGCTCGCCCAAACGGGGTTGCAAGCGACGTACATCTGCGGGCGTTTTAGAGAAGTTAATAGGGAAGCTGGTCATACGTATTTTACCTTCAGTGGGATGATCCACTTCCTTCCAGAAATCCACAGCTTTCAAATGCGGATCATCAAGCAAACCATCCAAAGTGTTTACTGCGTTCACCGGCACTGGCGTATCTGCAAAAACCTCGAACCACTCTTCTGTATCACGCTCAGCCATAATGCGACCGGTTTCGATATAAGTATCATCAATATTCTTGACGCGGTCTGATAGCGTTTTGAAACGAGGGTCTTCAATCAACTCCTCATTGCCCGTCTTCTCACAGAAAATCTTCCAGTGGTTATTCATGTAAGGAAGAATGGCAATATAGCCATTTTTCGTTTTGTAGGGCTTGCGGTGATGACTCATCAAACGGGTGTAACCTGCAGAACCAATCGGTGGCTCAAACGCGTTGCCCCAAAGATGCTCAGCCATAGTGAAATACACCATAGTCTCAAACATGGGCACTTCTATTTCCTGGCCTTCGCCGTTACGTTCGCGTGAAAACAAAGCTGCAGTCACTGCATTTACCACAGCCATCGCCGTGGTTTTATCCGCGAGCACGGTCGGCAAATAACGCGGCTCACCCATAACCATCTCGTTCAACATCGCAATGCCACTAACGGCCTGAATAGAGTCATCCAACGCACCGCGGGTGCCATAAGGGCCTTCTTTGCCGTAGCCATAAGCACCACAGTAAATAATATTTGGGTTGAGCTCTTTAATGGTGTCGTAGTCGATACCCAGTTTGGTCATTACCTGCGGGCGATTATTGTGAATCATCACATCAACTTCTGAAGCAAGCTTCAACAACGCCTCTCGACCTGATTCCTGCTTAAGGTCCAGCACGATGCTGCGCTTGTTGCGATTGCAAGTGAGATACAAAGCCGACATACCCGGGTTGCGCGAAGCACCCAGAGCACGATTGCTATCGCCATGTGGCGGTTCAACTTTAATGACCTCCGCGCCCATATCAGCAAGCATCTGGCACGCGAACGGACCCAGCACTACTGCGGTGACTTCTAGAATCTTTATGCCTGCCAAAGGACCAGCCATGGCTTCTCTCCTACTATATGGCGGGTGTGACCGAGTGGGGAATAATACCAGTCTATGCTGCCGGGAACTGGCAGTTTGCCCAAAAAAAAAGGCCCCGCCCGATCGGGCGGGGCCTTTTTACTGCTTTCTTAAATGTAGTGCGTGTTGTCCTTCGCATCGGGGTACTCAAAGTCATGCGGATGATTATGACCATCTGGAGACTTAGTCCAATTAAACAACTGAGGACGATGACGCGCTAACTGTGCGGCTGCGCGTTCACGGTTCTCTTCAGGAGATGTCCATGGGTTCCAATGGAAATAGTTGTGCAGCTTCGAGTCAGTGCGACCAAATGCGAGGATACCCAACTCGGAAGAAAATGAACCGTGGTTGATGTACTCAGGACGCCAGAAGTAACCGCCGGTAGGCAACTCACCAAACTGCATCATATGGGAAGTACCCCAGATGTGGTAAGCCTCTTCAGCACTGTCATGATATGAAATATTGTCCTGCCAGAACTTAGGTGTCATGCAATACAAGAATGACAAAGCTTCGGTCAGAGGATCGTATT
The DNA here is from genome assembly GCA_018699155.1 of Chromatiales bacterium. Classification (GTDB taxonomy): domain Bacteria; phylum Pseudomonadota; class Gammaproteobacteria; order Steroidobacterales; genus JABIQA01. The sequence continues at coordinate 23,259 of JABIQA010000009.1, forward strand.
TCAAAACTTTCAGCATACAACCCGGAGCAACTGCAGGATAAATCGCGCCACTGCTGGGCTGCCACTGAATGTCATCGTAAGCGTTAACGGAGGTCAGTTGACCTGGCATTGCCAAGCGATGATGCTCATCAGACTCAACGAAGCTAGGCTCTGCAAAGTTGTACATCATCAGCACAGTAGCTGCACGACTGACTTTCATTTCAGGCATCGCAACGCCCGGTGGAATATGCAGGTAATGACCAGGACGGAAAGTTTCCTTGCCGTACTTGATGGTGCCTGACATCAACAATATCTCAACTTCAGTATAACTCATACCGGGGGGCTGCTTGTAACCCGTCTCGTATTTTACGGTCATGGTGCAAGCACCGGTGCCGTTATCAACGCTGAGCATTTTATAATGCATGCCTTTACTGAAACCCGGCAAGGTAAACCGCTTAAAATCAATTGAACGATCTACAAATGGCTCGATATGTGGGCGCGCCATACTTATCTCCTTATCAAAACTTTATATACGATCAGCTCTCGCTAGTCGCAAAAACTAGTATTTACCAAACAACCTTATCTTTACGATGTTGCTTAGGAATCTCATCCTCACGGATCTGACGGCGATCAGTAAAATGAACATTGAAACCGCGGGTTTTAATTCGCTCAAAAAACTCTTCATAGAGCTTTGCGCGCTTTGATGCAAAATTGACATTCATTTCTTTCTGAATGGCTTTGTGTAGTTTCTTCTGCACAACAGCTTCTTTCTTTAACCACGCTTTAGTCGCAGCAGGTACTGTGTGCTTAATAAATGGCTTTGCCATGGC